>CBFHXO010000040.1:0-24245 GCA_965659815.1 Pseudomonadales bacterium
GGTACATACCGCCACCATCCGCCAGTTTGTAATCCTTAGATTTTGGCTTGGCTGCGCGTATCGCTTTGTCTGTGAGCTTGTCTGTGGCCATTGGGGGTATCTGGGGTTAAGGTTGAGTTGATACCCCCAAATATACCCCCAAGTACCCCCAGATAGCAATGGTTTGCATAGGAAGGTATAGGAGGGTTATAAATAAAAAAAGCCAATATAAACAATGAACTAAAGTCTATATTGGCTTCTATTGGTTTGCTGTTTGGTGGAGACGGCGGGAATTGAACCCGCGTCCGTCAGCACTCTGCCATCGGCTCTACATGCTTAGATCCGCCTATTAGTTTAATCTCTCGCGGCCCAGCGGTCGGGGCGATAAGAGACGAGCTTAGTAAAAGTTTTGCCCGCTGGCCCTAAACATACCCGCAAGCTAGCTTGTTCTATATGACAGTCACTTCTCGTTTACAAGCATCCAATGGTGACTGCTAACAGGGTTTATGCTGCTAGAGCGTAGTTTTCGTCGTTGGCAACTATAAAAGTTACAGCGATTGTTTAACGAGAGTCACTACCCTCTCGACATGCACCTTTGGTTTCGTCACCGGCGTCGAATCCAGATCGTCCCCAAATGAGCCTCTAGTATAGCGCTATTTGATTGGCAGCGCCGTAAATGATTGCCAAAGGTCGACCAATAAATTGCAATTAAGATAGCTAAATATCACCCCATTGATTTATATACGCTTTTTCTAATTACGCCGCACAATTACTGAGATCGCCGTTAATTATGCGCGCGGGCAATGCGCTGTTTTTGTCTATCCCAATCGCGGTCTTTTTCCGATGCGCGCTTGTCGTGGTCTTTTTTACCTTTGCCCAAAGCAATTTCACATTTTACCAAATGCTTTTTCCAATACAGCGATAATGCAACGCAGGTGAAGCCCTGCTTTTGCGTGGCGGCAAAAATCTTGGCCAGCTCTTTGGCGTTGAGCAGCAGTTTTCGATAGCGGGTGGGCTCGGCAACCACATGCGTGCTGGCGGTTTGCAATGGCTCGATATGCGCACCCAGTAGCCAGGCCTCACCGTCTTTTAAAAACACATAGCTATCGGTGAGCTGCCCTTTGCCAGCGCGAAGGCTTTTAACCTCCCAACCGGTCAGCGCGATACCCGCTTCGAATTTATCTTGCAGCAGGTAATCGTGTCGCGCCCGTTTGTTCTGCGCAATAATATTGGAGCTGGTTTTTGGTTTTTTGGCCATAGCGTGTCAGTATATCGTTTTGCCGCACGAGATTCATTCGGCGCGGTGGGATTCTGGCGTTATTTGGCGGTATTAACCGCTTTGATGTTATTGTGGTAATGACAAACCGTGGCGGGTTTGCATAATATGCGCTCCCGTTATCGATAAACGGTTTGCCCGTCGCGGTTGGATGGTTCGCTAATTACCCGATGTTTGTGCGGTCTTTGTATGATGTTTTTGATCTTAGAGAAAATCTCTTGAGTACAGTTATTCAGCGTAGCGCTTTACTGTTTCACTCGGCTGAGCGCATGTACGATCTGGTCAACGATGTAGCGGCGTATCCGCAGTTTGTCGATCACTGTATGGCAAGCGAAGTGCTGGAACACTCAGACACCCATATGCTGGCCACCTTGTCGTTGGAAAAAGCCGGTGTGGCGCTGTCGTTTACCACGCGCAATCAACTGACTCGCCCAAGCCAAATCGTATTGCAGTTGGAGCAGGGGCCATTTGCAAACTTTACCGGTCGCTGGCAGTTTACGCCGCTGCGCGAAGGTGCTTGCAAGGTGTCACTGTTTATTGAATTTCAAATCAGTAGCGCGCTGTCGTCGCGAGTCGCCAGTAGTATACTTGAAAGCGTGAGTCATTCACTGGTCGATGCTTTTTGCGTCCGGGCAGACGCTTTATACGGCAAAGCGTAAATATAAGTAACTACGCAGGCTTTGATTGATAGCACAATTCTTCATAGTAGAATAAACCGACGATAGACCCGAATATAGAGAAAATAATGATAGAGACTAAAGACAGCCAGGCGTTTGATGTTGAGGTGGCCTATGCGCTACCAGATAGGCAGGCATTGATCAGCATTAAAGTGAGTGAAGGTTGTACTGCTTTTCAGGCTGCTGAGTTGTCGGGTATCACGCGCCAGTTTGCCGATATTGACCTGGCCACTGCAAAAATGGGTATTTTCGGTAAGGTGGTTAAGCCTAAAGACTATTTGATGCAGCCCGGTGACCGGGTAGAAATTTACCGCCCGCTGATTGCCGACCCTAAAGCCTCGCGCAAGGCGCGCGCCGACAAGGCCAAGCATTAACTCTCGCCGCCGACTGTTACTCTGCCGAGGGTTTGTAGTCACCCTGCAGTTCATGCAACTTACCGTCGACAAAAATCACTGCCAGCTTACGGGTTAGCGTGTTACCGGCCCCTGTGCGCAGCCGGTAAACGTAATGCCATTGATCGTTGTTTAAAGTGTCGACAATGAGCGGCGTACCCATCACAAACTTCACCTGGTTTTTGGTCATGCCGGGCTTAAGGCGGTCAACTGTTTCCTGGGTAATCATATTGCCTTGTTGAATGGCAATTTTATGCGGCCGCAAAAAGCGGCTGTTGCTGCAGCTGCCAAGAGCCAGCAGCAAGCTTAAGCACAGCGTTAGCGAGACAAATTTCAACCAGGTGTGGGGTACAGACAATGACATAGGTGGACTCTTTTACAGTATTTGCGGCACTTGCTAACGGTAGTAGGATGCGTTGGGTCGACCAGAGTGCGACGCTGTTGGCAATCGATAGTTTCATTTGCATGCGATTCGATGCGATAATACTTCATAACGCCTGCTGATGCTAAGTGCTATTAGCCAGGTATTATTATTTTTTTCGAAACAGAGTTGGGGGTAGTTGCAGTGGGTGCTGAAAACCAGGAGCTTCGCAAGGTTGGCCTTAAGGTCACATTGCCGCGTATCAAAGTTCTGCAATTGCTCGAAAATGCCGCCGAGTCTGCGCGCCATATGAGCGCCGAAGATGTCTATAAGGCTTTGCTTGAGGCAGGAGAAGATGTTGGCCTGGCAACCGTATACCGAGTCTTAACCCAGTTCGAAACGGCTGGCCTGGTGGTGCGACACAATTTTGAAGGTGGTCACTCGGTGTTTGAAATTGCCAAGGGTGAGCATCACGACCATATGGTTTGTATGGAAACCGGCAATATTGTTGAATTCTATGACGATGAGATCGAAGCCTTGCAACAAAAAATTGCCGCCAAGCATGGCTACGAAATCGTCGATCACAGTATGGTGTTATACGTTAAGCCAAAATAACGTTAGCGCTATTCAATACTGCAGCCGCTAGCCTGGCGCGTTAAGCGCTTTCGAGCATCTCTGTCGCGTGGGCAATCGATGACTCGGTAACATCCAACCCTCCCATCATTCTTGCCAGCTCTGTGGTTCTTCCGTGATTATCCAGTGCGGTAATGGCCGTGGTTGCTGTGGTTTTGGATACGGTTTTTTGTGCCAGTAAATGGGTATTACCCTTGGCCGCGACCTGGGCCAAGTGAGTCACGCAAAAAACCTGGCCGGCCTCACCCAATTCGCGCAATAAGCTACCCACTACCTCGGCCACGCCACCGCCAATACCTACATCCACTTCGTCGAATACCAGCGTGGGTATATTCGAAGTTTGTGCGGTAACTACAGCAATGGCCAGGCTTATCCGTGACAGCTCACCTCCCGAGGCAATTTTGGCCAGCGGCGCTGCCGGCTTGCCGGGAATGGTTGAAATTAAAAACTCAATGGCCTCAAGCCCCTGTGTCGACGGCGTTTTGCTATCCAATGCTTTGCAGTCAATGCCGAATAAGCAGTGTTCCATTTGCAATTCAGCCAGTTTTTGATTCACGGCCTTGGCCAGTTTTTTGGCAGCACTGCCGCGCGCTTTAGAGAGCTTTTTGGCAGCGCTATTATAATCATTGAATATTCCCTGCTGCTGCGCGACCAGCGCTTCTATTTTAGCATCGCCACCTTCCAGGTCGGCAAGCTCATGGCTTAATTGCTGGTGTAGTTCGAACAGCGCGTCGACTTCGACCTGGTGCTTGCGTGCAATAGAGTAAATGCTATCGAGCCGTGATTCAACGGTTTGCAGGCGCTGGGGGTCTACCACCAATTGTTCAGCACAGGCCGTTAAATCGGCATGGGCCTCTTCAACCTGGATACTGGCGCTTTCTAATAGCTCAATGCAGCTGGCAAGCTCAGGTAAATCATTGAGCTGTTGCTTTAACGCAGCGGTTGCCTGCTTAAGTTGCGATAATGCGCCACTGGCATCGTCGTTGTCGCAGCACTGGCTGGCCTGGTTAACGCTGTGCATGAGGGTTTCTGCATTGGCCAGCTTTTTTTGCTCGGCGGCCAGCGCCGTCGCTTCGTCCGCTTGCAGAGCCAGTTTGTCCAGCTCCTGTACCTGGTAGCTTAGCAGCTGTACGCGTGCGTCTTTGGCGGCATTGCTTTCGCGAAGTTTAAGCAGTTGTTGCTCGATTTGCTGCCATTGGCGGGCGTGGTCAGCCACGCTGCGTTGCTGATTTTGCTGTTTGCCAAAATTATCCAGCAGCGGCTGATGCGAGCGCGGGTCGAGTAGCGATTGATGTTCGTGCTGGTTGTGCAGATCGACCAATTGCTCGCCAATATAGCGCAGGTCGGCAATGCTGGCGGTCACGCCGTTAATATAGGCGCGGCTGCGCCCGGCGGGCGTAATCACGCGGCGCAGTATCACTTCGTTATCCGCTTCGGGTTCGTTCAGGTCTCTCTCTTTAAGCCATTGATAAATTTTGGAATTTTTCTCTATTTGAAAGCTGGCGTTAATTTCGGCATTGCGTTTTTCATCACGAAGAATTGATGTGCTGCTACGGTCACCCAGCGCCATGGCCAGCGCATCGAGCATCACTGACTTACCGGCACCGGTTTCACCTGTGATTACGCTTAGGCCACCGACCAGCTCCAAATCGCAGCTGGCCACTGTGGTGAAATTGCTAATGCGTAAATGTGTAAGCATTCGATACTCCAAAAAGCACTTTCTAACTATGGTTTGAATTTGGGTGCTGGTTTATAGTTGGGCCACGTTAGTTAGCCTTCGCGACAGCAGTAGTGTATAGCAAGTATTGTTGCGGCGTACATATTTCTAGGGCGAGGTTAATCCCTCACGACTAACCTTGTACGGTAGCTAAAGCGAACCAATATCAAGTGGGTTTAGTGATTCAAACAACAAAAAAGCGATGCGAGAGACTTTGTGCCCAGTGAGTTAAACGAGCGTAGCCTGGTATTACTAAAGGCGCTGGTGGCTCGCTATATACGCGATGGGATGCCGGTGGGTTCCAAAACCCTCGCGCAAGACGCCAGTGTGAGTTTGAGTTCAGCCAGTATCCGCAATGTGATGGCCGAGCTCGAAGATGCTGGCTTTATACGCTCGCCGCATACATCGGCGGGCCGAGTGCCCACCGATATGGGCTATCGCCTGTTTGTCGACAGTGTAATGACATCTTCTGCTGGCATAGTAAGCCAGGATAGTGATGTGATCGATAATGTGCGCAGCCAGCTAACGCTGGACAAGTCGCCAACCGAACTGGCCGGATCGGCCTCAAATGTATTGTCGAATATAACCCGCCAGGCCGGGCTTGTTTTGCTGCCGCGCAATGAATCGCTATCGTTTCGGCAGGTGGAGTTTCTGCCGTTATCAAGTCAACGCGTACTGGTTATCCTGGTGCTCGACGAGCATGAAGTGCAAAATCGCGTGATTCATACCGACCGTGATTACAGCGAAGAAGAACTGCAGCAGGCGGCGAACTTCGTTAACCAACACTACAGCGGTCGTGAGGTGCAAGAGGTTCGCGGCGCGCTGCTGGCCAGCATGCAGGAGGACAAATCGGTCATCGACAAGCTAATGCAGTCTGCTATTGATTTTGCGAGCCAGGCGCTGGAAGGCGTTGACCAGCAGGGCAGTGATTATGTGGTTGCCGGGCAGGGCAATTTACTGGGCGGCTCGCCCGAAGATGTGCACCGGCTGCGGGAGTTGTTTGACGCCTTTCAGCAGAAAAAGGATATTTTGCATTTAATGGAGCGCTGCGCGCAAAGCGATGGCGTGCAAATTTTTATTGGTGAAGAATCAGGCTATGAAGTGTTGGATGATTTTTCGCTGATCACCGCGCCGTATCAGTCGCCCGGCCAGCCGATTGGCGTGTTAGGTGTGATTGGCCCCACACGCATGGCCTACGAGCGGGTAGTACCCATTGTCGACATTACCGCGCGGCTGCTTAGCAATGCGCTAAAGGGTTGACTTTATAAGCTAATTTGCTAATAACCAGTCGCTAGCTTCAATTTCTCCCAGCGTCATTACTCGCTGCCGCAAAAAATTGCTGATTTGATCAAATTTTTCCTGCTACGCGGGTTGAAAACCGTTGATTTGCCCCCACATTCCGTGCACATCCGTAAAAATAGCTGGTTTTGTATTGAAGCCGCTTTTTGAGTAGACCTTTTTGACGATACATTTTTGAGTTAGGAGTAATGTGTGGAAACCAGTCAAGACGCACAGGACGCAGTGAACGGCAAGGGCGCAGTTAACGAGAATGGTCAGGAAACAGACGCTGAAGCGTTGGCGAATGCCGAGTCACAGTCGGCTACCGACCCAGCGCAACAAGACAATACTGAGACCGAAGTGCCGGATAGGGGGCAGGGCGCAGAGCCGGACCCGATTGAGTCACTGGCGGCGCAGTTGGCAACGGTTACCGAGCAGTTAAGCGCGGCAAAAGATGCCGAATTGCGCACTCAGGCAGAAATGCAAAACCTGCGTCGTCGCGCTGAGCGAGACGTCGAAAATGCGCACAAATACGGCCTCGAAAAGCTGATTAATGGCTTATTGCCGGTGCTGGATAACTTTGATCGCGCAATTAATGCGGTGAGCGAAGACGCGGCCGCAGACAACGAAGCGCTGAAAGGTTTGCTCGAAGGTGTAGAGCTGACCCGCAAAAGCGCGATTGATGTATTGACCGGCTTTTCGGTTGAAGTGTTAGAGCCCTTTGGCGAGCCTTTTGACCCGCAGTTTCACGAGGCGATGACCATGGTGCCAAGCGCAACGGCAGAACCCAATAGCGTGATTGATGTGCTGCAAAAGGGCTATACGCTTAATGGTCGATTGCTGCGCGCGGCAATGGTTGTGGTTGCTAAAGCGGGCGAGTAATAGAACAAAGCGGTGAAGTGGTTGCCAATTCGTCAGTTAGGCACTTACGCACCGTAACTTGAATTTTTTGGTAACGACACAATATAAAAACACAACGTGATAGCTAAACAATACAGCGAAACATCGATAGATAAACATCGATAAATAAACCTGCGGCCAAAGCAAAAAACGGCAAAGCCACAGGCTAAATAGAATTGAAAAAACGTATATTTGGAGAACAACATGGGCAAAATCATAGGTATTGACCTCGGCACCACCAATTCTTGTGTTGCGGTACTCGATGGCGATCAGGCACGCGTCATTGAAAATGCAGAAGGTGATCGCACCACACCATCGGTGGTGGGTTATACCGCCGATGGCGAAGTTTTGGTGGGTCAATCAGCCAAGCGCCAGGCGGTGACAAATCCCAGCAATACTATTTTTGCGGTTAAGCGCTTAATCGGGCGCAAGTTCGACGACAAGGTCGTGCAAAAAGATATCTCTATGGTGCCTTACACCATTTCCAAAGCGGATAACGGCGACGCCTGGGTTGAGGCCGGTGGTGAAAAAATGGCACCGCCTCAGGTTTCGGCTCAAGTGCTGATGAAAATGAAAAAAACCGCCGAAGACTTTTTGGGTGAAGCGGTGACCGAAGCGGTTATTACCGTACCGGCTTACTTCAACGATTCCCAGCGTCAGGCAACTAAAGATGCGGGCAAAATTGCCGGCTTGGATGTTAAGCGGATTATCAACGAGCCAACGGCAGCGGCGCTGGCTTATGGTATGGACAAAAAAGGCGGCGACCGCACGATTGCGGTTTATGACCTGGGTGGTGGTACCTTTGATATTTCGATTATTGAAATTGCCGATGTCGATGGTGAGATGCAGTTCGAAGTATTATCGACTAACGGCGACACCTTTTTGGGTGGTGAAGATTTTGATCTGGCGTTGATTGATTACTTAGCCGAAGAGTTTAAGAAAGACAGTGGTATGGATTTAAAAGGCGACCCGCTCGCGATGCAACGCTTAAAAGAAGCGGGCGAAAAAGCCAAAATCGAATTGTCCAGTTCGCAGCAAACGGAGGTGAACCTGCCCTACATTACTGCCGATGCTTCAGGGCCGAAACATTTAGTGGTTAAAATGACCCGTGCCAAGCTTGAGTCATTGGTTGAAGAGTTGGTTGAACGCTCGTTAGAGCCACTGCGTATTGCCTTAAAAGATGCGGATATGACGGCGTCAGAAATTGATGAAGTGTTATTGGTAGGCGGTCAAACCCGTATGCCATTAGTACAAGAAAAAGTCACCGAGTTTTTTGGTAAAGAGCCTAAAAAAGATGTAAACCCCGATGAGGCCGTAGCCATGGGTGCTGCGATTCAAGGTGCGGTACTAGCCGGTGATGTTAAAGACGTGTTGTTGCTTGACGTAACACCACTGACTCTGGGTATTGAAACCATGGGTGGTGTTGCGACACCGCTGATTGAGAAAAACACCACAATTCCAACCAAGAAGTCGCAAATCTTTTCAACGGCTGAAGATAACCAAACAGCAGTAACCATTCACGTTGTTCAGGGTGAGCGCAAACAGGCTGGCAATAATAAATCGCTGGGCCGTTTTGATTTGGCAGATATTCCGCCAGCTTCGCGCGGCACACCGCAAATTGAAGTCACCTTTGATATCGACGCCAACGGTATTCTTAATGTGTCGGCTAAAGATAAGGCCACCGGCAAAGAGCAGTCAATTGTAATTAAAGCCTCTTCCGGTTTGTCTGATGAAGAAATTGACAGCATGGTAAAAGATGCTGAAGCCAATGCCGAAGCGGATCGCGAGTTTGAAGAACTTACTGGCGCGCGTAATATGGCCGAAGGTATGGTCAATGCCTCGCGCAAAGCAATTGAAGATGCTGGTGATAAAGCCACCGACGAAGAAAAAACTGCCATTGAAGCGGCAATCAATGAAGTCGAAGAGGCCCTAAAAGGCGAGGATAAAGCGGCGATTGACGCGGCGACTAATAAGTTAACCGAAGCATCGTCATCACTGGCGCAAAAAATGTATGCCGAGCAGGCGGCACAAGGTGAAGCACAGCCACAGCCTGAGCAGGAACAAGCGTCGGCAGCTGGCGATGACGTCGTTGATGCAGAGTTTGAAGAGGTTAAGGAAGACAAGTAAATGCATGCGGGTTTGGCCCGACAGCCAGGTTTGCTGTCTAGCCACTCACTTATCAGGTTTGGCAAGCAGCGGGGGCCGGCGTTTTTAACGTTGGCCCCGTGTTGCATTCAGTAGGGTATAAATTTTTATTGCTGGTGGCCGAGTATCGTACCGGCAACAGCAACAGCATTGGTAACAGTTTTTATGTCTAAACGAGACTACTACGACATTCTTGGTGTTGGTAAGCAAACCGACGAAAAAGAAATTAAAAAAGCCTATCGTCGTATTGCGATGAAGTTTCATCCTGATCGCAACCCCGATGACCCCGATGCTGAAAACAAATTTAAAGAGGCCAGTGAGGCCTACGAAATTCTCAGTGATAAGAAAAAACGTTCGGCCTACGACCAGTATGGTCACGCCGGTGTCGACCCGCAAATGGGTGGCGGTTTTGGCGACGCGGGTAACTTCAGCGATATATTTGGTGATGTGTTTGGCGATATTTTTGGTGGCGGCGGTGGTCGCGGTCGCTCCGGCCCGCGCCGTGGTGCTGACCTTCGCTATAACCTCGACCTGGGACTCGAGCAGGCGGTGCATGGCGACACCTTAAAAATTCGTGTGCCGACCTTGGTGAACTGCGAAACTTGTGATGGTTCTGGCGCGAAAAAAGGCAGTTCGCCGGTTAGCTGCACTACCTGTGGTGGCCAGGGCCAGGTACGAATGACGCAGGGCTTTTTCTCTGTGCAGCAAACCTGCCCTAACTGTCGTGGCCAGGGCACAATCATAAAAGATCCCTGTGGCAGCTGCCGTGGTCAAGGCCTGGTAGAAGAAACCAAAACGCTGTCGGTTAAAGTGCCGCCAGGTGTTGATACTGGTGACCGTATTCGACTGGCAGGCGAGGGCGAGGCCAGCGCGGATGGTGGGCCAGCCGGTGATCTTTACGTGCAGGTCAATGTGCGAGACCATGCAATCTTTGAGCGGGATGGCAAACATTTATATTGTGATGTACCGATTGGTTTTCCCGATGCGGTACTCGGTGGTGAACTCGAAGTGCCAACGCTTGACGGCCGGGTGAAATTAAAAATACCTGCAGAGACGCAAACCGGTAAAATGTTTCGCCTGCGCGGCAAAGGTGTAACGCCAGTGCGCGGCGGTGCGCCCGGTGATTTAATGTGCCGCGTTGTGGTTGAAACGCCGGTGAATCTAAGCAAAGAGCAAAAAGAGCTGGTGCGTCAGTTGCAAGAAAGCCTTGATTCGGCTGGTGTATCTCAGTCGCCGCGCAAGAGTAGCTGGTTTGAGGGTGTTAAATCGTTTTTTGATGATATGAAGGGTTAGCCGCACAGCTCAAAATCGAAACACAGCTTAAAAAAGAGTCCAACTATGATTAAAGTTGCAGTCACCGGCGCCGCTGGCCGAATGGGTAAAATCCTTATTGAAGCCTTATCACAAGCGACAAACGCTGAGCTTGCGGTTGCCATTGAACATCCGTCCAGTTCATTAATTGGCGCTGATGCTGGCGAGGTTGCGGGTATTGGTAAAAATGGCATTACTATTGGCAGCGATTTATCTGCAGCGGTTAACGACTTTGATGTGCTGATTGATTTTACAGCACCGGTTGCGACTATTGCTAACGCCCAGCTCTGCGCCAGCCAGCAAAAAGGCCTGGTTATTGGCACTACCGGTTTTGATGAACAGCAAAAAGCCATATTACTCGATGCATTAAAACCAACCCGTGCGGTAATGGCCGCCAATTACAGCGTAGGTGTTAACCTGTGTTTTAAGTTGTCGAAGCTTGCTGCTAAAGTGATGACCGACAGTGCGGATATTGAAATTATTGAGGCACATCACCGCCACAAAGTAGATGCACCTTCAGGCACAGCATTAAAACTGGGTGAAGTGGTTGCCGAGGCGACAGGTCGCGACCTGGGTCAGGTGGCCGTTTATGGACGCGAAGGCCAAACGGGCGCGCGCGACCAGCAAACCATAGGCTTTGCCACTGTGCGTGCCGGAGATATTGTTGGCGACCATACGGTAATGCTTGCCAATGAGGGGGAGCGGGTCGAAATTACCCATAGGGCTAGTTCAAGAATGTCTTTTGCGGCAGGCGCTGTTCGCGCCGCCGGCTGGCTAGCCCAGCAACCCTCAGGGCTTTACGATATGCAGGACGTTCTGGGTCTGCATTAGTCACACCGAAATTCAGCGTAACTATGGTTAATCTTTAGATTAAAACCTGTACATATAAGCAAGGCATAAATAGCCGCAACGGCACCAGCGTAAGTCATCGGAGCTCGCTGTTTGTCTAGATCGTCGCATTCACAGTTGCGCAGGTTTTGAAACCCAGTCACCAGAGCTGGCGGCCATTAATTTGTAACAATAGTCGTGGACACTGCCCGTCAATTTCCTTAAACTTCCGCGCCAGCTCGGTAGATACCTAACAAGCGTTGTCATTAGCTGTTTTTCAGCAAACGCTGGGCAAGTGGCTAAATAAAAGCCGACGAAAGTCCAGAGACAGGCCGACAGTTTAGGGCTCACCGCTAAGTTATTTTTGTCGTTACACCCTTATGTCATTATTGCAGTATCCGCCGCCAATCGGTGGGGACGTTCTGCAAACTAACATATCTGAATTATTGAGGAGTCATTTTGTCGTTCTGTTCCGCAGTGCTCGCGCTTGAGAATGGGAGTGTCTTTCACGGCACAGCTATTGGCGTTACAGGAGCTTCGGTTGGTGAAGTGGTTTTCAATACGGCAATGACAGGGTATCAGGAGATTTTGACCGACCCCAGTTATGCCCGACAGATTGTCACACTGACATACCCGCATATCGGGAATACCGGCACCACCCCCGAAGATAATGAATCCAACCAGGTGTGGGCAGCAGGGCTGGTTATTCGCGATCTACCATTATTGGCCAGTAATTTTCGTTCCGAGCAAGACCTCAACAGTTATCTGGTTGCTAACAAGGTGGTGGCCATTGCCGACATCGATACCCGCCACCTAACCCGAACGCTAAGAGAGCTGGGCGCGCAAAACGGCTGCATTATTACCTCCGACCAACCAATTACCGAGGCCGATGAAGCCAGGGCGCTGGAACAGGCCAAAGCTTTTGCTGGTCTTAAAGGTATGGACCTGGCCAAAGAGGTGAGTTGTAAAGCAAGCTACCCCTGGCAGGATTCTGTTTGGATGCTGGGCAAAGGGCATGCGCAGCCCACCGACGATGCCTTGCCACATCATGTCGTAGCCTACGATTTTGGTGCCAAACGAAATATTCTACGCATGTTGGTTGAGCGCGGTTGTCGCTTAACGGTGGTGCCCGCGCAAACGCCGGCTGCTGATGTGTTGGCGCTCAACCCGGATGGTATTTTTCTGTCAAATGGGCCAGGCGACCCTGAACCCTGCGATTACGCCATTGAGGCGATTAAAACCGTTCTCGAAACCGATATTCCGGTCTTTGGTATTTGCCTGGGTCACCAATTGCTGGCATTGGCCAGTGGCGCGCAAACGGTAAAAATGAAGTTTGGCCATCACGGCGCCAATCATCCGGTAAAAAATCACGACGATGGTACGGTATTGATTACCAGCCAAAACCATGGTTTTGCGGTTGATGAGCAAAACCTGCCTGACTGTCTGCGAGTAACTCATACATCGCTATTCGATCATTCGCTGCAGGGTATTCACCGGGTTGATAAACCGGCATTTAGTTTTCAGGGTCACCCTGAGGCGAGCCCGGGTCCGCACGATGCTGCGTCATTGTTTGATCACTTTATCGAATTAATCCTGCAGCGCAAAAGTGCTGCAGGTTAGTTAAAGCCGCATCCCGTTTGAATGCGGTAAAAAAACCGGCGAGTAACAACACGCCAACCCACTTTATTTATATAACGATACAAGCGTAAACATGCCAAAAAGAACCGATATCCAAAGTATCCTGATTTTAGGTGCGGGCCCGATTGTGATTGGCCAGGCCTGTGAGTTTGATTATTCGGGCGCGCAAGCCTGCAAGGCATTAAAAGAAGAAGGCTATCGAGTAATTTTGGTTAACTCGAACCCGGCCACCATTATGACCGACCCGGCGATGGCCGATGCGACTTATATCGAACCGGTTGAATGGCGCACGGTGGCAAAAATCATTGAAAAGGAGCAACCCGATGTGGTGTTGCCCACCATGGGTGGTCAGACCGCGTTAAATTGCGCGCTCGACCTCGCCCGCGAAGGTGTGCTTGAAAAGCACGGCGTCGAAATGATTGGCGCCACTCGCGAAGCGATTGATAAAGCCGAAGATCGCGACCTATTTGATAAGGCAATGAAAGCGATTAATCTTGAAACGCCGCGTTCCGATATTGCCCATTCAATCGAAGAGGCACTAGAAATTCAGAAAAAGCTGGGCTTCCCGGCAATTATTCGCCCGTCTTTCACCATGGGTGGCTCAGGTGGTGGTATCGCCTATAACCACGAAGAGTTTGAAGAGATTTGTAAGCGCGGGCTAGATTTGTCACCAACCAATGAGTTACTAATTGACGAGTCACTGATTGGCTGGAAAGAGTACGAGATGGAAGTTGTACGCGATAAAAACGATAACTGCATTATTATTTGCTCAATCGAAAACTTTGACGCCATGGGTGTTCACACAGGTGATTCGATTACCGTGGCGCCCGCGCAAACGCTGACCGATAAAGAATATCAAATTATGCGTAACGCCTCGCTGGCGGTATTGCGTGAAATTGGTGTTGAGACCGGCGGCTCTAATGTTCAGTTTGGTATTTGCCCTGATACGGGTCGGATGGTTGTGATTGAAATGAATCCACGTGTCAGCCGCTCATCGGCGCTGGCATCTAAGGCCACTGGTTTTCCCATTGCCAAAATTGCTGCCAAGCTGGCGGTGGGTTATACGCTGGATGAATTGCAAAACGATATCACTGGCGGTGCAACCCCGGCCTCGTTTGAACCAGCGATTGACTACGTGGTTACCAAAATTCCGCGCTTTACCTTTGAAAAATTTGCCGCCGCCGAGCCGGTGTTAAGCACGCAAATGAAATCGGTGGGCGAAGTAATGGCCATTGGCCGTACATTTCAGGAGTCGATGCAAAAGGCCTTGCGCGGTCTCGAAGTGGGTGTTTCGGGTTTTGATCCGATTGCCGACCTGGCTGGCGCTGATACGCTGGCAGAAATTAATGCCCAATTGCTGACACCAGGGCCAGACCGCGTTTGGTATGTGGCAGACGCTTTTCGTGCCGGCTTAAGTGTCGATGAAGTATTTGAGCGCTCGGCCATTGACCGCTGGTTTTTGGTGCAAATAGAAGACATTGTTAAGTCGGAGCAACAAATTAGCGGCAAACAGTTAAATGATCTCGATGCTGATGCCTTACGCGCGCTTAAACGCAAAGGCTTTGCCGATAGGCGCATTGCCAGCTTATTGCAGTGCCAGGAATTAGCCGTAAGAGAGCAGCGTCAGCGCTTTGGCATTAATCCCAGTTATAAACGCGTTGATACCTGTGCTGCCGAGTTTGCCAGTGCAACTGCCTATATGTATTCGACTTATGAGGCGCACTGTGAGTCTGAGCCTTCGGATCGCGACAAGATTATGGTGTTAGGTGGTGGGCCAAACCGTATCGGTCAGGGTATTGAGTTCGACTATTGCTGTGTTCACGCAGCGTTGGCGATGCGCGAGGACGGTTATGAAACCATTATGGTGAATTGTAACCCTGAAACTGTTTCAACCGATTACGACACTTCTGATCGTCTCTATTTTGAGCCAGTGACGCTCGAAGACGTGCTGGCGATTGTGGATGTAGAAAAACCCAAAGGGGTTATTGTGCAATTTGGCGGACAGACGCCGCTAAAATTGGCGCGTGACCTCGAGGCCGCCGGTGTACCTATTATTGGTACCACACCCGATGCCATTGATATGGCCGAAGATCGTGAGCGCTTTCAGCAAATGATTCAAAAGCTGGGTTTGTTGCAACCGCCCAATACCACGGTTCGTTCCAGCGAAGCGGCAATAAATGCGGCTAATGAAATCGGTTACCCGCTGGTGGTTCGCCCCTCTTATGTGCTGGGTGGCCGGGCGATGGAAATCGTCTACAGCGAAGAAGAATTAATGCGTTATATGAACGAGGCGGTGCAGGTTTCTAACGAAAGCCCTGTGTTGCTCGACCACTTTTTAAATGCGGCGATTGAGGTTGATCTCGATGCGGTTAGCGACGGTGAAATAGTGGTTATTGGTGCTGTGATGCAGCATATTGAGCAGGCCGGTGTACACTCTGGTGATTCGGCTTGCGCCTTACCGCCTTATAGTTTGTCTGAGGCGCACCAGCAGAAGATGCGCGATATGGTTAAAGCTATGGCGCGTGAATTAAATGTGGTGGGTTTAATGAACGTGCAGCTGGCGATTCAAGACGATGATATTTATGTCATTGAAGTCAATCCGCGTGCATCCCGTACCGTGCCATTTGTTTCCAAGTGTATTGGTGTTTCACTGGCCAAGGTGGCGGCGCGTTGTATGGCGGGTACCAGCCTTGTTGAGCAGCAATTTACCACCGAGCGTATTCCGGCATTTGCCAGCGTGAAAGAAGCGGTATTTCCGTTTGCCAAGTTCCAGGGTGTTGACCCGATTCTTGGGCCGGAAATGAAATCGACTGGTGAGGTGATGGGCTCGGGTATTACTTTTGGTGAGGCCTATGCAAAAGCGCAATTAGGCGCTGGTGAAGATTTACCAAAAGGTGGGACTGCGTTTTTGAGCGTGAGGGACGTTGATAAAGCCGGCCTGGTTGACGTTGCTACCGATTTGCTTGCGCTGGGTTTTGATTTAATTGCCACTGAGGGTACGCAGCGCGTACTTAAGGCGGCAGGTATTGAAGCTGTCATGATTAACAAGGTGCAAGAGGGTCGTCCGCATATTGTCGATGAGATTAAGAATGGTGGCGTAGACCTGATTATTAATACCACTGAGGGTCGTAAGGCAATTGCTGATTCGGCAACCATTCGTCGCTCTGCACTGCAAAAGAAAGTTTACTACACCACCACGCTGGCGGGTGCCAGTGCATTATGTATGGCACTGAAAGCCAGCGATGATGTGACAGTTAACCGCTTACAGGATTTGCACCTGCAACAGGCGGCCTTATAAATTACCCAATTAGCGCTAAAGCGTTTAAGTGACGAGGCAGGGTTAAAATAATGAATCGTGTTCCGATGACGGTGAGTGGCGAGGCAAGCTTAAAAGAAGAGTTGGAGCGGCTGAAAAAAGTCGAGCGTCCGGCTATCGTCAAAGCCATTGCCGAAGCGCGTGAGCACGGTGACCTTAAGGAAAATGCCGAGTATCACGCGGCGCGCGAGCAGCAGGGCTTTTGCGAGGGCAGAATTAAAGAAATCGAGGCTAAATTGTCTGATTCGCAAGTGATAGATGTTGGTGCAATCCCTGAAACTGGTAAGGTGATTTTTGGCGCTACCGTGACATTGGTCAATGTCGATAGCGATGAAGAGGTCAGTTACCAGATTGTCGGCGAAGACGAAGCTGACGTTAAGCTTGCCAAAATTTCTATCACATCACCGATTGCCCGTGCATTGATTGGTAAAGAGGTTGGCGATGTTGCCGTGGTCAATGCGCCGGGTGGCAATATCGAATATGAAATTGATGGCGTAAAACATATCGTCTAACGTTCGTCGGTACTTTATCGCGGTACTTCCATTGCTGCACTGCATCGCTGCACAGGGGGAAGGCAAAAACCAACAAGCGATTTTTGTTTACAGAATTTACCATTATGAATGTTATTGATAGCTTTTACGCAACAGGTTTTTTCATATTTCTTAAACTTGTAAATCGCATGATTGATCTATGACCAATCGATCTAAAAATAAAAATTATTCTTGACCTTGGACTTGACTGCTTACCGTGAATCGTCAATTATTCCCCAAATAAGGTTAATAACGAATCCTGTTTTAAAACTCGTCAAAAGAAATCCTGGATACGCGACACATAACAGTGAGGTTCGCGCTTTATTATTTCCACGAATAATAAGTCCTGTTTTCACAACGAAAAAACGTTGGATTTAAATTTTTTCAATCTAGCTTCAATAAAGATAAACAGCAAAGGGTAATTCTATGCGTTTAATTTCGCTTGGCAAATTATTGGGTGCCGGTTTTCTGGCAACCGTTCTCGCAGCTTGTGGAGATCGAAGGCTTCTTTACTGCGAACGGTGGTTTGTTAGTGCGTATCATTGATACACTGGAAACCGAAGTGACTGGTGGTAATGGCCCGGCGACGACAGGTTTGCAAGCCGGTGCCAGAACGTTCATCGACGCATCGGAGATTAACGGCGGTGTGACGCCGGAAGTGTGTGATGTGGTTGCACAGGTGGTTAATGGCGAAACCGTTTATGTACCGGTTGATGGCAATGGTGACCCTGTCGTAAGCGGAACGGCCTGCGCAAAGATTCCGGTTCCAGCCTGTGATTTGGATACAAGCGGTCAGCCATTGCCTGGCGCGCAGTACTGCCCATTACTGTTTATCGTGACAAGCTCTGGCCAAATTGCCTCGGGTTATTGGACGACAACAGGCGGTGGTACTGTGACTGAAACCGCGTTTACTGCCGCAGCACGTGATGCTGACCAAACCTTTACGGCTATCCCGGCGTCTGACGAAGTCAGCATTACCCAGGGCGTATTGTTTGGTGTTCCGCAATAATTGCCATCGCGATGTAGATGCAACAGCAATGACAATGGCTTAAGTTAAAAAAAAGCCCGTCGATGACGGGCTTTTTTTTTTCGCCTGCTTACTGGCGCTGCGTTGAAACTTGAACTTGGGTGAGGCGCTATTTATCGAGGTTGATAGTGTATATGATGCTTATTCCGCAACAATTGGGCTCGGAGCTTGCAATCACCTGCTGCGTAAAATATGATCTGTTCCGCGCTAAGGATGAGCGAATAAGTCAGCGAGACGGCGGTGAAGTGACCGCAAACGCCAGCGGAAAGGTGGCCGTATAGGAGGTACGAAGTCTTGAAGTGACGAAAAAGGGGGCGCTCTGCGCTCCCTTTTTTTTGCTAACGTTTTGTTCTTGGTGTTTTGCCGCTGGTGTTTTGAAGTGAGTAATACGGGCTAGTTATTCCCCGCGGTTTGAAGTCGCTACTCGATGCGGTTATGGCTGGTTTTTTAGCAGGTTCGATAGCTTAGGGTTAGGGTTTTTCGCGGCCTTGAAAATCAACAGAACATGGCCGATTGACTGCACCACTTCTGCGCCGGTCTGCGCGCATAGGTCGCTCTCTACACTGGCTTTATCTTCGACTTGCAGTTTGACCTTAATCAATTCGTGATCGTCCAGCGCGCGGTTAAGTTCCTGCACCACGCCTTCGGACAAACCCTTGGCAGCCACGGTTACCACTGGTTTCAAGTTGTGTCCTAATTGTCGGAGATACTTCTTTCTTTCGTTGCTTATCGGCATAAAATAGCGTCTTTGTTAATATCAGGGTTGGTTTAAAGCGGGCCATAGGCTAGGACGCGGCATTCTACAGCGAAACGCGGTAAAACCCTAAGTCTATTCACCTGTGCGAACTATTTTCAATCAAAATGTAGTTAGGTGTCGCCATCGATGGCAAAAAAATCAAAAAGCAGTGCGGCCTGGTTACGGGAGCATTTTGACGATCACTATGTCAAAGAATCCCAGCGCCTGGGTTTACGCTCGCGCGCTGCGTTTAAGTTGATGGAAATCCAGGATAAAGATAGATTAATCAAACCCGGTATGACGATTGTCGACCTGGGTGCGGCGCCCGGTGGCTGGTCACAGCTGGCCAGCGATATTGTTGGTGACAAAGGGCGGGTCATCGCATCAGACATACTGGCCATGGATAGCCTGGCCCGCGTGGATTTTGTTCAGGGTGATTTCACCGAAGAAGCGGTATTTAACCAGCTGATGGACGTGGTCGGCGAGGCGGGTGCAGACCTTGTAATCTCGGATATGGCCCCCAACATGAGCGGTATGACTGCGGTTGATCAGCCGCGCGCCATGTATCTTGCCGAGCTGGCGCTGGATATGGCTAGGGCGGCACTAAAACCGGGCGGAGCCGTTATCTTTAAGGTCTTTCAGGGGGAAGGATTTGATCAATTATTGCGCGAAATGCGAGCAGACTTTGGTAAAGTGGTTACCCGCAAGCCTGCTGCTTCGCGCTCGCGGTCTCGAGAAGTCTATTTGGTCGCAAAAGCGTATAACTAACAGTGGCGCTTCGGTCGAATGTCACGTTCGGTCGTAGCTGCATTAGTGCTGATGTAGTACGCTTAAAGAGCCCGTTTGTGTTATCTGGCGGGCATTTTCACTATCACCTGTAACAGTGTAAAGGCAGGCTCGCTTTAAATGTTGCAGACAAATAACCCGGTGACCAACGGATAGCGGTTGCCAAGAGGATGCTCTTTTGAACGATATGGTAAAAAATTTATTGCTTTGGGTTGTAATTGCCGTGGTCTTGTTAACCGTTTTTCAAAACGTTAACACCCCACAAGAAACCAAAAACCTCGACTACTCACAGTTTATCAGCGAAGTGCAGTCGAACCAGATTAAGCGAATTGAAACCGAAGGTTACACGATTTACGGCGAGCGCTATGACAATAGCAAATTCAAAACGGTTCGCCCGTATATGGAAGACCCCAAGCTGATCGACGATTTGTTGCAACACAATGTTGAAGTCATAGGTCGCGAGCCCGAGCAGCAAGCGCTGTGGCAGCAGCTGTTGGTGGCCTGTTTCCCAATCCTGATTATCATCGCTGTGTTTATGTTTTTCATGCGTCAGATGCAAGGCGGTGGCGGTGGCCGTGGCGGCCCGATGGCGTTTGGTAAAAGCAAGGCGCGTTTATTGGGTGAAGACCAGATTAAAACTACTTTTGCTGATGTTGCCGGTTGTGACGAAGCCAAAGAAGAAGTGAAAGAACTCGTTGATTTTTTACGCGACCCCGGCAAGTTTCAAAAACTCGGTGGCCGTATTCCGCGTGGCGTGTTGATGGTTGGCCAGCCCGGTACAGGTAAAACTTTATTAGCCAAAGCCATTGCCGGCGAGGCCAAGGTGCCGTTCTTTTCTATTTCTGGTTCTGACTTTGTTGAAATGTTTGTCGGTGTTGGTGCATCGCGTGTTCGCGATATGTTTGAGCAAGCTAAAAAGCAATCACCCTGTATTATTTTTATTGATGAGATCGACGCCGTCGGTCGTCATCGTGGTGCCGGTTTGGGTGGTGGTCATGACGAGCGCGAACAAACCCTTAATCAGTTGCTGGTGGAGATGGACGGTTTTGACGGCAACGATGGCGTTATTGTGATTGCCGCTACCAACCGCCCCGATGTGCTTGACCCTGCGCTGCTAAGACCTGGGCGTTTTGACCGACAGGTTGTCGTCGGATTGCCGGATTTACGCGGCCGCGAACAAATTCTTAAAGTGCATATGCGCAAAGTCCCTATTCATGATGACGTTAACGCATCAGTGATTGCCAGAGGCACTCCCGGCTTTTCGGGTGCCGATTTGGCTAACCTGGTCAATGAAGCGGCGCTGTTTGCAGCGCGTGCCAATGAACGTCTGGTATCGATGGAGCAGTTTGAGCTGGCAAAAGACAAAATCATGATGGGTGCTGAGCGCAAATCCATGGTGATGTCTGAAGATGAAAAACTCAATACCGCTTATCACGAAGCGGGGCATGCGATTGTGGGCAGGCTGGTGCCGGAGCACGATCCGGTTTACAAAGTCAGTATTATTCCACGTGGCCGCGCTTTAGGTGTCACGATGTTTTTACCCGAAGAAGATCGCTACAGTCACAGCAAGCGGCATATCAATAGCCAAATCTGCTCGCTGTTTGGCGGCCGTATTGCTGAAGAAATGATAAACGGCAGTGACGGTGTGACTACCGGTGCTTCTAATGATATTCAGCGCGCCACTGAGATCGCGCGTAATATGGTGACCAAGTGGGGTCTGTCTGACAAGATGGGGCCATTGATGTACGACGAGGCGCAGGAGGAAGTGTTTCTTGGCAAGTCGGCCGGTGGCACAGGTAGTCATGTGTCGCCAAAAACGCGCAATGACATTGATGAGGAAGTGCGTCGTATTATTGATGACTGCTATGCAACAGCGCAGCAATTGCTCGAAGACAGCCGCGACAAGTTGGACTCGATGGCTGAAGCACTTATGAAGTACGAAACCATCGACGCCTTGCAAATCGACGATATTATGGCGGGCAATACGCCACGTCCACCTGCCAGCTGGGATGATGATGGCGATCAGCCAGGTACTGGTGATGGCAAGTCGGCCGATACTGAAAGTAAAGCTAATAACAGTTCAATTGGCGGGCCTGCGGGCGAGCATTAATTGTTAGCCTGACAGTGTGATTAAAAAACGGTGACTTTGTGTCACCGTTTTTTTATTGGCTGACAGTGAATGCGTGCGAAGACATTAGGCGAATAGGTTAAGCAAACAGGTTAAGCAAAAAATCGATCATGCGTTTTAAACAGCAAACCGGGTTTAAAGAGCTCAACTTACAAACACCGCAAGTAATGGGTGTGCTCAATGTGACGCCAGACTCCTTTTCGGATGGTGGTCGCTTTTATCAGGCCAACGGTAATGGCATTACCGCAGCGGTCGATCACGCTGAGCGGATGATTGAGCAAGGTGCCAGCTTTATCGATATCGGTGGTGAGTCGACGCGCCCAGGTGCAAGTCCGGTGCCTTTGCAGCAAGAGCTCGATAGGGTGATTCCGGTGGTTGAAAAAGTAGCCGCCAAGCTCGACTGTATCATTTCGGTTGATAGCAGTTCGCCCCAGCTTATGACTGAGGCCGCCGGTGCAGGTGCTGGTTTATTAAACGATGTGCGTGCCTTTCAGCGCGATGGTGCGCTAGAGGCGGCGGCGGCAAGCGGCTTGCCCATGTGCCTGATGCATATGCGCGGCGAGCCAGAAACCATGCAGTTGCAGCCCACTTATGCATCAGTGCTTGAAGAGGTGCGGGGATTTTTAGTCGAACGGGTTAAATGCTGTGAAGCAGCTAATATTAATAGTGACCGCTTGTTGATAGACCCAGGTTTTGGCTTTGGTAAAACGCTGTCGCACAATATTCAGCTGCTCAATGGGCTGGAGCAATTGCGTATCGGCAGCATTCCATTGCTTGTTGGGCTGTCGCGCAAATCCATGATTGGTGCGATGCTGGCATCCGCTGCGGGTCCAAGAGATGTTGCGGACCGACTATACGGTGGTTTGGCATTAGCGACTATTGCGGTAATGAACGGTGCCAGTATTATTCGCAGCCACGATGTAGGGGCCACCAGCGATGCGCTGCGGGTGGCGCACCAGGTCAGTTTGGCAGCTGGCGCTGAATCAGGCGTGGAATGACCGGCTGGCAAAACAATGAGTAAAGTCATTCTGAATCCAATTAATCAAAAAAGAATCCAGTGCAATGAGTAAACGTTATTTTGGAACGGATGGAATACGCGGCAGGGTGGGATCGGGTGCCATTAACCCCGAATTTATTCTTAAGTTGGGTTGGGCTGTGGGTCGGGTGTTTAGCCGCTTGGCGGAAAAAGACGGCAGTGTACCCAGAATTATTATTGGTAAAGACACGCGCATATCCGGTTATATGTTCGAGTCGGCGCTTGAGGCGGGTTTGGTCGCAGCCGGTGTTAACGTCGCCCTGCTGGGGCCAATGCCCACACCGGCCATCGCCTATTTAACACGTACTTTTCATTGTACCGCTGGTATTGTCATCAGTGCTTCGCACAATCCTTATTACGATAACGGTATTAAGTTTTTCTCCGCCGACGGGCAAAAGCTTCCCGACGAAATTGAGCACGCGATTGAGGCTGAACTCGACCAGCCCATGGTGACGGTTGATTCTGCTGAACTTGGTAAGGTAACCCGGATTGAGGACGCTGGTGGCCGCTATATTGAATACTGCAAAAGCACTGTCCCTACCGGCTTTACTTTAGCCGGTAAAACGCTCGTGGTTGATTGTGCACATGGTGCGACCTATTACGTTGCACCCAGCGTGTTGCGAGAGTTAGGTGCCACGGTCATTGAAATTGGTGCTCAACCCGATGGTTTAAATATTAATGATGGTATTGGTTCTACCCACCCCGAGGCACTATCGGCGGCGGTAATAGAGCACGGTGCTGATATGGGCGTTGCATTTGATGGCGATGGTGACCGGGTATTATTTGTTGACCACGAAGGTGCCATTGTCGACGGTGATGGGATTATTTACGTGATTGCTATGGACCAGTTGCGTACCAAGGGCAATTGCGAGGGCGTGGTTGGCACGCTGATGTCCAACCTCGGTTTAGAGCTGGCAATGCAAGCTAAGGGTATTCCCTTTGCGCGGGCTAATGTTGGCGATCGCTACGTCAATGAAATGATGAAAGAAAACGGCTGGCGTCTCGGTGGTGAATCATCGGGCCATGTGATCTGTGCCGATGTGGCCAGTACGGGTGACGGTTTGATTGCCGCGCTTAAAGTGTTTTTTGCGGTGGTTGAAAGCGGTCTATCGCTGAAGCAACTGCTGGCCGATCTGAAACCTTGCCCGCAGGTCATGATCAATGTTCGCTGTGAAAATAAAGCCGATCTGGATAATGACCCGGCAATTTGCGCCGCTGTTGAGGCGGTGGAATCCGCCATGGGCAGCAATGGCCGGGTGTTGCTTCGAGCTTCGGGTACCGAACCATTGGTGCGTGTCATGGTTGAAGGGCGCGATGCCGGCCAGGTGCAAAATTGTGCCGAGCAGCTGGCAGGGCAAGTTAAGCAGCTTATTGGCTAGATCTCGCTAAAGAAGCTGGGCAAAAGGCCATCACTTGTATGTTGTTGGCGGCTTCGGTACCATTGCGCACCGTTTTTGGGTAGGGTCCTATGCGCAAACGCCTTATTGCAGGTAATTGGAAACTCAATGGTGACTGGTCTCTATGCCAGCAAATCGCGGCGGCCTTTGCACA
>CBFHXO010000041.1:0-23764 GCA_965659815.1 Pseudomonadales bacterium
GCTGCATCTGCTGGCCGAATCCCTGGCGTTACCAGTAAAAATTCCTGCTCGCCGGTGGTTAACGGTATTTGGCTTTTTAGTTGCGCCGCCTCTTGTGCAGAGCATACTACGCCATCAAGCCCGGCCTGCTGTGCCTGGCCCGCCAAGAACAACACCTGCTCTTCAACCGAGCGCGTAATACCCAGCGCGGCTAAGTCTTGTTGCGCCATACTGGTTAATACCGTTACTGCAATTAAATGGGTTGCTGCATTGGCGGTAATCACCGCCTCTTTTGCCGCTGTCATCATGCGTTCGCCACCGCTGGCATGCACATTTACCATCCATACACCTGCCGATGCAGCAACCGAAACGGCCTTAGCAACCGTATTGGGAATATCATGGTATTTCAAGTCGAGAAAAATTTCATAGCCTTTGGCATGTAGCATATCAACCACCGCCATACCGGTTGCTGTAAAAAGCTCTTTACCCACCTTCGCCCGGCACAGCGCTGGTGAAAGCTGGTCGGCCAAGCGTGCTGCAGCCGCTTGATCGGCGTAATCGAAGGCAATGATAAAAGGGCTGCTACTCATTAATTGCGTGTCTCCTGGGTAATTACTAGCGCCGCTTATTACAGCACTATTCGTTATCAATCAGCCTCTATACCTTTAACTCTATCCATCTTGTCCCAACGTTTGCAACTGGGGCAGCGCCAATGCAATTGGCGCCCACCAAAACCACAGTTAGAACATTTGTATATTAATCGCTTTTGTAATAATTGCTGCACCAAGTCATGCAAAGACGCCACATCACCGGCAACATCAGGGCTTAAACGCGGCAGCTGTAATGCAATGACCTTGCTCAACCCCGCCAGTGATGGATGATCACGTAAATAACGCGATAGCAGCTCTTGCGCCTGCTGTGCACGCGAGGGTTCAGTTTGTGCGCGAATTAATAACTTGTCGACCATAAACAGAATGGCCGTAGTCGAAGGGTAAACACTGACTTGTGACTCGACATAACCCAGCACTTCATTAAAGCCACCGCCTGGGTCAAGTGCTACGTAGGCACTAAACAACTCGGGTAAACACTCGGCCAAGCGCGCTGGGTTTTGCGCTGAGGCACGCGATAATACTTTAACCGCCTGCTTATGGCGCTGCTCGGCGTTATCCAGCGCGCCAATATGCAGAGCGGCGCGCAAACTGTTTTTTTCAACAACCAAGGCTTTTTCTAAAAACTTGCGCTCTGCTACGCTATCATTTTTCTGTCGCGCCTCTTCTGCCAGCTCACAATAAAAGTGCGCAATCATGCGCGACATTTCCAGCCGTTTATCGGCGCTGGCTTTAACAAAGCGACTTTGCGCCAGCGCTTCTGCAACCTGGACGGCCTCTAACCACTCGCGCTCATCCTGAAAAATATCCAGTAGGTAACGCTGCGCAATGCTACGTAGCGATACGCTTTCGGCAATCACTTCTTTTAACAGCATTTCGGCGCGATCTAATAGCCCCGCTGCCATAAAGTCGCGAGCCAGCTCTAAATGCACCTGGTGCTGATGCTCAGCATCAAGTTGTGGCCGGGCGAGCAGGTTTTGGTGAATGCGAATAGCCCGATCAACCTGACCCTGCTTACGCATTAATTTGCCCAAGGCTAAATGGGTTTCCAAGGTGTTGGCATTGACATCAAGCGACTCAATAAAAGCATCGACCGCTTTGTCGGGCTGCTCATTAAGCAGGTAATTTAAACCCTGAAAATAATTTTTATTAAACGCCAGCGGATGTGACGCGGGCGGTTTGTCCTGGCTGGATCGTCGACCCAAAAAGTACCCGATGGCAATTGCAGTCGTCAGGAGTACAACAAGCGCAATATCAACCATAGGGTTAGGATGTTTCGCCAGTAATTAATTTGGAGGTGGTTCGCAGGCGCCTCTCTACCCGCAGCCGCGCTTGCTTTTCGCGCATAATTAACAGTGAAGATGCTGCCAGCCCTAGCAAACCACCGGCAATAAAAAAAACAATTAGCCAGCTGGACAGACTTGCCGCCGGCAATTGCAGTATTAACAGATCGACCTCTACCTGGGTTTTATTGTGGGTAATGAATGCCAGGCTTAGCGCAAAGACCGCCAGGGCAATAATGATTAGCAAAAGAGTTTTAATAATTCGCATGATGCTCTCGACACATAATTTGCAAACGCGATTATGGATAATACTAACGATCTGGGTACGTGCGATCTTGCTAGTTGCAATTTTCCTAGACACTTAGTCCGTTTTCGTCGGCCGGCGACCATTATAACCAGACCGGCGTCAATACGACGGCGATTAGGTAAAAAAACTCAAAAATTTTGTGTGCCGCGCAAAGCCCGATAGCAATTTCGCTATCGGGTTGCGGGTAATAGAAGAATCCGCTGAGCAGTAGCTCTAGCCCGGAATGACTAGGGGTTGAAATAGGTGGTTTGAAAGCGGTGCAAACTGTCGTTAACGCGATCGCGCATCTCTTTACCAGGCTTAAAGTGCGGCACATGCTTACCCGCCAGCTGAACCTGTTCACCCGTTTTTGGGTTACGGCCAATGCGAGCCGCGCGGTAGTGGAGGCTAAAGCTACCAAAGCCGCGAATTTCTATGCGCTTACCTGCCGCAAGGCCATTGACCATTTGGTCAATAACACATTTCACCGCCAACTCGACATCTTTGGTCGATAGTTGCGACTGTCGCAAGGCGATTCGCTCAATAAGTTCTGATTTGGTCATTGCTATACCCTAATACCCAGTTTGAGAGCAGATTTAATACGATCTGCGTTTATTCCCAGTTATCTAGTATAGACAAGCTGTTCATCGCTTCCAGCCAAAAGCACATTAAAAAAGCCAAACAATTGGCAGAAAACCGCCAGCAAGACACTGAAATCGCTAATATTTTGGAAATGGAACCACTATTTGAACATCGAGGCGGGAGCAACATCTCCACTGGCGGTTATTAAGCCACCAGCGGAGAGTTGTTTTTTACTTCAAACTAACAACGGAACTGATACTAGCGTAGCGCTCGTACTGACTATTTATCATCCATTTTGGCTTTGATTAAGTCACCAATCGTGGTGGCTGCAGCCGCAGGCGCAGGCTCCGCATCACGATGCGCGCGCATCGCTTCCTGCTCGTCGTCCTGGTCTTTAGCTTTAATCGATAAACCAATAACGCGGTTTTTGCGATCAACACTAATAACCTTCACTTCAACTTCTTCGCCGTCTTTTAGGACATTGCGAACGTCTTCAACCTTGTCACGCGAAATTTCAGACGCTTTTAAGGTGCCTTCGATATCGTCACCAAGATCAATGACCGCCGCTTTGGCATCAATTGACTTAACTGTACCTTTAACAATTTTGCCTTTGTCATTGTCAGCAACAAAGTCCGAGAATGGATCTTCTTCGAGCTGCTTAACACCCAACGAAATACGCTCACGCTCTGAATCAATGGCCAGAATCACAGTTTCAATTTCGTCGCCCTTGTTGTAAGCGCGAACTGCATCTTCGCCGGCTTCGGCCCAGGAGATATCAGACAAGTGAACAAGACCATCAATATTGCCGTCGAGACCAATGAAAATACCAAAATCGGTAATCGACTTAATGGTGCCCGAAATCTTGTCACCTTTGGCATGCTGCGAACCAAATGCATCCCAGGGGTTTTGTTGGCACTGCTTAATACCCAGTGAAATTCGACGACGCTCTTCGTCAATATCGAGAATCATGACATCAACTTCATCCCCAAGGCTAACGATTTTGCTTGGGTGTACGTTTTTGTTGGTCCAATCCATTTCTGATACGTGAACCAGGCCTTCAACGCCGCTTTCAAGCTCGGCAAAACAACCGTAGTCGGTAAGGTTAGTAATAACACCTTTAACAATAGTGTTTTCGGGGTAGCGGGTTTTAATATCACCCCATGGATCATCACCCAACTGCTTGAAGCCTAGCGATACGCGGTTTTTCTCGCGATCGAACTTCAGCACCTTAACATCAATCTCATCGCCTACATTGACAATTTCGCTTGGGTGCTTGATGCGCTTCCAGGCCATATCGGTAATGTGTAGCAGACCGTCGATACCACCGAGGTCAACAAACGCACCGTAGTCAGTAAGATTTTTAACCACACCTTTGACTTGCTGGCCTTCTTCGAGTGTTTTCAGCAGCTCTTCGCGCTCGGCACTGTTGGCCTGTTCCATCACTGCGCGACGAGAAACCACAACATTGTTGCGCTTGGCATCTAGCTTAATAACTTTAAAGTCGAGTGGCTTGCCTTCGAGATGAGCAGTGTCGCGAATAGGACGCACATCAACCAGTGAACCTGGCAAGAACGCGCGAATGGTTTTCACATCAACTGTGAAACCACCTTTAACCTTACCGTTAATAACGCCGGTGATCACTTCTTCGGATTCGAAGGCCGCTTCTAATGTTTTCCAGGCTTCGGCACGCTTGGCTTTTTCGCGCGACAGTTTGGTTTCACCAAAACCGTCTTCTACGGCTTCGAGTGCAACCTGCACCATATCGCCGACCGCGATAGAGAATTCGCCGTTTTCATCTAAAAATTGGTTGCGTGGAATAACGCCTTCGGACTTGAGGCCGGCATGGACGGTGACCCAGTCACTGTCTACGTCAAGGACGACGCCGGTAATGATTGCACCGGGGTGCATTTCAATGGTTTTTAAACTTTCTTCAAATAAATCTGCAAAGCTTTCGCTCATAGTGTGTGACCTGATAAAACGGGTAGCACGGCCCTCCGACCACAGAATTGCGCCTGTCCAGTCGGCTTGTCTAATCGACATATCGATTGGATATATCTTTTCGACAATGACATTACTGACCCGGTCCATGCAACCAGCAGGCATGGAGCAGTTAAAAAAAGCTGTCAATTGGCATGCTGGCTTAATCGCCAACTAACAACACTTAAAAAAATTATTTGATATCAAAGGCTTACAAAAAAGACACTTATATCAGTGCTCGTTGCCGTGCTTCATCCAATACCCTTTGGCAGACCTCGTCGATCGACATATTGGTACTATCTATATACAAAGCATCAGCAGCGGGCTTAAGAGGCGCAACGGAACGATTCATATCGTTTTTATCACGCGCTTCTATGGCCTCAGCGAGGCGCGCGAGACTACCACTTTGCCCTTTGTCAATCAACTGTTTATGCCGTCTTCTCGCCCGTTCTTCAACCGAAGCGGTCAAATACACTTTTAGCGGCGCATCAACAAAGACCACAGTGCCCATATCGCGCCCATCAGCCACCAAGCCAGGCGCCTCGACAAAGGCACGCTGCCGCGCCAGCAAGGCCGAACGGGCAACCGGCAGTGCGGCAACTTTCGATGCCACCATGCCCACATCTTCTGAACGCACCGCATCGGTGACATCCTCACCTTCGAGCAGGGCGCGAACACCCTCCTGCCCTTCAACCGAGATAAATTGTACATCCAGCGCACTGGCCATCACTTGAATAGCGCGCCCGTTATCGGCGGCAATGCGGTGGTTAATCGATGCCAATGCCAGTAACCGGTACAGCATACCGCTATCGAGCAAGTGCCAGCCCAGGCTGTCGGCCAGCCGCTTACACACCGTGCCTTTGCCAGCACCGCCAGGGCCATCGACAGTAATAATGGGAATTGGGGTATGAGATTTCATAACCAGACCAACATCATCAGCTTTGACTACGCGCCGCCAGCTCGGCGGCAAATTGGTCGCGTGAACGTTTTACATCCTCGAATACCATTTCAAGTGCATCGCCGTCTTCATTGTCGAGCAATGTTTTAAGCAATGCCAGCTGTTGTTCAAAATCCTCTATGGCGGTAGCTAGTTCATCTTTATTGGCTAGCAGTATTTCGCGCCACATACGCGGGTCGGAGCTGGCAATACGGGTAAAGTCGCGCAGGCCGCCCGCAGCAAACTTAAAAATATCGTTAGAACGTTTATCGGTAGACAATTCCGCCACCAATGCATAGGCCAGTAAATGCGGTAAGTGGCTAGTTAATGCCAGTACATGATCGTGTTCACTCGCTGTCATGGTAAACACATCGGCGCCCACTGCCTGCCATAGCTCACGCACCCCGTTGAGGGCTTTTGCATCTGTGTTATCGTCTTCAATCAATATCACCCGATGCCGTTGGTATAAATCATCGCGCGCCGCACCCACACCGCTTTGCTCAGAGCCGGCAATAGGATGGCCTAAAATGGCGTTACCCGGAACCTTGTCAAAATGCGCGGTTAATGCCGAGGCAATATTACCTTTAACACTGGCAACATCAGTGACCACAACCGACGCTGGCACTTGCTCTAATACATCAACCATTAATGATTCAGCCAGCATGGTGGGTGTTGCCACCACTACGCAATCAGCCGATTGCAGCGCAGTTGCTAAATCGGGTTCGGCAATATCAATGACATTGGCAGCCAGCGCTGCATCCAGTGTTGACTGGCGCCGGCTCCAACCTATTACCGTACCTACCGCCGCCGACTTTTTAGCGGCCAATGCCAACGAGCCACCCATTAGGCCAACACCCAATATTAGCAATCGTTCAAATACCATAACTTCCCTCTTTAAGCTTCTAACAGGCGAGCCATTACCTGCAAAAATTGTTCATTTTCTTGCGGCAAACCAATACTCACACGTAAATAATCGGCCATGGCGTAATTGGCAACTGGCCTTACAATAACACCCTGCTGCAATAACTGCTGATTAAGTACTGCAGCATCCATCGGTGCTTTAAAGGTAATAAAATTGGCCACTGATGGAATGGTTTTAAGTCCCAGACTATCAAGCCCCGACTGCAGCTGCTGCATACCCGCGCTATTGAGCGCAACTGACTCATCAAGATATTGCTGATCGGCTAGCGCCGCCTGGGCGGCGACCAAACCCAATGAAGTGACATTAAACGGTTGGCGTACCCGGTTTAACATATCGGCAATGTCCGGATGAGAAATTGAATACCCTACCCGCAAACCACTTAAACCATAGGCTTTGGAAAAAGAGCGGGTCACAATTAAATTGCTATAGCGCTGTAACAGGGCAACACCGTTGGGGTAATCGGCCTGGTCGATATATTCGAAATAGGCTTCATCCAATACTACCAACACCTCGCCAGGCAGCGAATCTAACAACGCAATGACATCTCGCTCGTTAACATAAGTGCCGGTAGGGTTATTGGGGTTAGCGATATAAATCACCCGAGTATCAGCTGCAACCGCCGCACGCATGGCCGCAAGGTCGTGGCCAAAATCACTTGCCTCAACCACTATGGGCCTGGCACCCGAACGCACAATTGCCAAGGCATAAACCAAAAAACCGTACTGCGAGTAAATTGCCGAACATTCGGTATCTAAAAACGCGCTGGCAATTAATTCTAATATATCGTTTGAGCCACAGCCCAGCGTAATACTTTCTGTCGCCACGGCGTGGCGCTCGGCAAGGGCCTGTTTTAAATAAAAACCATTGGCATCAGGGTAGCGATTAAGTTCTTGCGCGGCATTATGCACAGCCTCAAGCACCTGCGGTGATGGGCCTCGCGGATTTTCATTACTGGCTAACTTGATAAATGTATCTACACCAAGCTCTCGCTGCGCCTCTTCAACCGGCTTGCCCGGCTGATACGCTTGCATTGACTGTATAACTGGGCGAGCCAATGATAAATAATCTGTTTTCATAGATGAATTGTCATAAATAATTTGTTCTAGCTAAACTAATTCTTGATGGATCTCAACAATAAAACCCGGACTAGCTTATTCTGAGACTTGATGGTTCTTCGACTCGATAGTTCTTAGCCCCAATGCTTACCAGACTGGATATTTAACAGACCAGGAAGTTACCAGGCTAAATAACGGCAGCAGGATACGAGCCCAGCACTTTCACAAAGAAAGACTGCTCAGCAATGGCATCAGTAACACGTTTTACCGCTGGGTCCTGGTGATGGCCATGAAACTCCATAAAGAATACATACGCCCAGTTCTCGGTACGTGACGGGCGCGTCTCAATGCGGGTTAAACTAATACCTTCTTTTTCTAATGGTTCTAACAATTTAAATAAGGCGCCAGGAATATTACGGGTTGAAACTACCATAGAGGTTTTGTCCTGACCACTAGCAGGCACTTCGTCGTAGGCAATAACCAAAAACCTTGTGGTGTTATCGGCGTAATCCTGAATACTCGAAGCCAGGCTAAATAAACTGTAGGTTTCGGCGGCAAGATCCCCGGCTACGGCAGCAATACTGCCATCCTCGGCGGCCATGCGCGCGGCCTCACCATTTGAGCTTACTGCCTCTATTTCGATATCGGGGTAGTGTTGTTGCAACCAGTGTCGCGACTGGGCCAGAGCCTGTTGATGCGCGCAAATTTTGCGAATATCTTTAGCACTACTACCGTCTTTAACCAGTAAATTTAGCGTAATGGGCAACACCAGTTCACCACAAATTTTTAGCGGCGAATTAATAAAGTTATCTAACGTGTGAGTCACCATTCCCTCGGTGGAATTTTCAACCGGCACCACGCCGTAATGGCAGGTTTTGCGTTCAACAGCCTCAAAAACTTCAGATATATTACCCACTGCAGTAGTAATAACCGCATGACCAAAATGCTTTAACGCCGCCGCTTGGGTAAAGGTGCCCGGTGGACCCAGATAAGCAATTTCCATTGGCTGTTCTAAGGCCAAACATGCCGACATGATTTCGCGAAAAATATGTGCAACCTCACGCGAATCGAGCGGCCCCTCATTGCGCTCCATCACCTTGCGTAATACTTGCGCTTCGCGCTCGGGGCGATAAAACAACGGTTGCATACCGGCTTTAAGATCGACATCCTTGAGTTTTACTTCAGCCACTTTTTGCGCGCACACCGCACGCTCGTTTAACAAGCGCTGGATTTGCAGATCGATAGTATCAATCTGCTCACGTAAATCTTTTAAGTCGTCTGTGCTCATGGCGTTCAACAGATATCAATTAAGGGCTTAGCCGTTTTGCTCTTCAAACGAGGCCATAAAATCAATTAAGGCATCAACAGCTGCCTCGGGTACCGCATTATAAATTGACGCACGCATACCGCCAACCGAGCGGTGACCCTTTAGATTTAATAAACCTTGCTGCTCAGACTGCTTCAAAAAGGCTTTATCAAGATCACTGTTGGCCAGCGTAAAGGGTACATTCATTAACGAACGGCTTTGGACTTCAACCGGGTTGGCATAAAAATCACTGGCATCGATATAGCCATAGAGTTTTTCTGCCTTGCGCCGGTTGGTGGCCTCCATTGCCTCCAATCCACCATTGGCTTTTAACCACTGAAAGACCAGCCCGGCCATATACCAACCGTAAGCAGGTGGTGTATTGGACATAGAGCCGGCATCGGCGTGCACCTGATAGTCGAGCATAGCGGGGGTTAATGCATGAACACTACCCATTAACTCTTTACGCACAATAACCAGCGTTAAACCAGACGGGCCAATATTTTTTTGCGCACCCGCATAGATCAAACCAAACTGATCCACATCGATGGAGCGCGATAAAATAGTCGACGACATATCGGCAACCAGTGGCATATCAACTTGCGGCGTCCAGAAAAACTCCAACCCACCAATAGTTTCGTTAGGTGTGTAGTGTAAATACGCCGCATCGCTGGCAATATCCCAACTATCAAATACAGGAATTACACTAAAGTTATCGTCTTCACTGCTGGCAACGACCTGAACATCGCAGTAACGTTTAGCTTCTTTAATGGCTTTTTTTGACCACTGGCCGGTATTCACATAATTGGCTTTGGCTTTACCGTTTAACAGGTTCATGGGCACAGCCGAAAACTGCTGGGTTGCACCACCTTGTAAAAACAATACTGCGTAATCGTTGGAGATATTCATCAATTCGCGCAAATCGGCCTCGGCCGTTTCGGCAATTTCAACAAATTCGGCGCTGCGATGGCTCATTTCCATCACTGACAAACCCCTGCCGCGCCAATCTAACAGTTCATCTTGTGCTTGTTTTAAAACGGCCTCGGGCAACGCTGCGGGCCCCGCACAAAAATTAAAAAGACGATTCATTAACGACTTAACTCCTCAATATACAATTAACAGGCATTCACTACAGGCGGCACACTTGCGCAGCGCCGAATTTAATTTTCACTACCTTCTGAATTACCATCCACTGACAATATCACATCGTCATCATCGGAATCTTCAATTCTGGCAACATTCACCAACGACTCGCCTTCTTTAAGACGAATAACCCGCACGCCCTGGGTATTTCGGCCCAATTCAGAAATTTCATCGGTGCGACAGCGCACCAAAGTGCCCTGGTCGCTAATTAACATCATCTGATCGCCGGCGGTAACCTGAATAGCGCCAACCAACTGGCCGTTGCGCTCGGAGGTTTGCATCCCAATTACACCCAGCGTGCCACGACCCTTAACCGGAAACTCGTCAATGGCGGTGCGCTTGCCATAACCGTTTTCACTCACGGTTAATACCCGCCCTTCAGGTTTTGGAATCATTAAGGCAATCAGGCGCTGGCTCTCATCGAGACGTATACCGCGCACACCGCGTGCGGTACGACCCATAGCCCGAACCTCAGACTCTTTAAAACGCACCGCTTTACCGGCACTACTGACCAGAACCACATCGGAATCACCATCGGTAATAGCAGTACCGACCAGGACATCACCTTCATCGAGCTCCAGTGCGCGCAAACCAACACTGCGCTGGCGGGCAAAATCGGTCAATGCGGTTTTCTTCACCGTGCCGCTGGCGGTTGCCATAAAAATATAGTGACCGTCGGTGTATTCCGCGACAGGTAAAATAGAGGTAATGCGCTCACCCTCTTCTAACGGCAGCAAGTTCACCACCGGGCGCCCGCGCGAGTTACGACCTGCAACTGGAATTTGAAACACTTTTAACCAGTACACTTTACCGACATTGGAAAACAGTAAAATGGTATTGTGAGTATTGGCAATTAATAAATGCTCGACAAAATCTTCATCTTTCACAGCAGTTGCAGATTTACCCATACCACCGCGACGCTGGGCTTGGTAGTCAGCTAACGGTTGAGACTTGGCGTAACCGCCGTGCGATATCGTCACCACGCGATCTTCCTCGGTAATTAAATCTTCAACCGTTAGGTCGCGTTTGCTGGCGGTAATTTCGGTGCGTCTGTCGTCGCCAAAGTCCTGCACTAGCGTTGTCAGCTCTTCGCGAATCACAGTTAATAGAATATCCGGATCAGCCAGAATACTCAGGTACTCGGCAATCTGTTCCAAACGCTCGCGATATTCTTCTAACAATTTGTCGGTTTCCATACCCGTCAATCTATGCAAACGTAGCTCGAGAATGGCTTGTGCTTGAGTAGCCGACAAATAGTATTTGCCGTCTCGCAGACCCAGCTCGATTGGAAGGTCATCGGGTCGGCTCGAATCAGCACCGGTGCGCTCTAACATTTCCATGACGCTGCCTGGCTGCCAGGGCTGGGCAATTAATTTTTCTTTGGCTTCGGCCGGGGTTGGCGAAGCCTTGATTAAGGCGATAACCGGATCGATATTTGCCAGCGCAACTGCCCAGCCTTCGAGAATATGGCCGCGTTCACGCGCCTTGCGTAACAGGTAAACCGTACGGCGAGTAACAACCTCACGGCGGTGTTTAATAAAGCACTCAAGCAGGTCTTTTAAATTTAACAGCTTGGGCTGGCCTTCAACCAACGCAACGATATTGATGCCAAAAACACTTTCGAGCTGCGTTTGCGCATAAAGATTGTTAAGCACGACATCGCCCAACTCGCCGCGACGCAACTCAACAACAACGCGCATTCCCTCTTTATCAGACTCATCGCGCAGCTCTGAAATACCTTCGATTTTCTTATCTTTAACTAGCTCGGCAATTTTTTCTATTAAGCGCGCCTTGTTAACCTGGTAGGGCAGCTCAGAAATAATAATGGTTTCGCGCTTGGTTTTTTCATCGACTTCAACTTCGGCACGTGCACGCACATAAATGCGCCCCCGCCCACTGCGGTAGGCCTGCACGATACCGGCACGGCCATTAATAATACCGGCGGTAGGAAAATCCGGGCCAGGCAGGTATTCCATCAAACCGTCAACATCGAGCGCCGGGTTATCAATTAACGCCAGGGTTGCCTTAACGACTTCGTTCAAGTTGTGTGGCGGTATATTGGTTGCCATACCCACCGCAATACCCGATGAACCATTGACCAACAGGTTGGGCACGCGAGTTGGCATCACCTCGGGGATTTTTTCGGTGCCGTCATAGTTCGGTACGTAGTCGACGGTTTCTTTATCGAGATCGGCTAATAATTCGTGCGCAATTTTCGCCATACGAATTTCGGTATAACGCATCGCAGCGGGAGAATCGCCATCGATAGAGCCAAAGTTACCCTGGCCATCAACCAGCATATAGCGCAATGAGAATGGCTGAGCCATGCGCACAATGGTGTCGTAAACGGCCGAGTCGCCATGCGGGTGGTATTTACCAATCACATCGCCCACGACCCTGGCCGATTTTTTATAGGCCTTGTTCCAGTCGTTGTTTAACTCGTTCATCGCGTGCAGTACGCGGCGATGCACCGGCTTTAGGCCATCGCGGACATCCGGGAGGGCTCGCCCTACAATTACGCTCATGGCGTAGTCGAGATAGGATTGCTTCAGCTCTTCTTCAATATTAACGGGTAGAATTTCTTTTGCTATTTCACCCATAAAAACACGTTCCCCTTAACTTTGTCCGCCACCGTACTTTTTTATTAGCTGCCCGTACAATTATCGGCCCGATTGAAAAAAGCAGCCAAAAACAAACGCTGCAACAGCTACTGGCCATCCCGGCCCAGCTAACAACGGCTGGGCACAAGCATATGCGGACTAACACTAACTACGTTCTGGTAACGGCAAGACCATGTCGTATATCAGCGATCTTTTGACCCTTTCAACGACAAAAAAACCGGCAATTTCGCGACTCTTTGGCGACACTCTCTCGACTAATCTACCACGAGTGGCGCAGCGATTAATTGCACGGAATAAAAGCGCGTAAGTGTACCATACAGACCAGGCAGAGTGCTTATTTTTGCAGCCCGAGACAGCCAAATAGGCTGGTACTTTGGCAGTTGCCGTCCGGCGGCTCCAACAGTGCAAAATCACCGGATTTTTAGCACAAGAAATACCCTTCAATAGGCACTCAAATCAGTGATCGCGTATACTTGCTCCCGGATCTAGCTAGACACCCCCCTTGCGGCAATAGCATTACCGCGGCGTGACGGCAACATAACGAGAATGGCAACTGATGTGAGCTCATCTAATATCGAAGTAATCAGCGCTAAATGGGTTATTCCGCTGGCCGATGCACCGGTTGACCCCTCGGTGCAAGCGGCGGCTAATCCAACGCCAGTGCTAATCGACCACGCGGTAGCATTGCAAGGAGACAGCATTATCGCAGTGGCGCCCACCGAACAGATCCTGGCAGATTACCCCGACGCCAGACACACCCGACTAGACAGCCATATCATTATGCCCGGCCTAATCAATGCGCATGGCCACACCGCCATGACGCTGTTGCGCGGCATGGCCGATGATCACCCATTAATGGAATGGTTAGAGCAGCATATCTGGCCTGCTGAGGCGCAACAGGTCAGCTATGAGTTTGTCCACGACGGCGCGACGCTTGGCATTGCCGAGATGCTACTTTCGGGCACAACTTGCTTTAGCGATATGTACTTTTTCCCGGATGCGACTGCAGCTGCGGCAGAAAAACTGGGGATGCGCGCGCAAATTAACTTCCCTATTCTCGAGGCCCCATCCGCCTGGGCGCAAAGCGCCGAAGAGTATTTTGACAAGGGTCTGACAGTTTCGGATGAATATCGCCACAGCCCGCTGGTGACCACCGCATTTGGGCCGCACGCACCCTATACCGTTAGCGATAATAGCTTTGAGCGCATTGCCATACTGGCAGAAGAGATCGACTGCAATATCCATATTCACCTGCACGAAACCGCTTTTGAGGTAAGCAGCGCTACCGAGCAATACGGTGTACAACCGATCGAGCGGCTAAACCGGCTGGGCGTGCTATCGCCACGCACACAGGCAGTGCATATGACCCAAATCGACCAACAGGCCCAAAATTTACTGCTGCAAACCGGAGCCAGCGTTATTCACTGTCCCAACTCCAATCTCAAACTGGCCAGTGGCTATTGCCCGGCGGCGCAGTTACAGGCACTGGGCGTTCGCGTGGGGCTGGGCACCGACGGCGCGGCAAGCAATAACACCCTGAATCTGTTTGACACACTGCGATGCGCCGCACTACTTGCCAAGCACGAAACCAAAGATGCAGCTGCACTCAATGCCAGCCAAGCTCTGCGCATGGCAACAGTTGAAGGTGCCAGAGCAATAGGGATCGACGACCGGGTAGGCAGCATCGAAGCCGGTAAACAAGCTGATATTATCGCCATCGATGTGAACAACCCCGCCATGCAACCGATGTACTCTCCGGTGTCGCAGCTGGTGTATACCGAAGCCGGTGCAGCAGTCACCCATGTCTGGATTGCCGGCGCCGCCAAAGTGGTCGACCGACAGCTGGTCGATATTGATACTCAGGCCATTATCGCTAAAGCGCAATGGTGGCAAGAGCAAGTATTCGCGTGAGAAGATGCTAGCGTGAGAAAATGGCGGCGCGAGAAAGTGGTGCGCAAACGCCCCCCCACTAACGATTGATCTAAACAGTTAAAACAGCATAACCGCAAGGCAGTAACGATGACTGAGAATTCCGCAACCAGCGACCCAGCGACCCCCGACCACCAAAGCAATGTCGATGCGGCAGAAATCGCGAAATTTGAGGCGCTGGCCCATCGCTGGTGGGACAAAAGCAGCGAATTTAAACCGCTACACGAAATCAATCCACTACGTGCTAACTATATCGACCAACTATCACCAGTGGCAGAAAAAAAAGTGATTGATATTGGTTGCGGCGGTGGAATTTTATCTGAGGCATTAACCCAGCGCGGGGCCGAGGTTACCGGTATTGATATGGGCGAAGCACCATTAGGGGTTGCCGAACTACATGCACTAGAAAACAATTTAAACATCGAGTACAAAAAAATAACTGCCGAAGCAATGGCCGAGCAACGCCCGGAGCAATACGATATTGTGACCTGCCTTGAGATGCTCGAACATGTACCTGAACCCGCAAAAATTGTTGCCGCCTGCGCACAGCTATGCAAACCGGGTGGTCATATTTATTTCGCCACTATTAACCGCAACCCAAAATCGTATTTGCTGGCCATTTTAGGCGCAGAGCACATTCTTAAGCTACTACCCAAAGGCACCCACGATTACGAAAAACTGATTAAGCCCTCGGAACTGCACAGCTGGATTCGCCAAAGCGGTTTATCGTTGCAAAACTCTACCGGCATGACCTATAACCCCATCACCAATCGCTATAAATTAAATGCCAGAGATCTCGATGTAAATTATATTTTGCATGCAACCAAGGCCGAATAAGCTGAACGGTGCCGCCGATAAAAAACCAAACCTTACGAGCACAGCTTAGAAATAATGTTAGAAAGCGTTTTATTTGATCTTGACGGCACGCTAGTGGACACTGCGCCGGACTTTGTAGTTGCTGTTAACCAGTTGCGCATTAGCGAGGGTTTAAATGCACTGCCCGCCAGCGGTATTGCCGAGCAGGTCTCCAACGGATCAATGGCTCTCACGCGCTACGCATTTAATATTGACCCGCAGCACAGCAACTTTGCCCCACTGCGGCAACAACTACTGGACAACTACCTGGCATGTATTGGCCAGCACTCAATACTTTACCCAGGGCTTGAATCGCTGCTGCAAAAACTTGAGCAAGCGCAAAAACCCTGGGGAGTAGTGACCAATAAACCGCTTGATTACGCTGTACCATTGATGGAAAAGCTGAACTTACAACACCGCTGCGCTACGCTGGTTTGCCCCGAACACGTTAGTGAACCGAAACCACACCCCGAGGCACTATGGATGGCCGCCAAGCAGATCGGTAGCTCAACCACAGCCACAGCCTATATTGGCGATCATGAGCGCGATATTGCCGCCGGCCGCGCCGCCGGAATGAAAACCATTGCTGCCGCCTACGGTTATATTGCGCAGTCGCAAGACCTCGAAAACTGGCAAGCCGACCGGGTTGCACAGCAACCGCAAGATATTCACCTAACGCTGGAACAATTATTCTTATGCAAGATTTAACTGCACTGATGCAATACCAGGCCGCCCCGCAATTACTCGCGGGGCGAAATATTCTTGTTACTGGCGCGGGTGATGGTATAGGTCGCACGGCGGCACTAACGTTTGCACAACACGGCGCAACAGTGATTTTACTTGGCCGTACCGAGGCAAAACTCGAAACTGTATATGATGAAATAGAAGCCGCAGGCGGCCCACAGCCAGTGATCGTTACACTCGACCTGGACAGCGCCAATCGGCAGGACTACCTCAACCTGAATAATGAAATTATTGAGAGCCTGGGTGCACTACACGGCCTACTGCACAATGCCGGCATATTGGGTGAAATGAAGCCATTGGCGCAATACGAAGAAGACACGTTTAAGCGCGTTCTCAACACCAATGTCACTAGCCATTTTTTATTAACCCAAGCGCTACTCCCCTCGCTGACTAATGCCAATGATGCGTCTATCGTGTTCAGCTCCTCGAGCGTTGGCCACAAGGGGCGCGCTTACTGGGGGGCTTACGCTATTTCAAAATTTGCCATCGAAGGCATGATGCAAACCTGGGCTGAAGAATTAGCTGACACCTCAGCCATTCGGGTCAATTCACTTAACCCCGGCGCCACCCGCACCCGTATGCGCCAGCAAGCCTACCCAGGTGAAAACCCCGAAAACAACCCACTACCTGCCGATATTATGGGCGCTTACCTGTTCCTTATGGGTGCCGATAGTCTCAGCATTAACGGCATGGCATTAGATGCTCAACCGCGCAAGTAACCTCCCTTTTCTGTAACCGTCGTTTTTTTGACGAATTAAAAGCATAGCGAGAATACCGTTGGTAAACGGCTTTTTTTCCGCAGAAAAAAAAGCAATTTTTATTGATAAAACAATATTTTACAGAATATTGACACAAGTTGGCACAGTTATCGCTGTTACACAGGTGACTATCGGTATAAGCGCCGATATCAGGTCGGGTGATTATCCCTCCAGCCCAGGCAATAGCATTACTCTCTGTGGCTGAATCGCCCGATCAAACCTAATTTTGCGTAGTGGGCAAAACCGCTAAGCTCATAGAGACGATAACCGGTATGCGAAAGCTCACCCCCAATCCTGTCAGCTCAAAATCAATTAGCGCCATCGCGAGCGCGCCACAGGCCGGCGCGGCTGACGAAGTCGATGCCATTAGCCAACTGCGCCTACACCTTAGCTTTGCATTGCAAACCAGTTTAGAAACCCAGGAAATACTGACTACCTTTGCAACCCACTGCCAGGCGCTATTTAATATTTGCGGGCTGGCGTTTACCGCCTCAGACCCAGAGCTGAACACCCGCATTGGTGAAACCGCGATTCACCATTTTAATTACACCCTATCAACCGCCAATAATGATATCGGCGAGTTATGCTTGTACTCACGTAACCGCTTAAACGAAAGCGAAATTATGCTGATGGAAATTGCAGCCAGCTGCACGGTTTACCCACTGCAAAACGCCAAGCGATACCACAACGCCGTGGCCAACGCGCACCGCCAGGAAATTGGAAAATAAGTCACAGCGAGGCTCCACCCCCGTGATAAGGCTGGGTGTATTCAGTGTAAACAATCGCAATCAACGCCCGACCACGAAATTGCAGCGGCTGCGACGACTGCGTATTTATGCTTGATAGACGTAGCACAGAGATGGCCCACCAGCATCAAGGGAACAATGCGTAGTAACTAGGCAAACATAAAGCTTGCGTATGGCAGATGCCCGAAAAGTTGTAGTAGGACAGCAGCCAAATAGCTCTCCAACGTTACGCCTACTAACTGTCCATATTATCGCAAACAAACCCTCATCTGACTCAGCCCGCCACTCGCAGGGCTGAAATATCCCTAGTATTGCTAAGGAAGCACTGCTGATAAATGCATAAACAAATGCGCCTGCCCAATCGCCCTAACGATTGAACAAAGGGGAAACAGCGTGATAAATAGTCGAACTAAGTTAGACTATAAATTATACAACACCATTGTAAGCTGCTAACCTCGACAAGCTGCTACAGGTTAGGACACTCAACACCACAATTACGAAACCGGCGCAGCCGAATTAAGACGAACTAGCCAAAATGGCGTAGACAAGAGCACGTATAAGATCAAAATAAAAGCCGTTAAGTCCTGATAGGGTAATATCATGAAAATACAAGCAAAACCGCAAGCGCTATTGCGTGCGCTACTGCTAATGCTAATGCTCAGCTATACGAATCAAGCTCTCGCTTACGATGTTGAGCGACCCAGTGTTGGCAATACCATTTACCTACTTCTCAGCAACGAAGCGCCAGGTGCAGTGATTCACTCTGTAACTGTGTCCGATGACTCACCGTCATTTATTGCGAACATTGCACCAACGATTATCCCGGCCACGATTGCCGGGGGCACCAGCGATCTGGTGGTTGTCACTTTTGATGTCACTCTGGCAATCATTGGCCTAACCGATGATATCGTATTAACGTTATCGGGTTTTGCCGCTGGAAACCCAATTAGCCTAGATGTCACCATTCCTCTCACTGTGGTTGAATCTGCAAGCGAGGCGCAGGGCTTGGTTGGCAGCACAATACCAGCGCCCGACCCTGGTGGCGTCGATACCGATGGTGATGGGATTACTGACGCACTGGAACTCGCGTTTGGTAGCGACCCCCTCTCGAGCACATCAACACCGGGCAACCCAAACGTTGAACCTACTGTTGTCTTTACCGTACCCGCACTGCCTGCATTTGGCTCACTGATCCTCGTCGGGCTCCTATCGGCCTTAGGTATTTTTTTCAAAAACAAACAAATAAAAAGTAATCGGCGCGCGGGAGAGCGATCATGAAACAGTCAGTCATGAAACAGCTAATGATGAAAACGAAACATCAAGCAGCCACCATGATACGCGCAGCTAGTTTGTTGATGATGAGTTCAGCGACAGTATTTGCAGGCGAACCAACACGTATCCAGATTGCCGAAACGTTTGACGTGCCCACCACTTTTTCACAACAGCTTTCAGCAACTGCAACTGCCAGCTCTACCGGTGGTGCAGGTGGCGCCAGCATGGCGGTCGATGGCAGTTTAAGTACGCGCTGGGAATCACAATTTAATACTGACCCAACCACATTGACCCTCGATCTCGGCAACGCTCACGACCTGCAACAGGTAGTGATTTACTGGGAGGCAGCTAACGCTGCGACCTACAATATTGAAGGCTCTAATGATGGGAGCAATTGGGATATTCTCTATAGCTTTAGTGGCGGTACCTTTGACGAGCGCACCGACACATTACCTGTATCGGGTAACTATCGCTATGTTCGTATGAATGGTCTCACGCGACCGCCAGAAAATGTCTACGGCTATTCGATTTGGGAGATGCAGGTTTTCAGCTTAAAGACACTCACCTCAGACACTGACAACGACGGTGTTGATGATAGTGTTGATATTTGCCCTAGCACTGCAGCGAACACACCAGTACAAAGCAATGGCTGTGATCTGAGCTATATCGGCGGTTACGAATCACCACTGTCTCGGCCGGGTTACACGCTTGCATGGCAAGATGAGTTTAATGGTAGCTCGTTAAACCTATCAGATTGGACGCATGAAATTGGCACTGGCTGTCCAAACCTTTGTGGCTGGGGTAATAACGAGCTCGAATACTATCGCTCAGAAAATACGACGGTTGATGGCGGCCAGCTGATTATTGAAGCAAAACAAGAAAATTTTGGTGGCAAAAGCTATACCTCCTCGCGTATCAAGACGCAAGCTAAACAGTCCTTCCAATACGGCCGCATTGATATTCGAGCGAAATTGCCAGAGGGCCAAGGCTTATGGCCTGCGCTATGGATGCTGGGCGAATCAATCACCAGTGTTGGCTGGCCGCGCGCAGGTGAAATCGATATTATGGAAATGGTCGGCGGTCAAGAAAACCGAGTACTGGGCACTGTACATTGGCAAGCCAGCGGTGGCTACTCTTACCAGGGTGGCAACACGACGCTAAGCTCGGGCACCTTCGCCGATGAATTTCATGTATTTAGTATTGTCTGGACAGCGAATGCAATCCAATGGTATCTGGACGATGCAGCAACACCATTCTATAGTTTTAGCCTCGCTCCAGCAGATCGCAGCGAATTTAAAGCGCCGTTTTACTTTATTTTTAATGTTGCTGTTGGCGGCAACCTGCCCGGCTCACCTAATGCCTCTACTCAGTTTCCACAAACCATGGTCGTTGATTACGTTAGGGTGTTTGAAGCGAATTAAACCTATCCGCAAAAACTAAGATACCCCCAATAAATATTGGGGGTATTTCTTGATCCATCAATCGTTGCTAAGTAAACCATTGTCGAGTTTTATTGGCAAAGTAAACCAGCGATAGCATGACCGGCACCTCTACCAGCACTCCCACGACGGTGGCCAATGCCGCACCTGAATGCAAGCCAAACAATGAAATAGCAACAGCAACTGCCAGCTCAAAAAAGTTAGACGTTCCTATTAGACAGGCTGGCGCTGCAACGTTATGCGGCAGCTTGAGCCGCAATGCAAAAAAGTAAGCAATGGCAAAAATACCGTAGGTTTGAATGAGCAAAGGAATCGCAATTAACACAATGGTTTGCGGTTTAGATAAAATCGTTTCGGCCTGAAAGCCAAACAACAGCACCACTGTGGCAAGCAAGCCTACAATAGACCACGGCTTAAGCTGTTGCAAAAAGCCGTTGAGTTTTTCATGGCTATTGTCGCTGTCGAGTTTTGCGCGAGTAATCACGCCTGCAACAAGCGGCAGCAATACATATAAAACGACCGCCAGCAGTAAGGTTTCCCATGGCACCACTATATCGGTCACGCCAAGTAAAAAAGCGGTGAGTGGTGCAAACGCAAAAATCATAATGACATCGTTAATAGACACCTGCACCAGTGTGTAATTGGCATCGCCTCGAGTGAGCTGACTCCAAACAAACACCATCGCCGTGCATGGAGCAACACCTAGCAAAATCATACCTGCGATATACTCATCGGCGGATTGCGGATCTACCCAGCCTGCAAAAAATACTTTAAAGAACAACCAGCCCAACGCGGCCATACTAAAGGGCTTAATCAACCAGTTAACTATCAGGGTGAGTACAATACCTTTGGGCTTTTTACCCACATCTTTAATTGATGAGAAGTCCACTTGAATCATCATCGGGTAAATCATTACCCAAATGAGCACAGCTACGACTAAATTTACCCTGGCGAACTCAAGCGCAGCAATAAATGCAAAAACGCCTGGTACCAGGCTACCCAACAAAACACCCGCCGCAATACACAGCGCAACCCAGACCGATAAGTAACGTTCAAATAATCCCATTGCTACCCCCGCTCAAATAGACCGCTGGTTTACGCGCTGGCTGAGCTGCTCTGCACTTTCAACCCGCTCGGAATATCTATCCAGCAAATAGTCTTTGTTATCGCGGGTTAAAAGCGTGAATCGCATTAACTCCTCTAACACATCGACTATGCGGTTGTAATAGGCCGAGGGCTTCATGCGACCATCGTCTTCAAATTCTAAAAACGCCTTAGCCACCGACGACTGGTTGGGTATGGTTAGCATACGCATCCATCGGCCTAACACGCGCATTTGATTGACCGCATTAAACGACTGCGACCCACCGCTCACCTCCATTACTGCCAACGTTTTACCCTGAGTTGGCCTGACCCCGCCCAGCGCCAGTGGCACCCAATCGATTTGGCTTTTCATTATTCCGGTCATTGCTCCGTGACGCTCAGGCGAGCACCAAACCTGCCCTTCGGACCAAATCATTAACTCACGCAGCTCAGCAACTTTGGGGTGTGTTTCATCTCCGGTATCGGGCTGCGGTAAATCGGCGGGGTTAAAAATACGCGTTTCGGCACCCATTGTAGTTAATAAGCGGGCACTTTCTTCAATAACCAGGCGGCTATAAGAGCGCTCGCGCAGTGAGCCACACAGTAACAAAATTCTTGGCTTGTGCGCTGCATAGTTGGCGGCGAAGTGCGACACCGATGGAATGTGAAAATGATCTTGCTCAATATTCGGCAAGGACAAATCGTTGGGGTTATTAAAAGCCATTATTGAACACCTAGTCTAGCCAGCGCACTGCTTAATGATGCCTGGTCTAATGTAGAAAAATCGATAGCCATAAGCGCGTTTACCCGCTGGCGAATCTCATTGATAGTGGCGCGAAACGCAGCTGCGATATCGTCGTCGCTACCTGAAAGCTTTGACGGGTCTGCCAAACTCCAATGCACCTTTAACGTTTGCCCCATCCATAGCGGGCAGGTCTCACCCGCCGCCGAATCACAGACAGTCACAACAAGGTCGGGGGCAAAGTCGGCGCAGCTATCCCATGACTCACTGACCAAACCGGCGGTTGAAATTCCCGCCTCTGCCAGATATTTAAGCGATAGTGGATGCACCTCGCCCACCGGTTGACTGCCCGCACTTTTCGCAATAATCGTACCATTGGATAAATGGTTGGTTACCGCCTCACTTAAAATGCTGCGACAGCGATTATGGGTACAGATATAGAGTATTTTCATTATCTTTATCGGGCCTTATTAACAACAGCCACGCTTTTTTAACGCGCGCTCGAGTTTGCTACGGTTGGTCTTAAAAAATTTAGGCGTGTTTGCTGCGGTTTCCTGCAGTACCGTTAGCACCCATTCAGGTAGAGTATCGCTTAACTGGTAGTAAACCCATTTTCCCCGTCGCTCATCGACTAGCAGGCCACACTTGCGCAGCTCGGCCAAATGTCTCGACACCTTGGGCTGGCTCAGTTCCAGCGCGTCCATTAAATCGCAAACACACAGCTCACCCTTAAGGGTAATCAATAGCAGCGCTTTTAAACGTGTATCATCAGACAGGCATTTATAGAATATTAATGGATTCATGCTTAACACCAGCAATTATACATATGGAATATCATATATACGATATTCCATATGTCAACCCGGCCGTGACATAATGGAGCTTCTTATACCAAAGAAATATTGGACAGAGTCTTAGCACTGCGAGGATACTCCGTGGCAAGGAGCAATTAATGCTTTATTCAACAGCAAATTGCACGCTAAATTGAAAACTATATGGAACGAGGCAAACAGGGAGAGTTACACCCATGAATACCCATCTGCATGGCCATCAACAGCAGCGAGACAGCTATCAAGCGCACGAGCAACATTAACTACACGCACAACACACACAAGAGGAAACGATGAAAGACCTGTCCGAAATCGAATTAAACTACTCCCAGGCCAACAAAGCTGCTGTAGAGGCCATACTGGCGGCCAAAAAAGCACGCTGGTATGAGCTGGTAATTTTTGGCGGCGCCGGCATTACCATCGGGCTGGGCCTAAGCAAGACTTTCTTTGGCTAATATCTCCATTAACCATTAATAATCAATGAGTTACAATCCCCGCCAAGCCTATAACAAGCCGCTTTGTAAACACCTATAATACAGATCGCGCCAGCTTGCATCATTGGGCTATTTAATCGGCCCTGCACCGGCTTTATTATGTGATTTCCTGGCTTTATACCGCCAAGCTGATACGAGATCGTGCACTACGACGCTTTTCGCTACAACAAATT
>CBFHXO010000042.1:0-23727 GCA_965659815.1 Pseudomonadales bacterium
AAAGGTCACCGTAATAATAATGGCGAGTTTGATATTAAAACCGTCCTCAACACCGACGAGCATGGTTAGCCCGGCGTTTACCTGCGATGCTCCCAGCCCCAATGATGTTGCCAGGCCAAAAATAGTAGCCAGTACCGCGAAGGTATCAATCACATGGCCGGGCCAGCGCCAGCAGCGCTCACCTAAAATGGGATAAAACGCCGAGCGCAGGGTCAGCGGTAGGCCGCAGTTGTAACTAAAAAACGCGAGCGCTAGCGCGGCAACAGCATAAATTGCCCAGGCGTGAAGCCCCCAGTGATACACCGTAGCGCCCATGGCAAGGCTGGCCGCTTGGTCTGTCCATGGTTCTACGTTAAACGGTGTGCCGGCCCAGCCGGTAAAGTACACCATGGGTTCGGCAACGCCCCAAAACATCAGGCCAATACCCATGCCGGCGGCAAATAACATGGCAAACCAGCTGGGTCGGCTAAATTCGGGTTTGGCATCGGCACCGCCGAGGCGTATTGCGCCCACCGGCAAGCATATCAGCGCCAGGCAAAACAATAGCAAGGCGTTAACTGCGGTGAGCATAAAACTATCAAAGGTTGCCAGCGACCAGGCGCGGGCATCTGAGAGAAGGGCATTGGCCTGGTCGGTAAAAATCAGCGTGGTGACGACAAAAGCAATGATGAAGCTTGAGCTAATGAAAAATACTGGGTTGTGGATATCCAGACCCAATACCTGGATGTTGTCTTCGCCGGTCTCGTAGTCCGACTGATACTGCGCGCTCATTCCTGTCCTTGCACCTTTATTGGTGTGTTAGTGGGTGGCGTTGATTGATGGCTGCTTAACAAGCCTGTTGTTGGCTGACTATGGCTTAGTGAATGTGTTAGTCAATAAAGGCTGATGCCAGCTGTTAGCGTATGGTTTTTAATCATTTTTGTTGAACTTAATATTGTACTATGTATTGGACTGGACTAATTTGTTTAGGATATTGGTAATTTAATAGAGGACTATTTGTTTTTAGCCGATCTGTAATTGTCAATTTTACCTGCTATTGCTATAAATTTGCCATATAAGTGAAAGTTAAGAAATAATTAAGTTGCCCATGGTGCTTAAAGCCGCATAAAATGCATTGAATACAAAATATTATATCTTTAAATAACTCATGGCAGCGTCGGTCTTGCCTAATATTAACTCAATAGAACTCTAAGGATTTTCATGTTTAAGCGAAACGCTTTATTCAGTGCCATCCTCGTTGCCTCCAGTACTCACGCATTAAATGCCCAGGCTCAAATTCAGGAAGTTATCGTTACCGCCACCAAGCAGGAAGCCAGCACCCAGGATATTCCGGTTGCGGTCAATGCTTTGGGTGAAGAAGCCTTAGAACAATTGGGCATTACCGACTTTACCGATTACCTGATTCAAATGCCGGGTGTTACCGCTGGCGGCGGTGGGCCGGGCCAAAACACCATATATATTCGTGGTGTGGCATCAACGACGCCGAATATCACGACTTCAGGGGTGGCGGGTCTTGCGCCCAATGTGGCGCTGTATCTCGATGAGCAGCCGTTATCCCAACCAGGACGTAACCTCGATGTTTACGCGGCTGACCTTAATCGGGTTGAGGTTCTTAAGGGGCCGCAGGGCACATTATTTGGCGCCAGCTCTCAGGCAGGTACCGTTAGGCTAATTACCAACAAACCGAACCCAAATGAATTTGCTGGAAAAGTGAAATTTGGTGCAGCATTTACCGCCGAAGGTGAGCCAAGCAATAATGTTGAGGCCATGATTAATATGCCTGTAAGCGACAACTTTGCGCTGCGTGGCGTGGTTTACGTCGATAAGCAGGGCGGTTATATCGATAATGTCGCAGGGAGTGTTACTGCGGCTGAAAGTGGCCGGTTCCAGCCAGGTTCAACTTTTCAACCGAATGCCGATTTATCGAACGTGACATTGATTGCGGCCGATAACGGTGCCAAAGTCCAGGATGACTTTAACGAAGTAACTTATTCGGGCAGCCGTTTAAGTGGTTTTTGGCAGGTGAATGACGATTGGTCACTGCTGGTTTCGGCATCACAACAAACCATAGATTCGGAGGGCGTGTTTTTTCAGGACCCCGAGCTCGATGAGTTGGAAATTCAGCGCTATGAAGACGATTCTCTCGAAGATGAATTCGTCAACTTAAGCTGGACGTTAGAAGGTCGACTGGGCGCGCTGGATGCACTTTATACCGGTGCCTTTACCCAGCGAGAAACCACTCAGCAAATCGACTACACCGATTATCTTTTTGTCGGTGAATACATTCCTTACTATATCTGTACTACCGATGTATACGGCGGTGGCGCCTTACCGACTGGTGGTACCTGCCAGGCGCCGAATCTATTTGTGGGCAGTGATGTTGAAACTGACGTCGAGACGCACGAATTGCGTTTCTCTACTGACCAGGGTGCTGAAGTTCGCGCAACCATGGGCGGTTTTTACAGCAAGCTGGAAATTCGCGAAGACAACCGCTTTACCTACCCAGGTTCAGAATTGCTGGGTGCCGAGAGCTTTGGTCCCAACTCGTCGGCAGCCAACTCGTCCGCAGCAGATAAAGGCGTGTGGCCCGAAGGAGTTATTTTCAGAAACGATGTACTGCGGATTGACGAGCAATACGGCGTATTTGGTGAATTGGCGGTTGATCTTTCTGACCAGGTTACGGCCACCTTTGGTGCGCGCTGGTACGATATTGCAGTTGACCTGAGAGGGAGTGCAGCAGGCTCGTTTGGTAACAAGGGTGCCACAACCGATAACAACGCAGGCAATAACCTCGACCAGATTTTTAGTGGCGCCAACGATAAAGCGTTGACCGAAGGTGTGATTGGTAAATTCAGCCTGGCTTGGCAACCTAATGATGACTCGCTACTCTATGTTACTTGGGCCGAGGGTTATCGCCCGGGCTTCCTGAATCGTCCGGGTGGTGCCGGAAATGCCAACTACACGGTACCGTTTTCGTTTGATACCGATGATGTCAACAGCTACGAACTCGGTTGGAAACTCGATTTACTCGATGGCAATTTGCGTTTTAATGGCGATATCTTCAACGTCTATATCGAGAGTTTACAGATCGGTATTTTTGACCCCAGCATCACCAACCTGTTTTTTGCCGACAATGCGGCCGATGCTGAGGTCAGAGGTATTGAGGGTGACTTTATCTGGCTACCCGGTTTTCTCGACGGCTTAACCGTCAGTGGTGGGTTTGCGGCACTCGATACCAAAATCACTAACAGTTTTGTTACCACCTTTGTTCAGGAGGGTGACGAGCTGGCGTTTGCGCCAGAGTTGCAAGCCAACTTACAAACGCGCTACGAGTGGACTTTGAGTAACGGGAATATCGCGCATGTAATGCCGCATATCAGTTATTCTGATGAGGTGGCTACCGATATTGTGGTGTCGAATCGCACCAAGCTTGATCGATGGGTGTTGGTAGGTGTAACAGCGGGTGTCACGACAGACCAGTGGACGGCAGAGTTCTATATCGACAACCTTACCGATGAACGTGCAGAGTTGTCGGGTAATGCGATTTTTAATCGCGACCGCGTTACCGTCGCTCGGCCACGCACTGCAGGCATTCGCTTTTCTTATGACCTGTAATACACGCTCCAGCGATGGATAACTGTTAATTCCTCTGGCGTACAAAGGCCTCGTCTATATAATAGCGAGGCCTTTTTTTGTTTTTGTCCGGTGGCTTTTTCACTGAATAAGAGCGCTTTGTCAAAACACCGTAGCCCAACAGTAGTCTATGAATAACCCAACTAACACAGTAAACACAGCGTGACAGATATTAACCCCGGCCATGATTTTGCCGCTATCCAGAAGACAATTGCTGCTGGTCGTTTTGACGATGCGCTTGACGATTTAAAACAAATACTTCAAGACGATGCGGATAACCCCGACGCCCGCTATATGGCGGCGGTTTGCTACCGCTACACTCGCGAGTTCGACCAGGCCCAACAACTGCTCGATACGCTAAAAAATATCTCGCCCGATAAAGGGCGGGTTTATCAAGAACAGGGGCATTTATATAAGGCGCAGCAATACAATTCACAGGCACTGGCGGCCTATCGCAGTGCCTGCCAGTTAAACCCTGCGTTGACTGCTAGCTGGAAGGCCCAGGCCGAGCTCGCTGCCTCAGCTGCCGATATTGCTCAGGCGCGGGCCCAGTTGCAGCGCTTGCAAGCACTGCCCAAACCGCTGTTGGCAGCCACCGACCTGATTGCCCAGGGAAAATTATTTAAGGCAGAGGCCTTATGCAAAAAGTTTTTGCAGCAGTCTCCCACTCATGGTGAGGCTATGCGCTTGTTGGCCAGCATAGCGCTGCAATTGGGAGCAATGGAAGAAGCCGAATTTATTCTTGAAAGCGCCATGGGTTTTTCGCCCGATAATACCCAAATTAAAATGGACTATATCACCGTGTTACGTCGGCGACAGAAGTTCGAGCATTCCAGTCAGATTGCCGATAAGCTCTACCAAGGTGACACGGCCAACCCGCAATTTCAATCGATACTGGCGATTGAAAAAATGCAAATTGGCGACTACGCAGCGGCGGTGGCCTTATTCAATACGGTACTTAAGGTGTTACCGGCGGATGCTATTACCCATACCTCCAAAGGCCATGCGCTAAAAACTTGGGGCAAGCAATCTGAGGCTATAGCAAGTTATCGTGCTGCGGTCACGCATAACCCGGCCTATGGTGAGGCTTACTACGCTTTATCCAATTTGAAAACCTATCGTTTTAGTGATGCTGAGATCGAAGCGATGCTGGCGTTGGAGCACAGCGACGCTTTAACCGCGATCGATCGCGTGCACGTGTATTTTGCTTTAGGCAAGGCGCAAGAAGATAGGCAGGTTTGGGATAGCGCTTTTAATTACTACCAAAAAGGTAACCAGATCAAAAAGCAGCAAAGCCGTTATGATGCTGAAAAGATGACGGAAGAATTATTATCACAGCGTAACTTTTTTACTGGCAACACCGTAGCGCAGTTAAGCCGTGCGGGATGCCGGGATAGCGCTCCGATATTTATTGTGGGTTTGCCACGCGCAGGTTCTACACTGTTGGAGCAAATTCTCTCCTCTCATAGTCAGGTTGACGGTACGCTTGAATTACCTAACATGTTGGCGATAGCGCAAAAGCTGCGCCGTGCCGGACAAAAAAGTAATGCGCCCGGTTACCCCGACATTATTGCGAGCTTAAGCGATAGTGAGCGCAAGGCTTTAGGTCAGCAGTATATCGATGAGACACAAATTCATCGTCAGGGCGCGCGATTTTTTATTGATAAAATGCCCAATAACTTTCGGCATATCGGCTTAATAAAAACCATCTTACCCAATGCCAAAATTATTGATGCACGCCGGCACCCAGTGGCTTGCTGCTTTAGCGGCTTTAAGCAATTATTCGCCGAGGGTCAGGAATTTTCTTATAGTTTGGATGATATTGCGCAATACTATAAAGATTATGTGACGCTAATGGATCATTGGGATGCGGTTATGCCTGGCCAGGTTTTGCGCGTCAACTATGAAGAGGTCACTGCCAATACCGAAACCCAAGTTAGGCGAATTCTCGATTATTGTGGGCTGGATTTCGAAGCGCGTTGTTTATCGTTTTATAACACCGAGCGAGCGGTGCGAACGGCCAGCTCAGAGCAGGTGCGCCAGCCAATTTATCATAGCGGTGTCCACCAATGGCGAAAATTTGAGGTGCATTTACAACCTCTGATAAAGAGACTGTTGCCGTCTATTGATAACTACCTAAAGTAAGTGGGCTTGCATTTTCTGCGATAATATTTTGCATATTTGCATATTTGCATATTTGCATATTTGCATTGGCCTTAGTATATGAAAAATATCCGGTGTGAATGTAAATGAAGTTTATAAAGACCTATTAACGGCCTGCTTCATTCTCTACTAACAAATTGTGTTCGTGCTGGTTCGTGTTGCAAGATTATTTTGCTCAGATGTACGACAGAAAATATTCAGCCTTTTCGGGTGTAATTAAAACTCGAGGTTGACATTTAGGATTGAAAACTTTTCCAGCTTTAACGTCAGGATTTATTGCTGAAGCCTATTTGTCGTGTTTTTTGTGCGAGCAATCATATTTTCTGTTTAGGATTTATCAGTAAGTTTTATCGTTTTTCATGTGGCTTGAGCTTTTAGTTGTGTTGCCATGTTAATGTCTAGGCAATTACAGTGCTTCGTAATGTTCAGTTTAAAGAGGCTGTGTGGTGAATGTTTTGATTAAGGGTTAAAGCCCAAAAAAAAGCACGCTGTAAGCGTGCTTTTTTTTGCTGCAGTACGGGCGCTACTTACGCGATCGTTTTACACCAGCAAGGCCTAGAAGCGCAGAGCCCATTAACCACGCCGCGGCGGGAACTGGAACGGCTGAAGGGCCGACTGTAATCGTTCCGTCAGCGCTTTCTTCGCCAGGCCAAACCATATGGTTGTTCAATACGAAGCCGTATTGAATCACACCACCGCCGTTTACAACTGTATGCTCTATGGAGAAACTGCCAAGTGATGTGATCTCTAATTCGGTAGCCTGGTAGTTGCCAAAAGAGCTATTAAAATCTTTGATAATTATTGTGCCAACGCCAGCGAAGTCGTCCGCAATGACTTCTCCTGCGAAGGTGATGACATCTCCCGCATCGTGAGTTCCGATTTCCTCGCCGTAGATTGATGCTGTGCTAGCGTTTCCATCAATGCCAGGGCAAGACGCGCCATTGGTGCCATTCGCGCCGAACCAATACGGGTCACAATCGTTCACAGAGGGTGAACCCATTGTCAACGTTCCACCACTTTGCGTAGCTGAAATCTCTGCGAAGCCCCATGCTCCGTTATATTCCCCTTGCGATAGGAAGGCTGAGTCAATAGTGCTTGAGTCGTAGGTCGCATTTGCTGCAGATGCCGCACCGGCAAAAAGTGCCGCAGAGGTCGACGCTACAACAGCGAAAGTTGTCTTAAGAGTTTTACCGAACATCGTATTTTCTCCAGAGTTATTATAATTTCAGGAGCTCTCTTGAGCCGTGTTATTGTTAAGAAGGGCTAAGTCCTCCTATTTGTTGTGATTAGGTCCTTTGAGAAGAACCTCGCCACTATTTGAGTGTGACGCTGAGGAGCGGCACTTTCAAAATTCCCGTCTAAGAACAGGTCTGCTATCCGGATAGAGTTGACATACCTGATCGTTAAGTAAACAGGTCAGTGTTAATGCTGTCAAACAAAATGCGACCAAATACCCCTAAGCGTCTCTGATATGAGACAAGATGGACTGATGGCACTATGTTTTGCGATAAGATGGACCAAGGCAGTGTATCCCGCATTGATGCTAGATCCTGGTCAGTGTTCGTTGCATCTGTTTTGTTTTGTGAGTCTGCTATGTAGTTCTAGGCAAATGCGAGATGCAACAATGAGTTAGATTGATTCTTCTACTTTGCTACTTTAATTCTGGCGTTTCGGTCGCGTAGTCGGTTCATCGCGGCGTCATCGTCTTGCTTGCGTTCAGGTTTTTGGCGTTTTCTTGGTGCAGTGATGGTTTGCTTTAGCGATAAGATCCATGCTGGGTTTTGAAGTCATGTTTGTTGGTTTTCTCATTATTAAATAAGCAATTTGATAGATTGATTACAGTTTTTATCCGACGAGTTTCTGCTCCGGTTATAGACGATGTGTCGACGGAGCCCGAGTGGATTTGTTATGGTTAATTAAGATGTTTCTTCCACTTTATTTCTAGTTCATTTTTAAATCTACTGCGGTGTCTTCAATATGCCGTAGCATCTCGTCGAGGCCATCAGCGTTTGGTGTGGCCGCCATATCTTCAAAACCGCGCAACAATACCAAGCGCGTAACGCCTAAATCTTCATAACGCTTAACGGTATCGAGATCCACAGGCCCGGGTGGTGTAATAGTAATTTCCAACTCGCCTAGCTCGGTGGGTCGTTGGCATTCCTCGGCGGCCTGTTTTAAACCCGCAATTGATGCTGCTGTTGTTTCAAGGTCTTCAAAAAAACCGTACCAACCATTACCCTGCTTAACTGCGCGTCGATAAGCTGGTGGCGACATGCCACCAATAATAATGGGTGGGTGCGGCGCTTGCACTGGCCGTGGGTTCGATTGAACACCAGAAATTTGTGTGAACTGTCCTTGAAAGTTTGGCTTATCTTGTGACCAAAGTGCCCTGATGGCTTCAATATGCTCAGTCACTCTTGCGCCGCGTTCTTCATAGGGTATGCCAATTACATCAAACTCTTCCTTAACATAACCTACACCAACACCAAACAATAATCGACCATCGGATAATACATCGATACCTGCCAATTCCTTGGCCAGTATCACCGGGTTGCGCTGAGCCAACAGAATAATGCCACTGCCCAGTTTGATACGTTCGGTAATGCCGGCTAAAAATGCCAGCGTTGCAACCGTATCAACCATATTGGTTTCAGGTGGCACCGGTGATGAGCCTGATTGAGGGTCAACCAATACCACATGCTCCCCTGTCCATAGCGATTCATAGCCTGCGTCTTCGGCGGTTTTTGCAACTTGTGCAATTGCTTCACGGGTTGAAAAAACGCCAGTGTTTATACCGAAAAAACCAATTTTCATTGTTCGATGCCCTTTTAATTCACTTTTCGTGGTTGCAAACCGCTTTTAACGACAAAGCGCGTCACGCCAAACTAATATTCCAAACGATCATTGCAAATACTCACACATCTGTTTAATAAATAACTGTTGGCGCACTTTAAATTACTTAAAATTCACTCAATTAAAAACTGTACGGATTAAAGTGACTCGCGCTTGATAACTTTAGCGTGCGGTTAATTAAACTGCGCGTTATCAATAATAATGTTTATCAGATTGACAATACTTGCCTCAAGAGGTGTTTAATGAGACCACGCGCTGCTTTCAAACTATCGCCGCTGACGATGTTACTGACCGTATCCATCAGCACTGCCACCCAAGCTATAGAGCTTCAAGAAGTCACAGTCACCGCTCAAAAGCGTGTCGAATCCTTGCAGGATGCACCTATTGCGATTAATGCCTATGACGCAAACAATATTGAGTCTATGGGGTTGTTCAGTGCTAAGGATGTTGGCTTGACGGCGCCCAGCTTGCAAATGCCCGCTTACCCCACTACCAGTAATAACCTGGCGTTATTTATTCGCGGTATTGGTAATGCAGACTCCATTTCGTTAACTAAAGATAGCACCGTAGGTATTTACTACGATGGCGTATACGCAAGCCGCTCGACTGGCCTGCTAGCCGATTTGGCTGATCTTGAGCGCATTGAAATATTGCGCGGCCCACAAGGTACCTTGTATGGGCGTAATACCACTGCCGGCGCTATCAATTTTATTAATGCTAAACCCACCGGTGAGTTTAACTGGAAGCAAACATTGACAGCGGGCAATTTCGGTACCCTGCGTTCAGTGAGTAATGTCAACTTACCTACCATCGGTGGGCTTAAGGCTAAACTTACCTTTGCACATACTGAGCGCGATGGTTGGGTTGAGAATGCCGGTGCTGGTCAAGTTCCTGGCGTTGACTACGCAGACTTTTATGCAGAGGAAAAATCCGGCATCCGGCTGGCGCTGCGTTACGATGTGATCGAAGATGTCGTGATTGACTATGCGTTTGATAGTGCCGATATGGATACTGGCTCGCCGTATTTTCAATACTCGGGACCCATTGGTGGCACCAATGCCGCCGGTGCGGCAATTACCAACAGTTACACCACGCGCATTAAGCGTTCTCGATCGCCGGTGGGAGGCGCACAAACCGCTTACACTTTGCCGACCACTGAAACTGAGGTGCAGGGGCACAACCTGACCATCGCGGTTGATATCAATGAGAATTTATCGTTTAAATCGATTACCGGCTACCGCGAGTTTGACGACGATGCTTCTACCAGCTTCGCCGAGTCGTTTGGTGGTGCAGGCAGTTTCGAAGTCAATGTCATTACCGACCATGAACAGATATCGCAAGAGCTGCAATTGTTGGGTAGCTACGACGAAATTCAATACGTGGCGGGATTTTACTACTTTGAAGAAGACGCTACGCAAATTGAAAGTCAATACCTAGATAGAGCAACTGTTGATACTGCAGGGATATTCGCGTTAGATGTGCTGGCCGGCTTTGCGCCCTGTAGCATTTTCGGTGTGGGTGGTAATGGCGCTGGCGGTGTAGCGGCAGCTTGTACCGACCCCTTTGGCGCGGGCACGACCTTTCCGCTCTACCTAGGGCAGTACACCATGGAGAGCGATATTGAATCGATGGCAGTATTTGGTCAGGCAACCTGGACACCTGCGGCGCTGGATAACAAGCTCGATGTCACAGTCGGTTTGCGTTACACCGAAGACGAGCGTGAAACCACGCGTGTCAACGATGGCTGGGCGTTTAATAGCTTTGGCCCTGGTGCTACCAGCTCTGATATCGATAAGGTGGATTGGTCGCTGATATTTGATTACAGTCTGGCGGAGAATTTTTCGACCTATATTAAGGCTGCATCTGCATTTCGTTCGGGTGGTGCGGGCAGAAACAGTCTAAATTATAACAATGGTTTTGATGAAGAAACGCTGTTGTCGTATGAGCTGGGCTGGAAGGCCGAGTTGGCGGATCGTCGCATTCGTTTTAACGGTGCTATTTTTCAAATGAACATCGACGATATTATTCTTGACTATTTGCCAGATCCGGTGAATAACCCGCAGTTTGTTGAGGTGTTTAACTCTGGCCAGGCAGAGGTGAATGGTGCTGAAGTTGACATACTTGCATTGGTCGCCGAGGGTTTTACCATCGGGGTGAACTATGCGTATCTCGATCATGAAGTTCAAGACGCTATTTTTCCCGATGGATCGGATCGTACGCAAACAACTGAGTTGGTTTGGGCGCCGGAGCATGCCTATAGCATCATTACCGATTACAGCTTGCCGCTGGATTTTGGTACCTTGCAGCTTCATCTCGATTACTCATGGCAGCATGACCAGCTAGCACTTGCCAATACAAACTTTGGCAAGGTGGAAGTCGAAGCATTTGGCTTGTTAAACGCACGTATTGGCATTGCCGATATTGGTGTGGGCAATGGCAAACTCCAGTTTGCGATTTGGAGTAGGAACCTGGCGAACGCCGATGACGTTAACTATCGAATTGGCGCAACTTCGACGACGCACTTGCAGCCCAGAACGTTTGGTGCAGATATCATTTACGAAATCGGAGCTAAGTAGACCCATCCCCCGCCTTGGCAGTACCGGCCTTTTGCTGACTTTTGCTTCAGTGTCCAGGTCGGTTTGCCCTGGCAGGTTGGGTTTCCGGTACACGCGTCGTGCGTGTTTGCTGTGGTCAGCTAATCATGCCAGCCTCGCTAGCCCCACACTGATTAGGCTTAAACCTAAATAAGAAATAAGAATACACCGCCCGAAATTGCCTTATAGTGGTACTTGGCTACCTTTGGGTGGCAGGTACTTTTTCTTTTTGATTGCCATTTTAAGGTTAACAATATGATCAGCCAGTCTTCGGCGAGCAGTGACGCAATTCAACACTATGACGCGGTAATTATTGGCGCCGGTGTTAGCGGCATGTATGCACTGCATCACTTGCGTGAAATGGGTATGTCGGTGCGTGTATATGACGGCGCGACCGATATTGGCGGAACCTGGTGGTATAACCGCTATCCTGGTGCGCGCGTCGATGGTCCGGGTAGTCCATTTTATTGCTACACTTTTTCAGAGCAGTTAATGCAAGAGTGGGACTGGGCCGAAACCCAGTCGACTCAGGCAGATGTGTTGGAATATCTCGAGCATGTTGCCGATCGCTTTGACTGGCGGCGCGATATCCAGTTTGAAACCTGGGTCACCGATGCGCACTACGATGAGGCGTCACAGCGCTGGACTATTAAAACCAGTACTGGGCATCAGGCATCAGCACAGTTTTTAATTTGCGCCGTGGGTGCGCTTTCGACAGCCAATATGCCAAGCATCCCTGGCATTAAGGATTTTGCTGGCGAGTGTTACCACACTGGCCGATGGCCGCATGAGCCGGTATCGTTCAAGGGCAAGCGCGTTGCGGTGATTGGCACCGGTTCATCGGGTGTGCAGTCGATACCAGTGATTGCTAAAGAAGCTGAACATCTCACCGTGCTGCAACGCACGGCGCAGTTTACCTTTCCCGCCGGTAATCGACCGTTAACTGCAGATGATTTAGCGCAGGCAAGAGGCAATTGGGATTCTGTGGTAGAAAAAATGCATCAGCATCACGGGGGTTTTCCCGTGCCGCCTAACCCTGATCGCTCAGCGATGGATGACACTGCTGAACAGCGTGAAGCGCTGTACGAAGAATTATGGCAGCGCGGTGGCTTTGGTTTCTTTTTAAAGCTTTACAGCGATATTGCGGTAAATGAAGATTCCAATAAAACGCTATGCGATTTTGTCCATAAAAAAATTCGCGAAACTGTTACCGACCGGGACACCGCGCGCAAATTATTACCCGATCATTTTGTGATGACCAAACGGCCGATTCTGGACGATGGTTACTACGACACTTACAACCGCGACAACGTCACGCTGGTTGATTTGCGCGATGAGCCTATTGATCACTTTACCAAAAATAGTGTGGTCACTGCATCGGGCGAATACCCCATTGATATGTTGGTACTGGCCACAGGCTATGATGCGATTAGCGGTTCGATGCTCAAGCTAAACCCTAAGGGGCGCGATGGTGTGAGTTTGGCGCAACGGTGGGGTGATCGCTTTCATAACTATCTGGGTATGACCATTGGCGGTTTCCCCAACCTGTTTATGATTCACGGGCCAGGCTCGCCGGGTGTGTTTTACAATATGCCTCTGGGGGCCGAAAGGCAGATGGGTTGGGTAGGTGAATGCATTAAACATCTGCGCGAGCGGCAATTGGGTGCGATTGAGCCGACTACAGAAAGCGAAGATATTTGGGGTAATGAAGTTACCGCGATTGCCGATGCCACGTTGTTCCCGCGCACTGACTCCTGGTGGACGGGGGCTAACGTTGAAGGTAAGCCGCGTTATTTTTCAGCGTATCTTGGCGGTGGGTTTTATTATGACCGTATTGCCGGTGTGGCCAATAATAACTACGAGGGTTTTAAATTTGAGCCTGAGCGTTCGGTAAGTGCCTAGTTTTTCGGGTGCGTTTTCTTTACATACCAGCCGATATCAGTTTGATATGTCCTTTTTAGCTTAGCTTTTTGCGCTGGTGGCCAGCCCACTCAATTCATAGTGGCTTTTAGTTAAATCACTGTCGGTGAGGGTAACGCCGACAGAAAGCTCCCAGAAAACAGAAAAATTGTTTTTCACCTTGCCGGTCGAGATTGGTAATGCCGTTATTGGCAGTTTTAAAACGAACCACGGAGTGGCCAAGGGTTTACCGGCGTGAAGCTGGATATAAGGCGAGGTAATGACGGGCGTTTTTTGGTTGCTTAGGCTATCGTAATAGCAAAAGCCGGATCAACATTGATTGCAGGGAGGAGAAGGGAAAAGAGGGGCGCCCTCAGTACTGAGAGCGCTTTTGCCCCGGAATTGACAGCGATCCTTTAAGACAATTCGTTGCAGTGATTCATCATAGCGATTCTAAAAACGCCAGTACTGCCGCTTTATCACTGGCTGATAAGGCCTCGTAGGCGAGTTTAGCTGCCTCGGCTTCACCGCCATGCCAGAGAATGGCTTCTTCAATGGTACGTGCTCTGCCGTCATGCAAATAACCAATGCGGTTAACATCGTTAGGGTCTATAGGTTGCGTCACGGTATCGTTAGCTTTGGCATCGCCCAGCATCACGTTGCGCGCAAGACCCAAGCCCCATAGCGGCGCAGTCCGCCACTCGGCGCCATTGGCATTGCCTTCGCCATGATTGTCGGCAAGCCCAGCACCCATATCGTGCAATAACATATCGGTATAGGGGTGAATAGTTTGGCCACGTAGTTCCGCCAGCGGATGGTAATCGCTGGTGGTGTAAGTGTTGCGGTGACAGCTGCCACAACCGATGCTGGCAAACAGGTTTTCACCCGCAGTGTTGGCGTAGTCACGTCGCGCGCCCACACCTAACAGGCTGATATATTTCACTAGATCATTCAGTTGTGCATCGGATAATTCTTGCCCCGAAGCACCGCAATTGCTTTGTGAAGAACCGCAATCGGGGGTGGGTAATATGCTGGTCATTACGCCGATATCAGTATTCAGTGCTGAAGCCACCTGATGCTCAACGCTGGCGGTTGCCGCCTTGTAACCAAAGCGACCCAGTCGCGGCAGACCTGTTACCGGTTCGGTTACCAGTGCAGCGCGGCCCGAAATGCCATCGTTATTGGCATCGCTGGGATCTTCCCAGGCAAGAATATCGGCTTCGGGAATCGCTTCAAGCAAACCCATACCGACTAACTGCGGCGCAATCCGTGCAGAGAAGCGTGCTGGCGTGCCATTGCTAAACACATAATTTGGCGCGCGCAAGCCGTTAGCCAAATTGGTCCAGGCACCCAGCGTGACATCGCCTTCGGATGTGCCGCTACCGGTTTGATTCGGCTGCAGTACCTTACCTAGCGCCGGATCGGCATTGCCGTTGGCATCGCCCACTTTAAATACCCATTTATCCAGGTCGCTGCCCACGTCGGCAACTAGTCCGCGGCCATTGCGCACATGGCAGTTGGCGCAGGATGTATTGATATAGTGATTACCGGCTTTGCCAATTTGTGATGTCCATACCGGGTTGTCGTTTCGCTCATCGTGAACACCGTTAATAAAGTTGGTGTGATGCACACGTCTGCCTCGGACAAATGGCTGGGCATTGCCGGGGCTTAGGTTGGTTGCCATTTGCATAAAGCGACCGGCGGGTTCTTCACTGTAGTTGTAACCCAATGTAGTATCGCCGCCCAGCAAGCCCGGTGCAGGAATCGGAGTGCCGTCGTTAACGCCAAGGTCGTTATACACACCACGCTGCCATTCAAACGGTGCCAAGCCAGGCGTTCCAATCACATAAACATAAGATGTGCCGTAGTAATTTACTCGCGAGCCCGCCGGCGGGTTAATCAAAAACTGGCTGATCTCGAATTCCATATTAACGCCAGTCTGAAGTGGCTCGTTAAACGTTGCCACGTTTTTCCATTGCTCGGTGATATCAACGGTATATTTGTATTGGTTACCGGTAGAGCTGATTTTAACCAGGTTGTCGTCAAATGTGCCTGAGTCAATTTCGACGGCGGTAGGGTTAAAGTGAAACTGGCCAGTGGTGGTTTGGCCATGGAACCAGACGCGAAACTCCTTGGCACCGAGCTGGTTTTCGGTGACGTAGGTTGCTCGTATCAGGCTTTGGCCCGTGGGTACAAAATCTTCGAGCATAATGCGAGCGGTGCGAAACTCCCAGTAATGGGCCAGGTAGTGATCGTAGTGGTCGTAGTTGGTGCCGCCGTAGTAGCCAATATCCTTGGCGTGACGGTCGCGGCCGCGATCAGCAAAGCGAGTTACCACAACGCCGTCATTTCTCACATAAGAGGCCACCGGCTCTAGTGCGGTAGTCATATCAAATAACGGGACATAGGTTTGTACATAGGCTACCGTATGCCATACACCGCCCAGGCCATCACCATTGGTATCGCCCTCGGCAGAGTCACCGGCGAAGTAATAAAGCGGACGCCCGTTATAGGTTGCCTGCACACTATTATCGGAGCGAACAATGGTGCCGAGATCACTAACACCCGATGCGACGCCATCGTTCACCAGCAGTGGCGGCCAGTTGCTGGCGCAGTCGCCATTGCAGTTGCTGACACCTTGGCCCACGGGGTCATTATCAAACACGTACAGGGTTAATCCCGGTTGGCTTGAGCCTGCACCACCGGCAAGAATATCGTTAATAGAGGCCACTTCGTTTACAGCACTAATCACTTCGCAGCCGGCGGCATCAACCACCGCACCAGGCGGCGTGCCAGGACATTGGTCTTGCGCGTCATATACGCCGTCGTTATCACTGTCGGCAATTTCGCAACCAGTGGCATCCACCGTTGCACCGGGTGTGGTTGCCGGGCATTGGTCTATGCTGTCGTCAACGCCATCGCCGTCAGCATCGGCGGCGGGTAGTCCGTAAACTTGCATTTCGTAAATCGAATAGCCATACACGCTGCTACGTGCCTGACCTAACATGCGCACGTATTGATAGCTGCCGGATATTGCTACAGTGTCGGTGCGATCGCCAAAGGTGCCACCCGATTGGCTAGACAGTGTGCTCCAGTTGCTATTGTCATTAGAGCCTTGAATCTCATAAACGGCGGCGTTGGCTGCTTCCCAATGAATAATGACTTCGGTCAATGCATGTGTTGAACCCAGGTCCAGTGTTAACCATTGGTAGTCACTAAACACTGATCCCCAGCGCGTGCTTATATTATTATCTACTGCCAGTGAGGCAGCGCCCACACCCGGAGGGCCGCCCACTTCTACCGAGCTTGCACTTGCCGTTGCCGATAATTGCTGTGGCATTGGCGGTGGTATCGGAATATGCGCTACCAGCTGAATCCGTGTTGCGGTACCCGCGCTTAAATCAGTGGGTAGCAAGGTTACCGTTACGGCCATAATTGCAAGCAAACTCGCATTGCGGCTACGGTTTGCCGATGCGCCACCCAGCAACAGCAGTAGCGCCAATGCGGTGGCACCAACAGCCCCAAACACCGGTATGTTGGTGGTTTCGATTTGCCCGGGCAGGGACTCAGGGTTATAGGGGTTGGCATCAAAAGCCAGTTCCAATGCGTCGCTAACCCCGTCGCCATCGGAGTCAATACCGCCCGGGTCCGGGGCAGGCAGAGTTGGGCCAACTTCACCCTGTGCAGTTGCTGCGCTTGCGACCACGGTAAGCGGAACGGTAAGCATGACGTCGACCGATTGCCCGCCGACAGAGCCACCGACGGTAATCATCAAATCGCCGCTGGCGCCCAGTGCGGCTGCCGCGGCTATATCAAAGTCCAGCGCGGCAAGATCACTGCCGCCCGCAGCTACCGACCCAGGAATGATGCTGGCGCTGGCCGAGGTGACAATACCCGGTGGGGCATTATTAATGGTAATAGAATCGTAACTGGTGGCTGGGTTGTCGTTAATTAACAGGATATAGACCTTGTTGCCGGTGCTATCGGCTTCTACATCATAGGCGGCGGCCAATGAGGCCCAGGCGCCAAGTAATATCACGGACAGGGCTAGGCTGGCTCTCTTGAAAAGATGAAAAAGTTGTGTTGAGCGATTTGGTGTAATCACAGGAAGCCCTATTATTGTCTATGCTAACGTCTTGAATACAGATCGTTTCTTGTAAATTGTGCTTTTAATAATCTCTCAAGCCTATACCAATGCATACCCCTTGGCCATTCGAATGCGGCCAACGACGGAGTAAAACGACCATTGCTGTGCTATCGGATTGCTGCGGACGTCATAAATATGATGTCAGACGAAGCTAAGTGCTGATCGCGGATAGTAAGTTATTGATTTAATAGATATTTCCTGTTTCCGTCAACGCTTTATCATGATCAGTTCATTTACTTAGGCATGGGTCTTCGTCCTACGGTCTAAAAGTACCTGCGGATTAAAAAGGCTGCAATTTATGGGTGTGCGATTTACGCGCGCGTGATTAACGTCGGCCGAGAGCCTCTATCGTTCGCTCAAGCTCCGCGGTGTCTGCTGAGGTCGGCACTAAAATTAACTCATCGCATCCCGCTGATTCAAAGGTGTCTAATGCCTCAATGAGCGCAGCTTCACTATCGATACTTTGCTGCGCAAGAATATATTTAACGGCGCTTTCTCCCAGAATGTCCATATAGCTTTTGGCGTAGGTCTCAAGTTGCGCTTTTGCATTGGGCCCCAGCGCGTACCAAAAGCTGGTAGTCACATAAGGGGCTTTTTCTCGCTTGGCTTCTTGCCAAAGTGCTTTTGCGTTGTCGACATAGCTGGAAAAATTCGCGTAATTTCCGTCACCCACGTTTTGGCCAAACAAACCGTCTGCCCATTTGGCTGCGCGCGCCAGCGATTTTGGCCCGCCCACGCCGGCAAATAATCGTGGTCCGCCGGGTTGCACTGGCGAAGGCCCAACGCGATCGGCACCATCAAACGGTCGTTTGCCTGCCCATAGCGCTTTTAATTCATGTACCTGTTCTTCCATGCGACCAAAGCGACCCTTAAACGGTTTTTCTGCCGCCATATAGTCGTGCTCTCTACCGCCGGTACCTACACCGACGGTTAATCTTCCATTCGATAGTACGTCTATCGTCGCGGCCTGTTTTGCCAGCACCGCGGTTGCATGGGTTGGCAATATAAAAATTGTCGAGTAAAGCTTAACCTTTTCGGTCACTGCCGCAGCGGCAGACAGTAACACCGTGATTTCTTGATTGGGGTAGGTGGTTCGCTCGCCCACTGAAATACTTTCGAATGGTCCCTGGTCGATTAAACGACACCAGTTAAGCGTTGTATCGCGCGAGTATTCGGTATCTGGCACCATGCTAGGCAGCGTCATTCCAATTTTCATTACTAAGCTCCACTTGTTTCTAAGCCGGTAATTATACGGAATTTGCACAGCGAACGTGGTTGAAAGTCGTGATTGTAATCTTGAGGTCGCAGCAGGCCGTCAATTCATAACCCAAGGTCCATAATCCACGGTTCATGATACGGCAATGACTGTTAAGAAATTGTATGGTGCTAAAACTGCGAGTGTGATTGCATAATGTTATTGGGTGTTGAGGCGGGGTGTTAAGGCTGGGTGTTGAGGCTGGGTGTTGAGATTGTATGGCGCGACTGCGTGGTGCAAACTTGTCGACAACACTATACATTGCACCCACTGGCCGCAGCAACTAAACCAACCAGGGTTAAAGAACTATGCAAATTAAATATTCAGCCATCGTCCTGTTCACCACAATATGTATGCCGACTGTGCTGATGGCCGATAGCGGCTGCGAAAATCGCATGTCAGAAAAACAGGCGTATTTCGGTGATTTACATATTCATACCGGTATTTCGGCCGACGCAATGCTATTTGGTTCACGTACTACGCCCGATGATGCTTACCGCTTTGCCACCGGCAATGCGATGACTATTTATAGAGAGATGAACTCCTGGACAAAGCCGACCGCGATTACGTTGGAAAGACCATTGGATTTTGCTGCGGTGACTGATCACGCCGAAAATATTGGTACCGTATCGCTGTGTCTGAACCAAAATTCGGCTGTGTATGACACTGATGCCTGCCGGTTTGTGCGTAAGCCGCTGCCAACCGATAGTATGGCAAGTTTTTCTTCGGAGCTGGGTGAAAAATTTCATTTGATGTACGGCAGCGAAGAAATTTGCGGCGAGAATATGCAGCGTTGTATTGATGAAGTTCAAAAACCCTGGCGTGCGATTCAAGATGCTGCACGCGACTGGAACAAGCCTTGCGAATTCACCACCTTTGTTGGTTACGAGTACTCGCAAACTGACAACGGCTCCAACTTGCATCACAACGTATTGTTTCGTACCGAGCAGGTAATGTCGGCACCTATTTCAATGGTTGATGAGCCCGATCCCTTTGGTTTTTATCAACGGCTCAATATTGAATGCAATCAGGCGAATAACGGTTGTCGAGCCATTGCGATTCCGCACAATTCTAATATTAGTAACGGCAAAATGTTCAGGGTCGATTACCCAAGCGCTAAAACCGATGAGCAACGCAGGCAGTTGGCGCAACTGCGAAAAGCCATGGTGCCTGTGGTTGAGAGCTTTCAGGAAAAAGGTGACTCCGACTGTCGCGACGGGCTTTGGAATGTGCTTGGCCAGGACGAGTACTGTGATTTTGAAAAGTATCGCGACTGGCAAGGCGCTAAAATCGAAAATTGTGCAGCGAACGAAGTGGGTGCCGGCGGTTTTCAAAACCAGGGCTGTGTATCGCGGCTCGACTATGTGCGCTATGCGCTGGCCGAGGGGCTTGCCGAACAGCAGCGCTTAGGTGTTAACTCGTTACAGTTTGGCGTGGTAGGTGCCACCGATAATCACTTCGGTACTGCCGGTGATCTTGATGAGGCTATAAATAACGGTGTCGATAGGCCTTATTCATTAATCGAACCGGGTCGAATGTCTACCGGTGGTATGGCCGGGGTTTGGGCAGAACAGAACACTCGCGAAGCGCTATTTGATGCGATGGAGAATAGGGAGGTATTTGCTACCAGCGGGCCGCGGATTAAACCGCGCCTGTTTGCCGGTTGGGGTATTGATGCCAACAGTTGTAATGACCCAGAGGGTATTGAAAAAGCTTATCAGGTGGGTGTGCCAATGGGAGGAGAGTTGCCACTCAATGGGCGCGCAACATCACCGATGTTTCTTGTTTCTGCATTAGCCGATACCGGTTCTGCATCTCAGCCGGGTACGCCGCTACAGCGCTTGCAAATGATTAAAGCCTGGCCAGGCGAGGGCGGTACCCTGCACCAGCAGGTCTACGATGTTGTTGTTGCCGAGGGCAGTGAGTCGGCCAGCGTTGATCTTAAAACCTGTGAGTTAGCGGGGCGTGGCGCAAAATCAATGTGTGGCACCTGGCAAGACCCAGACTACGACCCGAACGTTAGTGCCGTGTATTACGCACGTGTGATTGAAAATCCTAGTTGTCGCTATATTGGTTATAGCTGTATGCCGGGCCGTTCGGACCCTTTGCCTGCATTTTGTAGCGACACTCAGTTAGTACGGGAGATTCAGGAGCGGGCATGGACGTCGCCGATTTGGCTGCTCGCTGATCCGCTGTCTAAGGCGAACTAGCCGAGCAGGTTAGTAACACGATATTAATTTTGCAATGCCTCACAATTTGCTGCTTTTGCTCTATGCTTGCGCGTCTTGGTTTTGAGCTTAAATCAAAGCACTAAACTGCATGCCTAAAATCAATACATTCGAATTTAGCACATGCTAAATCAATACATGCTAATTCAATAAAATGGTCACTTAATATGTCTCAATGTCCTTATTCTACCGAAGCGCTTAGCCTGGGAACCTCGTTTGCACAGGGGCCGCCGCTTGAGCTGATGCGCGATGTGCGCAATCACGAAGCGGTATCGTGGCATCAGGACGTTCGCAATGATATGGGTTATTGGGCGGTGATGCGGCAAAAGGAAATTGACTATGTCTCTAAACACCCGTTGATTTTTTCTTCGGCAGAAAAGGGTATTGCCTTTCAGGAAATTCCCGAAGAAATGATGGAGCTGCAACGTCAAACGCTAATTACCATGGATCCGCCGCAACATCTGCGCTATCGTCGACTGGTCAATGAAGCGTTTAAACCTCGCTATATTGCCGCGCTGCATGAGCGCTTTGACGAAATATTTAATGACACGATTGAGCCGCTGCTTGCGAAAAATCGCTGCGAGTTTGTCACCGAGGTGTCATGTGAATTACCGCTAATTGCTATTTGTGAAATACTGGGTGTGCCCATTGAAGATCGCGCAATGTTTTTTCGCTGCTCAAATACCTTATTAGGGAATGACGAAGACGCGATTATTGACCCTGAGCAGCAGCGTATTAGCCTTGAGGCGCAGGCTGAGCTTTACATGTACGCCGATAAGGTGATGGAGACAGCGCGCGATAACTTAAAAGATGATATTGTCAGTACCTTGTTAACTGCTGAAATAGATGGTGAGTCGTTAACCGATGATGAATTTCGCAACTTTTTCTTTTTATTGATTGTGGCGGGCAATGAGACCACGCGCACCGCAACAACCCACGGAATGCGTTTATTAATGGAGCACCCCGAGCAGTACCAAATGCTGGTGGATGATCCCAGCCTGGTTGAGCATGCGGTTGAAGAAATTTTGCGTTTTACTGCGCCTATTCAGTGTATGCGTCGCACCGCAATGCAAGACACTGAGCTGGCGGGTAAGCAAATTAAACAAGGTGATAAGGTGGTGCTGTTCTATCAGTCCAGCAATCATGATGAAAGTGTATTTACTGACCCCGAGGTGTTTGATATTACCCGCGGCTTGCGTGAAGAGGTGCGCAATGCGCACCGCTCATTTGGTGTGGGTGAACATTTTTGTTTGGGCTCGCATTTGGCGCGGCTTGAATTGCAAGTCACCTTTGATGGTATTGTCAGACATATTCGCAACCCCCGATTAGTGGGTGAAATCGACTGGGTGAAATCGAATTTTATAAATTCCATTCGAGAAATGCAGATTGAATACGATCTCGCCTAGTATTTGCGGGCGCCTTGCTTGAAGTCGCGTGGCTTAAAAGTACGCTGTATAGAAAGGATCTGATGAAGATTGCCAAAATAATAATTCTGCTGTTACTTTTTTCCTTACTGCCAGTCATGCTTTTTAGCCTGTGGGTCAATACCGACTGGGAGGTAGAGCATCGTCTGGAAATTGATGCTAGCCCTGAGGTTATCTGGCAGTTGCTAATCGATTTTGAAAACTACTCAAACTGGAACCGTTATTCGCCGACTGTTACAGGTAAATTTGGTTTAGGCGAACGCGTGATTGTGGAAGCTAATCTCGACGGTAATATACAACGGGTAGAAAACTATATTGTCGCAATAAAGCCGCAACAGGAACTCTGCTGGCAATCGGAAGGCTGGTACGCTGCGATGTCACAGGGTTTACGCTGCCGTTGGCTGGTTGAACAAAACAGTGGTAAAACACTCCTGATTCACCACGAAATTATGGCGGGCTATCTAGCCTGGTTGATTGAATGGGCATTGTTTGAGGAAATTCAAAGTGGCTTACAGTTGGTTAACGAGTCGTTGGCAGCGGAGGCTGTTCGTATAAGTCAGTAAACCAGTTGCCGAGAAACTGGCTGCCATGGGCAATACGGTATTTCGCCAAAGTGTTTGATGATGGCTGTTATCGTGTCGTGCTTAAGGCACGATGGCCAGCGAGATCTTTGCGCTTTATTAAATCAACCCTGATTTTGATAATTCTATATAAAACAATAATTTATACCAATATTCTGGTGGTCGTCTTCGGTTTTGCTCGGGCGCCTTAACCACTCGTCTTATTGGCATTACTTTTGTTAGGCTATTCTGTTAATGTCACTACCGTTAATACCCTATGCGATTGGCTTTGAGCAGTTTTTTGTAGTGGTTTTTAAATACCGTTTACCCTCACCCAGCGCTAAAAAATAAAAATATCAATCGAAATTTTATGCCAAGCTTTAAAGCCTTTTTTGTATCCATTGTGTTTCTATTCGCAGGTCTGCCCGCCGCAGCGCAGCATGGCTCTGGCGTGCCCGCGCTCAGTTTTGCGCCTAATGAATTGCTCACACCGCTGCGTACCTTTAGCACCACAGAAATTGGCGCCAGGCCGACCTTTGCCGGTATGCATAACGGCTATCTGATTGTCGCGGGTGGCGGCGTGGGCAATGAGCCGCGCGCACTTACGCTGTGGGATATTGCCAACCCCAATGCGCCGACATTGGTGAGCAGTACTGTCGACAACTCAATTTTTAAAACCCATGCAATGGGCTTTACCGGCAACCTGCTTAGTCTGCGTGCCGATGGCGGTGCGATTTACGATATTAGTAACCCTGCTGCGCCTGTGCGAAGAGGTACCATGGGCGGCACTGCCAGCAGCCTTTGGACCTACTATGCAGCACCCTATATTTATAAAGGTGGCGAGGGCTATGGCGATGCATCGGGTTGGGTCACGATACTCGATGCCTCCGACCCCGATAATATTGTGGTTGTTAACGAAATTAATATGCCGGCACTGGTGGGCTTCCGCTGTGGTTCTACCCATGTGCTGG
>CBFHXO010000043.1:0-22943 GCA_965659815.1 Pseudomonadales bacterium
CGCCCCTGGATAGACTCGCCTTTTTTAATCCACGGTTTTACTGTACGCAAACATCATCAGTTAGAGGAATTGCAGCAGCTGTGCCAGTTTGTGTATATCGATATCACCCGCGGTAGCGCCAGTTCTGATAGCCACCACGGTAGTAAGCCCAAACAAACTACCCGCTACAGCAATAGCGCAAGCTTTGCCGAAAACCTGCCCGCGGCACGCGCCGCTCACGCAAAGGCCAAAGTGGCGGTGGCACAAATGTTCGACCAGTTCAGCCGAAGCTTGCCGTTTGCGGTAGAGCCTATGCGGTTGGCGGTACGGAGCTGTGTGGAAAATATTATTGCCAACCCCGACGCATTGCTGTGGCTTAGCAGCATAAAAGATAAAGACGCCTATACCGTTGAGCATAGTGTAAATGTCGCACTGCTAAGTATTTCACTGGGCCGAGTAGAAGGCTTAATGCCCGAAGATCTGGAAGACCTGGGCATATGTGCCATGCTGCACGATATCGGAAAAACCAAAATTCCGGCCGAAATTCTTAACAAAGAGGGCGATCTCGACGAGCAGGAATTTGAAGTCATGAAAATGCACACAATTCATGGCAAAAAACTGCTACTCGGCACCGACAACATACCTGATGCGGCGGTCGATATTGCGCTGTCTCACCATGAACAACTCGATGGTTCGGGCTATCCGGTAGGGCTTGATGGAAGCCGAATTCCCTACCTGGTAAGAATTGTCGCCATCGCCGATGCCTACGATGCGATGACCAGCGGCCGGATTTACAGCGACGCCAAACCCGCCGCCGAAGCGCTCAAACTGCTGCTCGAGGCCAAAGATACGCGCTACGACAGCGGCTTGTTGACCAACTTTATCGAATATCTGGGTATTTACCCGATTGGCAGCGTTGCCGAACTGAGCAGCGGCGAAGCTGGGATTGTGCTGCCGGTCACCGATAATAATCGTCTGCAACCGCGAATTTGGGTTGCCCGCGGCGCCAATAAAGCACCATGTCAGGGGCATGTTATCGATACCAGTAGCGCTCGCAGGCCAGACAATAAGCGGCCTTATCTGATCCGCGCGCTACACCCCGACGGCACTTTTGGCCTGAAGTTGGCCGATTTTCACCAATATGAGCTGCAAAATCATCTGTAACCGCAGCTCACCCGACCAGACGCTCAATAGCTTAATGCGACCTCCAACTGCGCTATATCTGGCTTAGTGAAATATTTCTATATCAAAAATGTTTGATATAGAAATACAACTCCTATACAATCCGGCCACTTACGTAATATCAATATAATTTGATATACAGTTCGTCGATTTCAGATAGATCTGATAACAGAGCTGAGAAAAATCACACAGCACCCAAATGGCAAAACCCGCAACCAAGCAACACCAAGAACAAAACCAAGAGAAGGGCCACTTGCGCGATCTCCAGCGGCCCGGATATGAGAAATCCTGCCCTGAACGCCCGCCGCTGGAGGGTATTGCGCGGCTTGAGCAGCTGCTAAAAGCCACTGCCGATCAGCTGCGGTTACAAATTCTCCAGGCCTTGCAACATGACTCCTTTGGCGTACTGGAACTGTGTGCGCTGTTTGATATGAAGCAATCAGGCATGAGCCATCACCTAAAAGTACTTTCAGGTGCCGGCCTGGTCACCAAGCGCCGCGAGGGCAACGCTATTTTTTATCGCCGCGCGCTGCCGGGTAACGACCCACAAAGCCAACTGCTAAGCCAATTGTTTGCCGCCATCGACAGTGAACCCATGACCGAGCGATTGCAACGCGCAATTAATCGCACCCAGCGTAATCGCAGCGAGCAGTCACTTAAGTTTTTTTCTGAAAACGGTGAGCGGTTTAAGGCTCAGCAGGATTTGATCGTCGATATCTCCGACTACCGCGATGCCATTGATGAAATACTCGACGCGTTAATTGCTGAACCGCAATTAAGTCGCGAAACCAAACAGGCCATTGAAGTGGGTCCGGGCGATGGCTCTTACCTCGCCAATCTTTGTCGGCGCTACGATCACGTGATCGCGCTGGATAATGCCGAGCCCATGCTGCAACAGTGTCGACAAACCGTCGAATCACTGGGCCTGGGTAAAGTCGGCTTTGTGCTGGGCGACACCGCCACTGTACTTTCGCTTAACCAGCAAATCGATAAATCAAACTCTGCCGCCAGAAAAGCCGATTGCGTTGTTGCCAACATGGTGTTGCATCACAATGCCGAACCACAAGACATTATTTTTGATGTCGCGCAGTTATTGGCACACAACGGTATTTTAGTGATTTCAGAACTCTGCCAGCACGACCAGGACTGGGTGCGCGATGCAGCGGGAGACGTTTGGCTTGGCTTTAACGAATCACTGCTCGATCACTGGGCTGGCGAAGCCGGTTTGAGTAAAGGACCAAGCAGCTACACCGCCCTGCGCAATGGTTTTCGAATTCAGGTTCACAGTTATATTAACCGGGCGCACGATTAGCCCACCGTTATTAATCTCACAACTCAATGACACTTTTTTACTACAACTTTCTGCAAATCAAGGGAAACACACCATGAGCGAATATAACGTCTTTACTTCCGAATCGGTTTCTGAAGGCCACCCCGACAAGATGGCCGATCAAATTTCCGATGCGGTACTCGATGCCATCATCGTCCGCGATAGTGATGCGCGGGTAGCAGTAGAAACTTTGGTTAAAACTGGTATGGCCGTCGTTGCTGGCGAAGTCACTACCTCCTGCTACGTCGATCTTGAGGACATTATTCGCAATGTGATCATTGGCATTGGCTACAACGGCTCTGATGTGGGCTTCGACGGCGCGAGCTGTGCGGTATTAAACGCCATTGGCAAGCAGTCGGTAGATATTAACCAGGGCGTCGATCGCGCCAAGCCCGAAGACCAAGGCGCAGGCGACCAGGGTTTAATGTTTGGTTACGCCACCAACGAAACCGAAACGCTGATGCCCGCTGCGGTCTATTACTCGCACCGCCTGGTAGAGAAACAAGCACAATTGCGCAAAGACGGCATACTGCCCTGGCTGCGGCCCGATGCCAAAAGCCAGGTAACCTTGCGCTACGAAAACGGTAAACCGGTTGCGATCGACGCGGTGGTACTGTCTACCCAACACGATCCCGACATTAGCCTGGAAGACCTGCGCGCCGCGGTAAAAGAAAATATTATTCTCCCAGTACTGCCCGCAGAATGGCTGCACGAAGGCACGCAATACCATATTAACCCCACCGGCAACTTTGTGATTGGCGGCCCAGTAGGTGACTGCGGCTTAACCGGCAGGAAAATTATCGTCGACACCTACGGCGGTATGGCTCGCCATGGTGGTGGTGCCTTCTCGGGTAAAGACCCCTCTAAAGTTGACCGTTCAGCGGCTTACGCCGGTCGTTATGTGGCAAAAAATGTGGTTGCCGCCGGTCTGGCCGATCGCTGCGAAATCCAGGTCTCTTACGCTATTGGTGTCGCGGACCCAACGTCTATTTCGGTAAACACCTTTGGCACCGGCAAGGTATCCGACGAAGACTTAATTGATGCCATTCGAAAAACCTTCGACCTGCGCCCGTACGCCATTACCAGCGTACTCGAATTGCAATACCCCATGTACCAACTTACCGCCGCCTACGGTCACTTTGGGCGCGAACCTTTTGAACACACATATCGATGGAAAGAAGACGGCGAAGAGAAATCGATGTCGTTTACCGCATTTACCTGGGAGCGTACCGATAAGGTAGATGCACTCAAAGCTGCGTTGGGCCAATAACTGCCGCACGCTAAACCCAAATTCACAAATCTAATTTATTGAAGTTTAACCAGGATATTATCATGACAACTGCATTAAAAAAATCAACGGTAACCACAGACTATAAAGTCGCCGATATCACACTGGCAGAATGGGGGCGCAAAGAATTTGAAATTGCCGAAACCGAAATGCCAGCACTTATGGCTCTGCGTGCCAAGTACGCTGGGCAAAAACCTTTAGCGGGCGCAAAAATTCTGGGCTGTATTCATATGACCGTACAAACCGGCATACTCATTGAAACGCTGGTTGCACTGGGTGCTGAAGTCCGCTGGTCTTCATGTAATATTTTTTCAACCCAGGATCATGCCGCCGCGGCAATTGCCGCAGCTGGTATTGCGGTTTACGCATGGAAAGGCGAAACCGAAGAAGAGTACGAGTGGTGTATTGAGCAAACCATTTTAAAAGATGGTCAGCCTTGGGACGCCAACATGGTGCTTGATGACGGTGGCGACCTCACCTTAATTTTGCACGAGAAATATCCTGAAATGCTGGACAAGATTCACGGCATTACCGAAGAGACCACCACCGGCGTGCATCGCTTACAGGAGATGTTAGAGAAAGGCACATTAAAAGTGCCTGCCATTAATGTTAACGACGCAGTGACCAAATCGAAAAACGACAACAAGTACGGCTGCCGCCACTCGTTAAACGATGCCATCAAGCGCGGCACCGACCATTTGATGGCGGGTAAAAAAGCGCTGGTTATCGGCTACGGCGATGTCGGCAAGGGTTCTGCACTATCGCTGCGCCAGGAGGGCATGATTGTTAAGGTCACTGAGGTCGACCCTATTTGTGCTATGCAAGCCTGCATGGATGGTTTTGAAGTCGTCTCGGCTTATAACGACGGCGTGAATACTGGCAAAGTCGAAGACATCAATAACGCACTATTGCAAAACACCGATCTGGTTGTGACGACCACAGGTAACTACAACGTCTGTGATTCAGCGATTTTGCAATCATTAAAGAGCAGCGCCGTAGTCTGCAATATTGGTCACTTCGACAATGAAATTGACACCGCATTTATGCGCGAAAACTGGCAGTGGGAAGAAGTTAAACCACAAGTGCATAAAGTGTACCGCGACAAAGCCAGCAATGACCACCTGATCGTGCTGTCTGAGGGTCGACTGGTTAACCTGGGTAATGCAACCGGACACCCATCGCGTATTATGGATGGCTCTTTTGCCAATCAGGTATTGGCGCAAATGCACCTGTATGCGCTAAAGTCTGCTGACCAGGCCAACCGTGAAATCACCCTTGAAGTACTGCCCAAAGAACTGGATGAAGAAGTAGCAGCACATATGGTAAGCGGCTTTGGCGGCGTGATTACCAAGCTCACACAAGAGCAGGCCGACTATATCAACGTACCGGTTAACGGCCCGTATAAAGTAGAGTCTTACAAATACTAATTTGCAGCATTTGTAGTAAAAGACTTGTATTAAAAACGTTGTACTGAAACGCTGTACTAAAAACACTGTAGTAAAAGAGAGATCGGGGTTTACCATGGCATTTACCAATCAGCACCAACTGAGTTTTGAGTTCTTTCCACCCAAAACCGCTGCCGGCGTCGAGAAACTAACGGCGACACGCCGTGCACTTGGCGAGTTAAACCCCGAGTTCTTTTCTGTTACCTACGGTGCCGGCGGGTCTACCCGCGACAACACCAAGGCCATTGTGTTAGATGGTAATGACCGGGGCTTTAATACCGCGCCACATTTGTCTTTTGGTGGTGATGAAAAAGAAAAGATTCTTGACCTGCTTGAGGAGTATCGCAACGGTGGTGTTGATCGCATTGTTGCGCTACGCGGTGATTTACCTTCGGGCTTTGGTGCTGGCGGCTCGCGACTGGTTCATGCTAACGAGCTGGTCAGCTTTATTCGCAAGCATACGGGCGATCACTTTCATTTAGAGGTCGCTGCCTACCCCGAGATTCACCCCGAGGCTGAGTCATACAACAGTGATGTTCAATATTTAAAACAAAAGTTCGACGCTGGTGCCAATAGCGCCATTACCCAATACTTTTTCAATGCCGATTCGTACAGTTATTTTATTGACACCTGTCATAAAGCCGGTATTGAGCAAGCCATTACACCCGGCATTATGCCAATTACCAATTTCGACAACCTCAAACGCTTTTCGCAAAACTGCGGGGCAGAAATTCCGCGCTGGTTAAGCTATCGCGCCGAAGCACTTAAACACTCACCTGATGCAATGACAGATTTTTGCACCGACTTTATCAGTGAATTATGTGAAAAACTGTTAGCCAATGGCGCACCCGGCATTCACTTCTACACCATGAACCAGGACGAACCCACGCGATCGATTTGCCGTAATCTAGGCATTAGCGCTTAACACTGGCACGCGAAAATCGCTAGCAGCAAATACGATGCGACGATCCCGAATTTTTTGCCTGGGCCCTCTGGCCGCCAATCAACTGGTAGAGCTAGATGCACGCAATAGTCACTACCTGTTGCATGTGCTGCGAATCAAAACCGGTCAGCCTTTGGTTTTATTTGACGGCAGCGGCTGCGATTACCACGGCACTGTTGAGCAGGTGTTGCGTAAATCGATTCAGGTTCGCATTATCGACCAATGCGAACATCAAATCACTGAGTCGAGATTGCACACCACACTGGGCATTGCGATTTCCAAAGGTGATCGCATGGACTGGGTCATGCAAAAAGCCACTGAGCTTGGCGTTAGCGAAATTCAGCCACTAATCACTCAGCGGGTTGACGTAAAACTCAACCAGCAACGAATGGAAAAAAAACACCTGCACTGGCACGGCATTGTCATTGGCGCCTGCGAGCAATCGGGCCGCAGTGTCATTCCTAAGCTCAAACCTGCATGCAGTGTCGACCATTGGCTGGACAGTCATCACAGCGATTTAAAACTTGTTCTACGCGCTAATGGCGAACCTTTTGAACCGATGGCCAAAGCTGTCAATCACCTGCCAACAAGCGCTGCAGTCCTGATTGGCCCCGAAGGCGGCCTCACAGATACTGAATTACAACTGGCCGAGAAGGCCGACTTTGTCGCCACCGGCTTTGGCCCAAGAATATTGAGAACTGAAACCGCACCCATCATTGCGCTGACGCTACTGCAATCGCAATGGGGCGACTTTTAAGGTCCCTTTCCCGCGTCGGCTTTACACCGCAAGCTAAGCGAATATCAACAGGCTTTAAGCACCCGCGCCACACGTCGCATTTCAAAACCGTGGGTTTCAGCTATATTATTGTTTTTATTCAAGATAAAAAAATCTGTCGATCATGCCACCTATCCGCTGGCGAGGAGCTGTACAGCCGTCTAGTCTGAAGAGAGGACAGGTTAAAACAATTCGAACTGGCGCTACTCGATCGGTCCCAGATAAGATGCCGAAAGCGCCGTCACTTCTGAATTGTGCATCATCATGGAATTGAGACTTCCTCTCTGAGCGCCAGCACGGTAAAGACCATCGATTGTCTGGCAACGCCGCGAGAGAAGACCACAACCCGATTGGATAACTTTTACTGGCACGCGAGAAGCGCCGGGCAATACCTGCCTGTTTTCTGCACGCCTGCCGTGAGTATTTAGCTTCATTGGACACTGGGATTTATGGGGACTAACAGGCGATTTACCGCACGGCTTTTACTGGCCTCGCTCTGCTATCGCATGGTTATTGCTATAGCGTTTTTGCCTGCCTCACAGATACATGCCGAACAATTAAACTCAGAACCACTAGCACTGAATGGTTCGGCAGTACACACCGATTTGCAACTGGACTATTATTACGCCGCTCTATTCTCAGAAGCCAACACGCCCGAACCGGATGAATTGCTGGCGCATAAAAATCTGCGTATGGAATTAACGGTATTGGTAGACGAATGGTCGAAGCGCCGTTTCAATCAGTACTGGAATCAATCGATTGCAATTAACAACCTCGATAGCAACTACGATAGTCACTCCGACGACTTGGTGGAATTTAGCCAACTGTTAAAAGGGCAGCTTATTCGCGGCGACCGCGTTATTATCGAAAAAGAAGCCGAGAAAGGAACCCGCGTTTCGATTAACGGCGTCATGCTAATGGAATCCAAAAGCGAGCAATTGTTCTCGCTATTTGCCAATATCTGGATAGGTCCACGACCCCCCTCAACGGTATTTAAATCTTCGATTCTCGGCATTGAGTCGACCATAAACCCGGCGTTAATGACCAGTTACCAGAGCCTGAGCGCTACCGGCAAACGCAAAGATGAGATCAAAGGCTGGAGTAAACCGGCGGCGAAAAAGCAAGTTGCAAAAACAAAACTGATTGCAAAAACTGTTGCTAAAAGCGTAAAAACCGCAACGGTAAAAGCGGCTGTCGACACCACCGCGGCAGTCACTAAAAACACTGCAGCCACCGGTCAGGCTGCGACAGCGCCAAGCCCAACCCTATTAGATGCAAAAAAATCTGAGCCGATCGTTTCAGAGCCCAGAAATACAGAAACCATAGTTTCAGAAGCAATCGTTTCAGAACCCGTACCGTCAAAACCTGTGCTTTCAGAGCCCTTACTTTCAGAACAAGAGACTGCTGAACAAATCGCATTAAAAACCGCTGTTTCAGCCCCAGACGCTGCAACCAGCGCCAGCTCAAAAACCGATAAGACAGTGGCCGAAACCCGTTTAACACCAGCGAGCATTGAAGCAATTGCAGACCAGGCAGAAACCTTTAGCGCCAATATAGCGTTTAACGGCGATACAGCCTTTAGCGACAACAAAGCCGATAGTGCGCCAGGAGCGTCGACAGAATCCGCCACGCAGCTGACAAGCCTGGCGCCTGAACAAAACCCTTCAGATGCAAAAACGCTAACGCAAGCTGATAGCAACGCACAGCCCGAAGCAGAACCATCAGTTGCAGAGCAGGACTCTCGCCAGACGCTAGCTAAGCTCGAGGATACAGATCAGCAAAGCACAGCGACAAGCGAGTCAATCGATATTTCTAGCGAGTTACTCAGTGTCTACCATTCAAACCTGCTGGCTTTGACTTACCAGGAAATTGTTTACCCCACTTCTGCGATCAAACGCAACCGCGAGGGCAAGGTAGTATTAAAAGTTGTTGTTAACCGCAAAGGTGAAGTGCAGCAATCCAGCTATCATGAAGAGTCCAAATACAAGGCACTCAACAAAGCTGCCAGCAAGGCCTTAGCCAAATCCTCACCCTTCCCTTCGGTACCAGAGTCGGTGAGCGGTGAAAACTTTGAATTTCTGGTGCCAATTAATTTTCAACTAGCCGAATAACACGCGCTGCGATCACGCGTTTTTATCAGCGTATCCTTTCGCGTCGTGCAATAAATTTTTGCTGCGCACAAAAATACCGTTACCACGACCCAGCTCCCTGTCATCACTATCATAAAGCACAGCTTCAGCAATAAACTGCTGCTTATTTTGATTAACCACCGAACCCACCGCTCGCAACTGCCCTGCTGATACTGGCCGAGTTAAGTAAGTGGTAAACGAGGTTGTTACGACAAACACTTCCGCCTCATAAGAATTCGCCGCAAAGAAAGCTGCGTCGTCGAGCATTTTAAAGTACACCGAGCCATGCACTGCGCCCGCTGAATGGTGGTGGTGCGCGGCAGCATCCATGGTTATGGTTGCCTTGCCTTCTTCAACACGCATATTGGGTAGATAAAACTGATTGACGGGCGCTGCCTGATACATACTTTCAAGGCGGCGATAGTGAGTCGCAAAGTCCATAATCAATTATCTCGTTAAACCTAAACAAGCAAAATAAAATACTACGGCCAACGTTAGCATCACAACAATGCGACCGTCGCTAAAATATGGCTTGCAGCGGCGTGCTATCGGGCAAGGTTGATCACACCGGTATCAGTGACAGGAATTTTACCGATAAACGGCAAACCGGTGTCGAGCTTAGCGCCAATTTTATAATTTAATTCAGACTGAGGTTTAGATAACAGGCCATTGATCAGTCGCACACCGTCAATCAGGCTAACTGACGCCTCGACATTAACCAAGCCTTCGCCATAGGCAGCAATCGAAGGAATATCGTTGCTGACACCAGTGACAAGCTTGAAGCCCTCAAGCTCGATACTATAAGACATACCAACCAGATTTAATGCTAGTCCATTAGGATTCGCTACGCGCAAACCCATGGTAAACCGCTGCTCTAGGCCGTTGGCGGGCAAGGCCTGCAAACTGACCAGCTGCACCGACGGCGTTTCAAAGTCGCTTTGTAAATTGGCGCAACCTTGCATAAATACAACAGCCATTAGCCAGCTTGCGGTTGCCAGTAACCGATTAAGCCTATGCATAGTATTTATACCACCTCGGCTAAATCGCCTTTTGTCTCCAACCATTTTTTTCTGTCTGCAGCACGCTTTTTCGCCAGCAACATATCCAGCAGCTTTTCTGTGCCCTCTTTGGCATCTACCGTCAGTTGCACCAATCGACGAGTGTCCGGGTCCATAGTGGTTTCGCGCAACTGCATAGGGTTCATTTCACCCAGGCCTTTAAAGCGCTGCACATTGACTTTGCCACGTTTTTTCTCAGCTTTAATACGATCGAGCACGCCTTGCTTCTCGGCTTCATCGAGTGCGTAAAAAACATCGTCGCCAACATCAATGCGATACAACGGTGGCATAGCAACATAGACATGCCCGGCGGCGACCAAAGGCTTAAAGTGGCGCACAAACAGCGCGCAAATTAACGTCGCAATATGCAATCCATCGGAGTCAGCATCGGCGAGAATACAAATTTTGTGATAGCGTAAACCATCGAGGTCGGCAGACGCCGGGTCTATACCCATAGCAACTGCAATATTATGAATTTCATCAGAGGCGAGAATTTCCTGCGAGTCGACCTCCCAGGCATTCAAGATTTTACCGCGCAGCGGCAAAATAGCCTGAAAGCTTCTATCGCGCGCCTGCTTGGCCGAACCGCCAGCAGAATCACCCTCAACCAAAAACAGCTCACCTAAGGCCGGATCGTCACTGGAGCAGTCGGCCAACTTGCCTGGCAATGCAGGGCCTTGCACAACGCGCTTGCGCGCCACTTTTTTAGCCTTGCGCGAACGCGCTTGCGCACTGCTAATCGCAAGCTCGGCAATTTTATCGCCCTCTTCGGTGTGCTGGTTTAACCATAAACCCAACGCATCTTTAGCAACGCCAGAAATAAATGCTGCACATTCGCGCGATGACAAACGCTCTTTGGTTTGCCCGGAGAATTGTGGGTCGGCAAGTTTTGCCGATAATACATAGCTACAGCGCTCCCAAATATCGTCGGCGGTTAACTTCAAACCCTTGGGTAACAAATTGCGATACTCGCAGTACTCGCGAATCGCCTCTAACATACCGGTACGCAACCCGTTGACATGGGTTCCGCCCTGAGCGGTAGGAATTAAATTTACATAGCTCTCAGCAATAACCTCACCACCGTCGGGCAACCATTGCACAGCCCAGTCAACCGCTTCGGTCTCGGCTGAAAAGCTTCCCATAAATGGCAGCTCAGGCAACACTTCCCAACCGCGTGTTGCCGACAGAATGTAATCCTTTAAGCCATCTTCATAAAACCATTCGTCTTTGTCGCCACTTTGTTCATCGAGAAAGGTAATACGCAAGCCGGGGCATAACACCGCTTTGGCGCGCAACACATGCTGCAAACGACGTACCGAAAATTTTATCGAATCAAAGTACTGTTTGTCTGGCCAAAACCGCACCGAGGTACCGGTATTGCGCTGACCCACCGTGCCGGTTTGCTTAAGCTTGGTTTTACGCTTGCCATCGGCAAAAGTGATATTGAACTGCTTGGCATCACGCTTAATATCAACCTCCAGCTTGGTCGACAGCGCGTTAACCACAGACACACCAACGCCGTGCAAGCCGCCCGAAAACTGATAGTTTTTATTAGAGAATTTGCCACCGGCGTGCAGCTTGGTAAGAATTAACTCAACGCCGGAAATTTTGTGTTGCGGGTGAATATCGACAGGCATGCCACGGCCGTTGTCCTGCGCCGATAAGGAGCCATCTTTATGCAGCACCACCTCAATTTTATCGGCGAAACCCGCCAGCGCTTCGTCAACTGAGTTATCGATAATTTCCTGCGCCAGGTGATTTGGCCGCTGGGTATCGGTATACATACCCGGGCGTTTACGTACCGGCTCTAAACCCGTAAGTACCTCAATAGAATCGGCGTTGTAATCTGACATAGTTTTTTATTTTCCAATACAAATCATTGAGTACGAGTGCAAATGGCAGGCACAAGGTTGTTAGCAACTTTACCATATTAATGGCACCGGCGTGCGCAGCTTTAATGGCCATATTTATTAAGCCTGAGGCTCTAGTGCTCCGGCGCATTGGCAGCATGAAACAAGATAAGAACTAACGAAAAGCGACCACCGCAACCCGTAGCGGCGCGCTGTGATATGGCGAAAAAGACTTAGTAACCCTGCGAGTCAAAATCGACCGCTAAATCGATACCTTTGACGCGTGATACGTCGGTATCGATACGGCCATCGGGGTGCAGCTCAAACCAGCGATAACCCGGCGCGCAGGTATCGAGCTTGAAGTCAGCACTGTTGGGTGCAAACTGTATACAGGTAGAGGGTGCAGAAAGCAGCGCTACATCAGGCAGACGCGTATCGCTACCGCGAAAATCCTGATGCACATGACCCCAAACTACGGCGCGCAACCGCGGCTCTTTGGCCAGCAATGCAATAAATTCATCGTTATCGGCGACTTGCTGCTCGTCGAGCCAACTACAGCCAATCGCCACCGGTTGGTGATGCAAACAGATCATCACATGCTCAGCCTCGGGGCAGCTATTAAGCGACTGCTCTGCACGAAGCAACTCTGCTGCCCCCAGCTCACCGCCCACCTGGCCGGGCACCGTGGAGTCGAGCATAATAATCAGCCAATTAGCAACAGTAATAGCGCGCGGCAGCCGCGCTTCACCTACAGATTGCGCCATGAGATCACGCGAGTCATGATTGCCCGCCAACCAGGCATTAGGCATTGGCAAGGCGGCAAGCTTTTTATCCAGCCGGGTATATGCCGAGGTAGTGCCATGATTGGATAAATCGCCGGTTGCAAGTAACAGGTCGGCTTGTGTCTGCTCTTCGCCTAGCAGCGTCAGCACGTGGTCGAGGCTGGCATCTGTGTCCATACCCACCAGTTTTTCGCCCTCCTGCGCACCGAGATGGCAGTCGGTGATTTGTACCAGCCGAACCACGCCAGCGGCGTCTCTAACGGAAATGTTTAGTGCATCTGAGTTTAAAGGCATATGCGGATCTGCCTTTGATTAAAGCCCGGCCGCCAGGTTACCCGGCGGTGGCACTGCGGTAGCAGAATAGGTCTTGTCGGACCGGTCGACCACTTGCACTGGATCTTGCGCTGAAGTAACTGGCGTTGATGCGGCATCACCAATCGGCAGTACCGGATAGGCGTTCACCATACCGTGACGCAGACAAAGTCCCAGCCACTCGCCTAAAAAGCGGTTTTGCTGAGCTTTTTCATCGGGCGCAAACATCGACTCATTGGGGTACTCGTAGCTGGCAAGGCGACTGGGCTTGCGATTGCAGGCAAATACCTCAGCCATATTGACATCGTGATACAGTCGCACTGCCATATTCACGCACCCAGACTCTCCCTCGATAGCGGCAAAACTATTAACCAGTACCTGAATATCAACTGTGGTGGTAAAGCGACAGCGTTCGCGAATCACAATGCTCAACTGGGCGGGAAGTTCCGTAGGCTGCTGCGAAAAACGTTCGTCCGAGCGCTCTGCGGGGAGATCTATTTCCAGTGTGCACGCTGATTGTGCAGCGGGTGGCGTATCGGCATCGGGGCCGTTTAACACATCGGGCAGCAAACGGCAGATGCGCGCGTAGTTGGCCTCGCAGTCGGCCATCATAAGCTTGATATCAAAACGGTATTTCTTTTTCACACGCACTCTACTTTCTAAATATCTATCACTGGTAAAACTGAATCACCCACGCCTGCAGCATTGACCAGTCCAAAAAAGCAAAGGGTAAAGATAGTCGGCATTCGGACACAAGGCGATGCGGTGGTAAATTATAACAATATTCGCGCTTGCCGGCCTTAACCTGGCTGCCCGCAACGGCTGGCCTGTCATATTCACAACCGGCCTGCGACGGCATAAACGCAACTTTGCGGCATTTTCTGTGGGCATTGTTTGTCGGCATTGTCAGAAATAAACACAATAAATCACTTGCCAGCTATGCATGGATCATAGACGATAATGGCATTAAGACCGGTTAACCTTAGCCGCATCAACTTCGTCGCTATCGCCCATTCTGTTAAACTATCCGCTACTTTTAGGGGTATTCGCAAGACTATCCGCTCAGCGCCACTAATCCGTAATCGCAGGACTCTTTCATGTCGTACCAGCCAGCAAAACCGCCATTGATATCTAAACGATCGCTGCTCGCGCCTTTTGCTGCCTTGCTACTGGTCACCGCAGGGTTCAACAGCACAGCACGAGCCGATAATTTAACCGATATTTATCAGCTCGCGCTGGTTAATGACCCAACCCTGCAGGCGGCCGAGGCCAGCTATAATGCCAATAGCGAAATTAAGACACAAGCGCTGTCACAATTACTGCCTCAAGTCACTGCGTCTGCATCCTATACCGAGAGCGATCAAGACTCCGAGAGCCTACGCTATTTCTCTGCCGATATTCCATTTGCGTCAAACTTTAATACCGAAAATGAAACGGAGTCGTACTCTATTTCACTGACCCAAAACGTATTTAACCTGCAAGCTTTTTTTGCCTTTAAACAAAGTAAAGCATTGTCAAAGCAAGCCGAACTGCAATTTGCTATCGACCAGCAATCATTGATTATCCGTGCTGCAGAGGCGTACTTCGATGTATTACGAGGACGCGACAACCTGATATCATCGCTGGCCGAAGAAAAAGCCATTAAACAACAGCTCGAACAAACCCAGCAGCGCTACGATGTTGGGCTAATTGCAATTACCGATGTCCATGAAGCGCGCGCCGCATTTGACCTTGCCGTTGCCAACCGGCTCACTGAAGAAGTGAATTTAGGTATTGCCTACGAAAATCTTACCGCGCTAACCGGCCAGCAACACACAAACCTTTACAATTTGTCTAGCGAATTTGTTACCAGCAAACCGCAACCTGAAACGCCTGAGGCCTGGGTTGAATTCGCCAACCAAAATAATCTCTCTATCAAACTTGCCGAACAGGTTGCCGAAGCTTCAAATCAAAACGCCAAAGTAAAAAAGGCAGCGCATGCGCCAACGCTTCAAGCGGTTGTCAGCTACAAAGATTCTACAACCGACACCTCACAGTTCAGCAATAGTCGCAGTGTTTCAGAGGTTCCCATTCCTGCTACTGTACTCGATACCGGAGGCAACCCTGTCATAGTCAATACAACCAGCAGCACTTCTGTCAACAGCGGCCCGGGGCCTATACCTGATTCATTTTCCAATTCAGACGGCACAACCCTTGAATTACGAATGCAGCTACCTTTGTTTAGCGGTGGTTTAACCAGCTCCGAACGACGCCAGGCCGGATATGAAAGGGTTCGCGACCAGGCCAATCTGGTTGCTGCCAAGCGCACCGCATTTCGTCAGGCACGCTCCAGCTACTTGACTACGGTTGCCGATACCGCGCGAGTTAACGCGCGCAGCCTGGCCATTACGTCGGCAGAGAGTGCACTGGATGCTACCCAGGCCGGTTACGACGCTGGCACGCGTAATATTGTTGATTTGCTCAACGCGCAACGCGACTTATTCCGAGCACAGCGCGATCACGCCAACACCCGTTACGACTATGTGATTAACTCATTAAAATTAAAAGAAGCTGCAGGCATCTTAAGCCCACAAGATATTGAAGACCTCAACAAGTGGCTGATACCACCAGCGGCAGTATTAAAAAGCGAAACCCCTAGCGCAACTGGCAATCGATAAATGCCATAAGCTTTTGCTGCGCTCCGCGATTTGCCTCAACCACTTGTCGCGCAGCTTCGCCACGGCTTTGTAATTGATCGGGCTGTTTAGTTGCAATTAATAATTGCGCAGCCAGCTCATGCTCGTCGGCAACCACATGCAGTGCCTGCCCTTCAATTAACCGCCGAGTTACTTCAGTAAAATTAAAGTAGTGTCGACCCGCTAATACCGGCAAACCCCATGCCGCAGGCTCAATCGGATTGTGGCCGCCCACCGCCACCAGACTGCCACCGACAAACGCCATATCCGCGACGCCGTAGTACATCAACAATTGACCAATACTATCAACAAGTAAAACCTGCGTATTGCTATTTAATCGTTGCCCGTTGGTGTCGGCAGGCAAATCCGAGACGCGCCGCAAAGCAAATTCGTGCTCAGCGATTCGCTTTGCAACATCATCAAAGCGCTCGGGATGCCTGGGCACAAGAATTAATAGGCTTTGCGCGTTTGCATCGAGTAGTGTGCGATGCGCCGCCAATACTTTTTCATCTTCACCTTTATGAGTGCTCGCCGCAATCCAGATAAAACGCCGACCATTGCTATTTAACTGCGCCCGCTTTTCAGCGGCAATCTGTCTATGGCTACTGGGAATTTCAATGTCAAATTTAATACTACCGATACGTGCCAACTGCTGCTCAGGCAGGCCCAGCGCTAAAAAGCGTTCTGCATCATCATCGTACTGTGTTGCCACCCACAAAGCTTGCAACATACCCTGACTTAACCACCGTACGCGCTGGTAGCCCGCGGCCGATTTTTCTGACAAACGCGCGTTAGCTAATACTACCGGCACATTTTTACGCCGGCACAACCAAAGCGTCACCGGCCATAACTCGGTTTCCATAATAACCAGCAGTTGCGGCTTCACGCTACGCATAAACCACCAGACAAACGGCGGCCAGTCGTAAGGCATATAGCTATGCGTAATGTTTTCCAGCCCGTTTTCCTCTAGCGCTTTTAGCAAGTGAGCAGAACCGGTTGGCGTTGTCGTGGTCACCGTCAATGGACTATCGGGATAGCGCTGGCGCAACGCGGCAATTACCGGCAAAGCCGCAATAACCTCACCCACTGACACCGCATGCAACCATATGCCATTAGCATTGTTATGCGCACCAGCAACCATACCGCAACGCTCAAAGACACGGCGGCGATAAGCTGGCGCTTTAAATGAACGCCACAATAAACTTAAAAAAACGAACGGCAGCGCAGCTGTGAACAAAACACCGTACAGCAACAGAGCAAAAAATGTAGTCGTTTTACCCACGATCGCAATCAAAACAGCGTACTACGAAGGGTGGTAGACTTTGACATTGGTATAACCTTCGGCGTGCAAATGCACAGCATGCAGCTGGCTCATAACACCGCGACCACAATAGAGCAGGTATTGTTGCTGCGGGTCGAGCGTATTGAACAACCTATTAATTTTGTAAAAAGGGATATTTAAAATTTGATTAGCATGCAATACCAATGGATCACGCTCACGTTCATCATCATGCCTTAAATCAATCACAATTTGCTCAGGGTCAGGTATCGATAGTTTTTCAACATCATCAAAGGCAAGCTCCTGCTGGTAAATTTTATCGATACCCGTCATATGCTCGGCGTACTGCGCAACACCAATATGACTGGCTTTATCAATAATCATCGATTTATCCTCTGTCGCTAACGGGCGCATTACCAGCGTATCGGAAACCGCATCAATAACGGCAAGGTTTTTCAAGGTCTGACTCGACACCTGAGAAATACTTTCACCGGTAACCAAAGCATCAATTTTCATTTTCACCGCAACTGCACTTGCGGCGCGAATCCATCATGCGCTTGAGTATCACACCCATATAAGGACTACTGATTTTCGTCAGTATTTCCTCAACCACCGCTTCAAACTGAATATTGATAAACGCAGTTCGATGCGAGCTGCTATATCGGTCCCATAAAAAATGCGATACCTGTTTAACACCTACTTCATGCGCATGACCGCCGAGATTAAAAAAACAAAAGTGCGTTTCTACCCCGCGACGTATCATTTCAAAACTGGCAACACTGGAATCGTAACCGCCTGACATCAATGCTATCGCAGGCCCCACACAGCCCAGCGGGTAACCTCCCATACCCTGCTGTCGACCTTCAACAATAAACAGCCGCCGACGTTTGATTTCGAGATTAACACTGACATCGGCGTCGCGCATTTGCACACCGAGTGCATCAGTATTTTGATTAAGCCCGCCACCCACATAGCGCTCGACATCGTGCGAATTAAAACTGTGGCCGCCCTGGCGCTTGCAGCGCACTAAAAAAGTTTTACCCACCAACTGGTCGCCAACCACCGCCAGCGTGTGCTGGTAAATCTCTTCCAGCGCCGGGTCTTGTTCCAGCGCTGTTAACTCGCGCTCTTGCACGCGGATAAAATAGCTGATGCCAGGTACCGTTTGCAGTGTATCCATTACTTGCTCACAGCGGGCCGCGTAGCTGGTAGTCGCCTGCGCTGCACCGTTTGCAACACGCGGTGAAGCAGCATTTCCAGCGTCATCAGCGTCCTGACTTCGGACGGTATCGACTAAAACTCGCTCAGAAAGTGGTAGATCTGTACCAATTGTGACAGGGATATTGACTTCAAGCATGTCCCACCGCCACACTACGTCCGCCGACAAACCCCGACGCTTCAATACGCGGCGAATATTGGTATGCAGCTGTTGCACAAACCGCTTTCTCACCGGACGCGTTTTTATGGTGATTTCGGGTGAGAGCTTAATTATCAGTTTCATCGATCCAGCTACAGGTTTCCGGTTAACGTCAACGGCGCATATGCGCCGGAGGCGCAGTATAGCGGCGAGCCCAATGACGAAACCAGCGAACAAATTGGTGTAGCAGCGCGCTTTTACGATCAGCGCGCAAGGACCTCAATGCAAAACTGCACTGTATTTGTGCGGTAATGCACTATATTAGTGCGTTTGTGTAGGCGGCCATCCGTGGCGGCCTCTGCATAAAAAAAATAGCAAATAGATACAACAACTTAGACTTCACTCGTTTTTCCCCAAGTTGGTACAGCGTTTGCTACCTGATGAGTGCGCGGCGAAGGCGGCGAATACAAGTTAGGCGTAAATACTGCGTCGCAATAGAATCCAATTATTTTTTAGGAGAGCAATAGAAAATGAAAGCAAAGCTAGAGTACATTTGGCTAGATGGCTACTCACCAACCCAAAGCCTTCGCAGCAAGACCCAGGTCCGCGACAATTTTGGCGGCACACTGGAAGAATGCCCAATGTGGAGCTTCGACGGTAGCTCTACCGAACAGGCCGAAGGTAACGCATCAGACTGCCTGCTTAAGCCAGTAGCGATTTTCCCAGATCCAGATCGCAAGAACGCGTTTTTGGTTATGACCGAGGTATTAAACGCCGACGGCACCCCGCACGCATCAAACGGTCGCGCGACCATCGATGATGATGATGAAGATTTCTGGTTTGGTTTCGAGCAGGAATACTTTCTGTGGGATGTTCACACCGATCGTCCACCTGGTTTTCCAGTAAACGGTTTCCCTGGCCCTCAAGGTCCATACTACTGCTCAGTTGGCGCAGGTAACGCCTTTGGTCGCGACTGCATCGAAGAACATTTTGATATTTGCCTGGACGCAGGTATTAACGTTGAAGGTATCAACGCCGAAGTGGCCGCAGGTCAGTGGGAATTTCAGGTATTCGCTAAAGGCGCCAAATGTGCTGGCGATGAAACCTGGATTGCGCGTTACTTGCTAGAGCGTACCGGTGAAAAATACGGTTACAGCATTAACTACCATCCAAAACCATTTGGCGAGCTGGACTGGAACGGTTCAGGCATGCACGCTAACTTCTCAAACGGCGCAATGCGCGACCAGGGCGAAGAGTCTGTGTTTACTAAAATTTGTGAAAACTTTGGTAAGCATATCGAGCGCCACATTAGCGTTTACGGTGCCGACAACGACCAACGTTTGACTGGTAAGCACGAAACTCAGTCAATCGACGAATACAGCTACGGTGTATCGGACCGCGGCGCGTCAATTCGTGTACCTATTGGTACTGTTGAAGATGGCTGGAAAGGTCGCCTTGAAGATCGTCGTACTGCATCGAACGCCGATCCTTACAAAGTGGCTGCTGCCATTATCAAAACCACCAAAGAAGCGCTGGCCTAATTGCCACTGTTTGCGCTGGAGGTGGCTCACACCTCCAGCGTGCTTTAACTTCCTCAAACTCGCCAAAGCTCAAAGCAAAGCATTCAACCCATAGCTTGCCGTCGGTATCACTGTCAGGCCAGCACAAGCGTCTACTTTTAAATCAGCATTAACGCCCCAGCGGCAGCGTTTAATTCGTTTTTAATACAGCGATGATATCTTTTGCGCGCGGGTTCGTTATAAAATCGCCATCTTTTCCTGCCAGCGGCAACCCTCGAGTTACCAGCTTCATGCTTAAGCTCTTCCGCATTGGCACAGCCAAAGCATTAATAAATTTAGACACCCCAAAGCGGGTGGATTTCGGAGGATAGTCCATGTCAGCAAACACCCTTGAAATGATCAAGCAACACGAAGCCAACTGGGTTGACCTGCGATTTACCGACACCAAAGGCAAAGAGCAGCATGTATCGATTCCGGCCAGCGAAGTCGACGAAAGCTTTTTTGCCGAGGGCAAAATGTTCGATGGCTCGTCCATTGCAGGCTGGAAAAACATTAATGAATCGGACATGATTTTAATGCCCGACGATACAACCGCCGTTATGGACCCGTTTACCGATGAGGCCACACTCAACCTGCGCTGCACCGTGGTTGAACCCGACACCGGCCATGGCTACAACCGAGACCCACGCTCGGTGGCGTTACGCGCCGAGGCCTATATGCGCTTAACCGGCATTGCCGACACGATTTTATTTGGGCCCGAACCCGAGTTCTTTGTCTTTGACGACGTCAAATGGCATGCAAATATGTCGGGCGCAGGCTACCAAATCAATGCTGAAGAGGCAGCATGGTCGAGCAATAAAAGTTATGAAGACGGTAATATCGGTCACAGGCCGGGCGTAAAAGGGGGTTACTTCCCTGTGCCACCGGTTGACTCTCTGCACGATGTTCGCGCCGCCATGTGTGGCGCCATGGCAGATATGGGCCTGAAGGTCGAGGTGCATCATCACGAAGTTGGCACCGCCGGTCAGTGTGAAATTAGCGTTGGTGCCAATACTTTGACCAGCAAAGCGGATGAAGTACAAATATTAAAGTACTGCGTTCACAATGTTGCCCACGCATACGGCAAAACCGCCACGTTTATGCCCAAACCACTGGTGGGTGATAACGGCAGTGGTATGCACTGCCACCAGTCGCTATCGAAAGAAGGCGTTAACCTGATGGCTGGCGATGCCCACGAGGGCTTATCGGAAACTGCGCTGTTTTATATTGGGGGTGTGATCAAACACGCTCGCGCAATTAACGCTTTTGCCAATGCTTCAACCAACTCCTACAAACGCCTAGTGCCTGGCTTTGAGGCACCGGTAATGCTGGCTTACTCGGCGCGCAACCGTTCGGCATCAATTCGGATTCCGTTTGTGCCCAACCCACAAGCGCGCCGTATTGAAGTGCGCTTTCCCGACCCTACCGCAAACCCATACCTGTGCTTTACAGCATTGTTAATGGCCGGGCTCGACGGTATTCAAAATAAAATTCACCCAGGCGCTGCTACCGATAAAGACCTTTACGACCTACCGGCCGAAGAAGCCGCTGCAATTCCTACCGTAGCTTCTTCACTGGAGCAGGCACTTGCCGCACTGGATACCGATCGCGAATTTCTCACTGCCGGTGGCGTCATGAACGACGATATGATTGATGCTTATATTGCGTTAAAGCGTGAGGAAATTGAAAAACTCAATATGAGCACGCATCCGGTTGAGTTTGGCATGTACTACTCCTGCTAGCTGTACATGCGTCAAAAAGCCCGTCGCAATGGTGGGCTTTTTTTAAGCGCCTGTTTTTTATCGAGGTTTTAACGGATAACGATTAAAAATCGCAACAGTTTGCATAACTTGCGGAACCGAGTAACGTTATTTAGGCTCAATCAAGGTGTACTATAGACTGAGTTATCGGGCATTATCCGCAGGCTCTATACTGCCCGCTCAGCCGCCGATACGATTGCAACCTGAAAACACAATTATGAATAAATACTTGCTCGCCTGGCGACAACATTGCTCGTCAACCAGCCTTCAACGGGGCAGCTACAGTTTTGCATCCAGCCTGGCCCCGGCGATGGGCTTTGTGCTCACTACCGTGCTAACCAAAGTTCCAACTAAGGTTTCAACTGCGGTTTCAACTGCGGCTCTAACCGCAATACTAACGACTGGGCCGGTGTTAGCCGAAACCTACCGTATTGTCGACGAAAATGGCAATGTCACTTACACCGACCAACCTAACCATGCCGGCAATGACGGTAATAAAGCCACTATTGAAAAACTGCCTGAAGCCGAGGAGCACAACGTGGTGCCATCGCTTAAGACGCTGGCCGAGTCGGAGCCCCAATGGTTGAGACAGGCGCGCGAACAACGTGAAGCCAGCGAAGAGCAAGAACGCGAGTTGCAACAGGCAGTAAAAAAGTCAGAAAAGGCGCTATGGAAAGAACGATACAAGGCCGCCAAAGCACAGCTTAAAGAAGCCGAGCTGGCGCTGGAGGTAGGCAGTGAACCTGGCGAAGGCGATTTTATTGGCAAAGTGGGCGGCGGCGCGCGACCCTCGTCCGATTATATAATGCGGCTCGAAGCGCTGGAAAAAGCGGTGGCCGACGCTAGGCGCGATTTAGCCAAGGTCAAGCGCTCAAGGCCGTAAGTCGCGGCAAGCAGTCGCCGACACATCCAAACCCTCTCACAACGCGTATACTGATCAACTGCAAATGATTACTAAATAGCCGAAGGCGGCAGACTGAAGCCCACTAGCTGCCTAATAGCTAATGTTAATCGCAGCAATATATTTTATTAACTACACATATTGGTAACAGGCGCTTAAAATGATGCCCTGTCTTTGTCATCTGCTCAGACAGATGTAACAGCCGATAAAAAACCGATTGATTTTTGGAGAAAAACTATGTCCCTGAAAGGTTCAGCTACCGAGCAAAATCTTAAAGATGCCTTTGCTGGCGAATCGCAAGCCAACCGTCGCTATCTCTACTTCGCTAACATGGCAGAT
>CBFHXO010000044.1:0-22235 GCA_965659815.1 Pseudomonadales bacterium
CGTGCAGTCAACGCTGTAAGCAATCCAGTAAAATAGTAAATCGCCTATTTCCCTACGAACCAAAAACTAAAAAACCTTTTAACGCGGTCTAAGCTCATTCAACTCCAACACATTATCCCGCAAAATCTTCCTCTTCTTCGCATCATCAAACTCCGACAACTCCGCCACATAATCCAACGGCGTCGGCATCCCCTCAATATGCGGCCAATCAGACCCGAATATCACCCGATCCGCCCCCATCAACTCCTCAACCTCGTAAACATCATCCTCCCAAAACGGATTTATCCACACATGCTCTTTAAACAACTCACCCGGATCCTCCTTGTAATAACCCGTCACTGCCAACCGATCGCGCGATTGACGCAACTTGCGAAATAAATCCGGCAAAAACTCCGCTCCATTTTCAATTGACGCAATGCGCACATTAGGAAAACGCTCAAACAACTTTTCGTAACATAAAGTCGCCAAAAAGTCGTACGCTGCACGCTCAATATTAAAGTGCTTAATATTCGGCGCCATTGCCGCACCCAAACCGTCAGCACTAAAACCATCATTGACATATCCATGAGTCGTGTAACCAGAGTCCGAAGCATGTACAACTACCGTAATACCCGCCTCGTTAACACGCGACCAAAACGGATCGAAATAACTATGTGAAGGCGAAAGCACACCATCGTTAGCCGTCCACACCGCTGCCGGCCGCATAACAACCGTACGCGCCCCCTGCGCCAGCGCCCACTCCAGCTCCTCACAGGCAAAATCAACATCACACAAAGTGATGTACGGCGATCCAAAAATACGATTTTTGTAGTTACAGCCCCAGTCCTCTTCTAACCACCGGTTAAAGGCGCGAAATTGAGTTTTAACCGCCTCAGTATCGTGCTTAAGCAACTCTTCATAAAGTACGCCCAAGGTCGGGAATAACCACATGGCTTCAAGGCCTTGCTCGTCCAGCTTTTTAACCCGTGCTTCATTGTTAATGTAATAATCTGGCAAGGGCTCAGACTCACCCATCAACTCTTCTGGCCTTAGCTTGTCAGGGTTACCACGCAGATACGCCGATATAGCACCAGGTTTGGCAATCGGATTCCAGGTTGGGTTACTTACCGCGTTGGCAACCCTGCCGCCCACAATGTGACGCTTGCGACCATCAATCTCTGCCCACTGCACACAACGACGCTGCATATTCTTGGGCACATGACGAGTAAAAGCATCGTGCGATTCGTAGTAATGATTGTCACAATCAAATGGTAAGTAACCGAGATCGGCCATAAATAACTCCCGCTTTCTGGTAGGCTGTCACTGCAAAAATTCGACACAAATCATAGTCGTAGTACACTGATTCCACCATGCTCGAACCCGTCATATCACCCGGTATTGGGGCGCTTATGCCATTATCAGCCCACTTTTCAGCCCGGCTGATACAAAACCCACCCAATACAGATAGGCAGGCATAACTACCAAAAAATTACCGATTAACCGCATATTGCCAAAATGTTAGAAATCAATAGAAAAAAATGGCCTTGGAGCATTTCACAATAACAGTCATTATTTTCCCCTGGTTTAAGCCAGAAACAAAGCCCGGCCCTGCGCCCAAATTAGCCATAAGCTATTATTTTCATAAGCTAATAAAGCGGTAGCTTACACTTTAAAGCAAAGTGACAATATTCGCCACAGCCGCCGCCAAACGACCCGTTTTTGGCTTTTTTTATCATTGAATGGTATTGAGAAGCTTAAAGGGGACGTGGTGTCCCATTTTTTTCAGGCAGTCGATATGGTTATATAGCGACAACTGATTGAACATCCTTGGTTAGCACCGATTTAGTAGGCAAATGTTTGAAAAGTATTAACCTCATTTATTAACGCCAGCGATTGCTGGCGTTTTTTTTGCCCGCTATTTTATTCTTGTACCTTTTCTACCACGCATGGCTTTTGATTTTGGCGCGCCTTTTTTAGCTTTAATTACGGCTTTAGTTTTGCTTTTGGCTTTTGCCTTAACCTTTTTTTTGGCGCCCGCCCTGGCCTTTTTAACAGCCGATAGTTTCTTTAACGGTTTGCGTTTAGCTCTACCAGCGCCCGCCTCTTGTTCAGTGGCTGGCTGACTATTGACCTTGCGCTTTTTTGCCGAAACTTTTTTAAGTGGCTTAGCTTTACCGCTTTTACCCGAGCGCGACTGTTTATTGCCACTGCCACTATTTTTTTTGCGCTTTGATTTTTTATCATTTGCAAAAGGTTTCACGGCTACATCGATTTCTAAATCGACCTTGCGCTCATCAAGATCGACGCTGGCAACCACCACGCTAATACTATCGCCCAACTTAAATACCTGCCGCGTTCGCTCACCAACCAAACGCTGCTGGGCCTGGTCAAAGTGATAATAGTCATTGCCAAGGTTATTAATATGCACCAGCCCTTCGACAAATAAATCCTGCAACTCGACAAACAAACCAAAGCGAGTGACCCCAGACACAACACCGGCAAATGACTCACCAATACGGTCTTGTAGGTATTCACACTTCAGCCAGGCGGTGACATCGCGAGTGGCGTCATCGGCACGACGTTCGGCCATAGACGTATGGATACCGGCAGCAACCATGTCTGCCATAGCGTAGGGGTAGATCACTTTCTTAGCCAGCACCTTGGCGCCAGGTACACGCTGTACCTGGTCGCAAGCCTTGCGGCTACGAATAATACTCCGTATTGCCCGGTGCACTAACAAATCGGGATAGCGACGAATAGGTGAAGTAAAATGCAAATAAGCTGGATACGCCAAACCAAAGTGCCCGCCATTATCAGGCTGGTACATGGCCTGACTGAATGAGCGCAACATCATAATTTGAATTAAATGGGCATCGGGTCGCGGCTCAATTTCACGCATCAATTTTTGGTAGTCACCAGGCTGCGGGTTAAGACCACCACTTAAACTTAAACCCAACTCACCAAGATATAAACGCAGGTTATCGAGTTTTTGCTCTTTGGGACCATCGTGCACACGGTATAACACCGGCTTATCCTGCGATGCCAAAAAGTTCGCTGCCGCGACATTAGCGCAAAGCATACACTCTTCGATAATTTTGTGAGCATCGTTGCGCACCACAGGGACAATGGTGTCGATTTTTTTATCGGCGTTAAAAATAATTTGTGTTTCAGTGGTTTCAAAATCAATCGCGCCACGCTGGCTGCGCTTGCCACGCAACAACTGGTATAACGCCAGCAATGCCTGCAACTCGGGCATTAAACCGTGTAACCTTTTCAGCAAGCCTGCACGTGGTGCTTTTTGTGTTAAACCCAGCGCCTCTGCAACTTCGTTATAGGTTAAGCGCGCATGCGAATGCATAACCGCTTCATAAAACTGGTGCCCGGTCACAACACCTTTATTATCAATTTCAATTTCACTCACCATACACAAGCGGTCGACATCGGGTTTTAGCGAACAAAGACCATTGGAAATCGCCTCGGGCAACATGGGTACAACACGGCCAGGAAAGTACACTGAAGTACTGCGTTCATAGGCGTGCTTATCCAGTGCAGAGTCTACTGGCACGTAATGAGAAACATCAGCAATAGCGACCCACAATGTAAAGCCGCCGCTGCGGCGCTTTTTACAATACACCGCGTCGTCAAAATCCCTGGCGTCTTCGCCATCGATAGTGACCAGCGGTAAATCGCGTAAATCAACCCGATACTGTTTATCCGCTTCTTCGGGTTCATCGCCAAGCCTGGCGGCTTCGGCAATAACGGCGTCGGGCCAACGATAAGGAATATCGTGTGAGCGTATTGCCAGGTCTATTTCGAGACCGGGTGCCAATGCGCTGCCCAGCACTTCGTCGATCACACCTTCGCAGGGCAAACGCTGGGTAGGGAACTGGGTGATTTTTACGTTAACGTAATCGCCCGGTTCAACCTGATTTTTTTCTAGCCCATTGGGCAGCAGGATATCCTGGCCGATACGGGGGTTATCGGGTATGACAAAGTACAAATTCGATTCACGGCTAAGGCGTCCTACAATAGTTTCGTTAGCGCGTTTAAGCACTTCGACAATTTTGCCTTCGACCCCGCCACGGCGGCTACGCCCTGCGGGTCGAACCGACACCTCATCGCCGTGAAACACCTGGCGCATTTCGCGTTCGCTCAGGTAGACATCCTCCTGGCCATCGAGCAGCAAAAAGCCATAGCCATCGCGGTGGGCCTCAACAATGCCACGTAGTAGCTCTTGCTGTTTGGGGATATAGAAGCTCTCGTCCTGTTTGCGAAACAGCACTTGCCCGTCACGCTCCATGGCGCGCAGGCGGCGGCGTAGTGCCTCCCGGGAATCCTGACCTTTGATGCCGAGTATTTTGATTAACTCGGATCGGCTTAACGCGTTATTAGCTTTAATTAGTTCGAGGATATGTTCGCGGCTGGCGATGGGGTTATCGTAATTGCGTGATTCGCGATCAGCGTGGGGGTCCGCGCCCCGATTTTTGCGTTTTTTACTGGCGTCGGGGTTATGTTTAGTTTTGTTGGTACGTTTAGCCAAGGTAGCCTCGAAATAGCGTGGAATTGGGTTTCACCATACCATTGAAACTGGGCATAAATATGTATTTTGCAATGAAGCAGGTAAAATTGACAGAATGGTCTGGTATCGGTAAAGTGCGCGCTCGCTGGGGCTAACAGGGCTTTAGCGGCAAGCCATCTACGTATGCCCAGGTGGTGAAATTGGTAGATGATGCGCAGGATGTGCTAATGCCGTGAAGCACAGAAGGTGCGAGAACGGCCACGCGAAGCGTGTCGGGAAAGCCGCATAGGCTTCATTAGGTAGTTAGAAGTATAAATCCACTCTATATATGCCCAGGTGGTGAAATTGGTAGATGACGCGCAGGATGTGCTAATGCCGTGAAGCACAGGAGGTGCGAGAACGACCACGCGAAGCGTGTCGGGAAAGCCGCACAGGCTTCATTAGGTAGTTAGAAGTATAAATCCACTCTATATATGCCCAGGTGGTGAAATTGGTAGACACGCCAGCTTCAGGTGCTGGTCTTCGCAAGAAGGTGGAGGTTCAAATCCTCTCCTGGGCACCATATCTAAGAGCCGACACCTAACCTCGCTCGATTTCGAATAACACGAGAACAGGATTTGAACCGATAGAGGTTCGCAAACTTTGCGCATGCAAAGTTTCAACAAGCTGCGCAGCAGCTTTGCCCCGAAGGGGTCAAAACAGCCCAAAGGCTGGTTTGATTCAATTCTCTCCTGGGCTGAAAACACCAGAAAAATCACCATTTGAAAACCGGCGGCTTGTCGACCTCACCGCGTAATTCAATCTGCAAACCCTGTAAAAAATTGCGTAGTATCTGGTCTTTGCATTCACGGTAGTGCTTGTGGTCGACTTTGCGAAACAAGGCGCTTAACTCATGCTTACCTAGGCGAAAATCAGCGAGCGCCAAAATACGTAAGACATCCTCACCTTTTAACTTCAACGCAATTTTAAGCTTATTAAAAATAATATTATTGGTTAGTTTTTTTTCTGGCACCGGCTGTTCACCATCACGCCTGCCACGCTTTTCAACAATCAAACCGTTAAGAAATGTTGCCAGTAATACATCGCTACAACTTTTATAGCCAGGGTCATCATCTTTTTTTAACCAACCACTTACCTGCTCGCGTGTCACCTCACAATCTGCCAATGCAAACAGCGCAATCATTTTGTTATCGTTAAAATCAAAGATGTAACGAACGCGACGTAAAATATCATTGTTTTTCATCTTTAATTCTCAGGTTAATTCTTAATTCAATTAACTAACTTAGATCGCACGGGTAAAAACTTGCTTTTAATCACGCGATTATCAGTGAACCCGGGACCCCCAGGCAATGCTTAAAATACCATTTATCGACTACCCTTTAAAAAAACCGGCCCATTAAAAATGGCGACATAAAGCCGCCACTTTTAATCACTTGCTGCCCAATTACACAGACCGCATGACTTTTTCCAACTCAAGGAACGGACTAGCGCCATCGCTTTGTCGCTATCGGGATACTCAAACCAATGAATAACATCTCTCTCACCGCGCATCATAAAAGCTGGTTGAAAGTCAAAAGTAGACTGATGCTTCGCCGAAAGCTCGCTTGCGATAATAGCGGGGATATAGCTCGCAGTGATAAAAGTGACAAAACTTAAAATACTTTCAATCAAAGTCACTAACTATTGTTCTCATAGCAAACTACAGAATTGCTATCCAGAGTCCCTTTCCCGAATTCCTTTCCAAAATTAAAAACCGCCTTACGGCGGTTTTTTTCTTCCCAAGCTCCATCGACTCAACGTCACGAGGGGGAAGCTGGCTTAAACAATATTTAGCATTCCAAAGTGAATCAAATTATATTTTTCATACATCCAGATTGAGCCGATACGAACTCACTTATCACTAGATCCTTTCAATAATTGTCCCCGTCCCAATATGCCCACCACAACACATGGTAATTAATGCGGTGTTTTGATCTTTACGCTCCAGCGCATGCAAAGCCGTAGTAATTAACCGCGCCCCCGTTGAACCCACCGGGTGACCAATCGCAATTGCCCCACCCTGCGGGTTAACCTTATCCATATCGGGTTTATACACACTGGCCCAACTTAAACACACCGAGGCAAACGCCTCGTTAATTTCGACATGATCAATATCGCCCATATTCATACCACTGCGCTTAAACAATTCACGCGTCGCATCTACTGGGCCGTCGAGCAAATAGTAGGGGTCGGTACCCACCACTACGTTAGAAATAATTCGCGCCCGCGGTTTTAAACCACGTGCTTTGGCTTCGTCGGCACTCATCCACAACACCGCCGCCGCACCATCGGAGATTTGCGATGACGTACCGGCAGTATGAATGGCCCCTTCGTATACAGGCTTTAAACCCGCCAGTCCTTCCATGGTCGTATCGCGTAAACCCTGATCTTTATTAACCAGTTGCGTTTCGCCGGTTAATTCACCCTGCTCATTATAGGTCGGCGCCTGAACATCAATAACCTCTTTATCGAACCAACCGTTCTCCCAGGCTTGCTTGGCGAGATTTTGCGAACGACAACCAAACTCTTCAATATCCAAACGGCTTAAACCGCGGTTTTTGGCAATGCGCTCAGCCGCTTCAAACTGCCCGCGTGCAGCATCATGCCATGGCCAGCTTTCAGGCTGTGGCCGCCCCGCAGGTTCGTAACGACCATTATCACCCAAACTTACATGGCTCATTTGCTCAATACCGCAGCCAATACCAATATCAATAGTGCCGTTGTCAATCAACGCAGCAATCATATGGTTAGCTGCCTGCGCCGAACCGCATTGCGTATCAATAGTAATCACACCTGGCGCATAACCTGCACCCATATTAAGCCATGCCGTACGCGTGACATTACTCGACTGCTCACCCGCCTGCGTTACACAGCCGCCAATGACCTGACCCACATCATCGGGCGCAACACCGGCTCGCTCAATCAACGCCTTTTGCGTTAACGAGAGTAACTCAGCCGCATGAAATCCGCTTAACGCGCCCACATAAGGCTTACCGCGACCAATCGGTGTTCTTACAGCTTCTACAATAACTGCTTCATTCATTTCCAACTCCCAATAAAATACACTATTTTTTTTGCGTACCAAGCATGGAGAAACGCTTGTCTTTCTAAAACCGTCGGCGCCATGGATGGCGGCGTCGATCCACAGGGATGTGGGGTTCGTTTTAGAAAAACAAGCGTTACTTCATGCGACTACGAAGACCGACCCTGTTCTCAATAATTAAGGCTTATCCGCCCCTACAATCCACATCGCAAAAAACTGGCTATGGCCACCATAGGCATGTCCCATGGCTTTTTTCGCGCCATCGACCTGGCGTTGGTCGGCCATAGCTCGCACCTGCAGGGCCGCTTCGGCAAAACGAATCATTCCCGAGGCACCAATAGGGTTAGACGATAAAACACCCCCCGAACAGTTCCAGGGAATATCGCCACCAGCATCTAACGATGTACTGCCGTCGAGTGTTAACTCCCAGCCTTTACCCTGCTCGGCAAAACCTAAACTCTCTAACCAAATAGGTTCAAACCACGAAAAAGGCACATAGATCTCGGCCATATCGAGCTCTTTGCGCGGGTTTTGAATACCGGCTTGCGCATATAGGTCTTTGGCGCACTCGCGGCTGGCATGCGGGTTAACCTCTTCACGCCAGGGGTAAAACGAAGGTTCAGAACGCATCGCCATAGCATGAACCCAGGCCGGTTTATTACTACCGCTGTCGGCCAGCGCTTCACAGGTTAACACCATCGCACAAGCGCCATCGGAAGATGGGCAACTTTCTAAAAATCGCGTCGGCTCCCATAGCATGGGGCTTTCTTTTACCGTGTTTAAATCAATATCGGGCAAATGCAAATGCGCATGCGGGTTACGCACCGCGTGCTTGCGGTCTTTAACCGCGACATGACAACCCACATCTTCGGGCGCACCACTTCTGCGCATATATTCGCGAATTACCGGCGCAAACATACCACCTGCACCACTATTAAAGTGCGGCCTAAATGGCATTGAAGGCGATAGCGCCCAATGCGCGTTCGATTCACTTTGCTTTTCAAACGCTACCGTCAAAACCCGCCTAAACAAACCCGATTTAATATGGTTGGCTGCTACTATCGCAGTACTACCACCCACACTACCGGCGGTATGCACGCGTAATACAGGCTTATTTACACCACCCAAGGCCTCAGCCAGATAAGGCTCAGGCATGACCACGCCTTCAAACATATCGGGTGCTTTACCAATCACAACGGCATCGATATCGTCCCAGCTGCAGTTAGCATCGGCCAGCGCTTTTAATGCCGCCTCGCGAACCAAACCGGCCATAGAACAGGTCAGCTTGGTTTTATATCGCTGGGTTTGCCCAACACCGGTAATCGCTACATGATTATTTGACATCTTAGACACCCTCCACTGCAGCTAACAGATTGTGCTGCAAACAAGGGCCAGACGTGGCATGCACCAACGCGCGATCGGCACCGTTTTGAATAGCGCGCAAACTCATTCCAAAGCGGTCTAAGCCGGCACTCATCATAATATGACCGGCTAACGGACCACCTGAGGGGTTGATATGAGTCTTATCGGTTAAACCCAATGCGTCTTTCAATATTAATGTCTGCGGGCTAAACGGCGCATAGAGTTCTGCAATATCGTATTGCTCAACAGCAATGCCCGATTGATCTTTCACTTGCGCCATTGCCTGTGCCGTTGAAATAGAATTCGCCAGTTCCCTTAAACCCAGTTGATGCACCTCCATACGGTGGTCCATACCGCGAATCACCGCCGCGCGCTTACCGTTATCGGGCAGCGCCGATTTTTCACCAAGAATCAATACCGATGCACCATCGGTAATGGGACAACAGTCATGCTTGCGTAGCGGCGATGAAATATAAGGCGCCTTAAGCAAATCGGCGGCGCTAACATCGCCCGCCAGTTGCGCATTGTTATTGGCTTTCGCATTGCGGCGACTCTCTACCACTACATTGGCAAAATCGGTTTCGTTATAGCGCCCACTTTGCACCAGCACATTGGCCTGTAATGCCGCCAGAGAAATGGTATCGGGCCATAGCGGCGCAAGGTAATAAGGGTCTAACTGTTGCGACATCACATCGGGCAACTGCCCTACCGACGATTTACCAAAGCCGTAAATCAACGCGGTTTTAATTTCACCGGCCTGGATTTTTATCCACGCTTCATATAGCGCCCAGGCCGCGTCCATTTCGACATGTGATTCCATTTTGCAGGGCGTCGCACCTAGTGAGTCTACCGCGCCGACAAATGAAAATGCGCCACCAGCAATATAATCGCAGGAACCTGAGCAGACAAAATCGATATCACTCATGGTCATACCGGCATCGGTCAACGCCTTGTCGATTTCGGGCATTAAAATTTCAACTTCGTTACACACTGTTTCTTGCCGAATTTGCGGCGACTGTGCATAACCAATAATGGCAACTTCACGCATATTATTTAACCCCCGGCTTTCGCTGCTCAGCAGCGACTAAACAATCGGCTTTTAATTGGTCGATATCAACCAATGGTTCACCGGTGGGTTTAAAGTATTCAATATTCTCCAGCCCAAAATCCCATTCCTCTTTGGGGCGCCACACTGCCTGCACGCGCATACCAATGGCAACATCACTTAATTCGCATTCGCTAATTAAATGGCTGCAAGACTGATCGGCGCCATCGAGCAGGATATTGGCAACGGTAAAGGGTGGTATCAACTTGCTGCCAGGAATCGGTAAATGCACGGTGGTAAAGCCAATAACCGTACCGCTGTCTTTTAATATCACCGGCTCACTGGTTGGCGTACCGCTTTCAGGGCAGGCACCCAGTGGCGGAAATAACACCTTACCTGTGCCGTGCGACAAATGCCCCATTAATTCACCTCGCTTAACTGCATGCAAAAACGGTGTAATCGCGCGTGAAGAATGTGCGTGGTATTTGTGATAAATCGGTGCTTCGAACGATTCGATGGGTTCTAACTCAATATCCATTAACTTGCTCCTCCTTCAACCGCAATAAAACCGTGAATATCATTGATCGCCCCTACACGCTCTTTAGCCCATTGCACTTGAACAGCCATACCTGCGCTTAAACTATCGGCACTGTCGGCAAATACCCTGTGTAAAAACGGAGTATCGGCGCCATCGAGCTGCACCATACCAAAGGCAAAGGGCTTATCGATCATATGATGATCGCGCGGCTGCTCTACCCAGGTCCAGTACAGCAACTTGCCGGTTGATTTAACCGGAACAAAATCGCTTAGAGCATCGGAGTTGCGCGGGTCGTATTCGGTAGGCGGGAATAGCACTTTGCCATCGCCAGCGCGAATACCGTATAACTGTTGCTGTTTAAGCGCGGCGAGAAATTTACCCATAATCTCACCCGGCGTACGGGTGTAAGTAAATCCGAGCTCAAAATCAGCCTCTAAAATTTCGTTTTCTGTTTTAGCCATATGTGTCGCCATTGCCTGCTCTGCTATTACATTTACTTATGCTTATAAAATAGTGGAAGCTTATTGCGCTAAAGAGGGGGGCTGCAGGGATTAGGATAAAACCGTCGCTACCAGGGATGGTAGCGCAGATCCACACGGAGGTGGGGTTCGTTTTATCCTAATCCCTGCAGCACCCCCTCTTTAGCGCCACCCCGATATCAAAACTCAACTAAACCCGTTCAATAATAATGGCAGGTGCCATACCACCAGCGGCACACATGGTAACCAGGCCGGTTTTCAAATCGCGCCTTTCCAGTTCATCGAGAATAGTAGTAATTAACACCGAACCGGTTGCGCCAATGGGGTGACCTAAGGCAATAGCACCGCCGTTAACATTAACCTTCTCTGGGTCCAACCCTAAATCGCGAATATACTTGCAGGCAACCACAGCAAAGGCTTCATTGATTTCAAATAAATCGATATCGTCAATACTCATACCGGCTTTATCTAACACTTTTTTGGTGGCGTCTACCGGTGCATTTAACATGAGTTCAGGCGAGTGACCTAAATTCGCCATCGCAACGATTTTTGCTCGTGGCTTTAAACTATTCTTTTTCACATAATCTTCAGAGGCTAACAAAATCGCCGCCGCACCATCGACAATACCCGACGAGTTACCCGCGTGATGGATATGATCGATATCTAAATCGGGGTAGGTTTTTTGAATTAAGCCACGATACGACACGCCAGACTCATCCAATGGGTAGTCGGCCAGTTGACCAAAAGCCGGATTTAACTGCGACAAACCTTCGAGCGTTGTGCCAGCGCGAGGATACTCGTCCTGCGCAAGCAAAGTGTTACCCGTCTCATCGACAACCGGTACCACGCCTTTATCGAAATGGCGATTAGCCAGCGCATGGGCGGCGCGCTGCTGACTTTGCAGCGCAAGCTTATCGACATCCTCACGACTGATGCCTTCGAGGGTGGCAATGGCATCGGCACAAACGCCCTGATGCGACTGCGGGTGTAACTCGCGCAAACGCAGGTTGCCGGCATCCATCATTGGCTGCATATTAAAAGTGGCGCCGAGAGACATCATTTCAACGCCGCCACCGACGGTTAAATCTTCCATACCCGACATAATACTGGCCGCCGCCATATTCACCGAGGTAATACCCGAGCCACAAAAGCGATCGATCGTTACGCCAGAGGCTTTAATATCCCAACCCGCATCAAGTAACGACATTCGGGCAATATCATTATCTTGCGTGCCCTGCTGCATTGAGCAGCCAATAATCACGTCATCGACTTCGGCGGTGTTTAAGTTATTGCGCTCGGCAAGCGCCTTAAGCACAGTCGAAAGCAAATGCTGCGGGTGCATACCCGTCAAAGCGCCCTTTCCCGGCTTGCCAATCCCTCTGGGGGTTCTTGCCGCATCTAAAATATACGCTGTGCTCATACGGTTACCTGCCTGTGAATAGATTGAATCGTACCCAGTGAAATAACGAGTGCCAAACTGTAGCTCGCGACTCACAAACGGCGCAATAACCATTCTGGCCAAAAACGCGCGCCTGCCGCGCGAATGGCATATTCGGTACAGCATGGTTAGCAACGCTGGGCGACCCAGGCCCAGCCAAGCACGCTGTGAAGTCGATTAATCACTGCCTGAACGCTGGCTCGCGCCCTGTGGTTCGGGGTATGCTATCGGATTGACCAATAGCCAGAAAAAAGGCACAAACCGGCGTTTACCACCCGGCTTTCGCAGCCCAACATTTATCAACAACCCAAGTAAAGGCATTCAATACCAATAATGGCAGCACAGCAAACAAGCACAAACGCGTACGACCCCAAAAGCATTGAAACTGCGGCGCAAGACTACTGGCAAAGCAATGCCAGCTTCGAAGCCAAAGAGGACCCCAATCGCGAGAAATTCTACTGCCTGGCGATGTTCCCCTACCCCAGCGGCAAGCTGCATATGGGCCATGTGCGTAACTACACAATTACCGACGTGATTGCCCGCTACCAGACTATGCTGGGTAAAAATGTGCTGCACCCCATGGGTTGGGACGCCTTTGGTCTGCCCGCCGAAAACGCGGCCATTCAAAACAATACCGCGCCAGCCAAGTGGACCTACCAAAATATCGACTACATGAAACAACAGCTGCAGTCGCTGGGCTTTGGCTTTGACTGGTCGCGCGAGTTTGCCACCTGTCAGCCCGACTACTATCGTTGGGAGCAATGGTTTTTTACCCGCCTGTACGAAAAAGGCATGGTGTATAAAAAAATGGCCACGGTTAACTGGGACCCAGTCGACTGCACAGTGCTTGCCAACGAGCAGGTGATAGACGGCCGCGGCTGGCGCTCAGGCGCATTGGTTGAGCGCAAAGAAATTCCGCAATGGTTTATTAAAATTACCGATTACGCCGAAGAGTTGCTGAGCAGCCTCGACGACTTGCCGGGCTGGCCCGAGCAGGTCAAAACCATGCAAAAAAACTGGATCGGCAAAAGCCGTGGCGCCGACATTCGCTTTGCACTGAGCAAAGCCATTGCCGGGCTTGAAGAGCTGGAGGTATATACCACACGCCCCGATACCTTAATGGGTGCCACCTATGTCAGCCTCGCGGCTGAGCACCCCATTGCGCTACAGCTGGCCGAAAGCAATAGCGCGCTGGCCGATTTTATTCGCCAGTGCAAAGCCCAATCGGTTGCCGAAGCCGATATGACCACCATGGAGAAAAAAGGCATTGATACAGGTTTAAGCGTGGCGCACCCGATTACCGGCGAGTCGATTCCGGTCTGGGTTGCCAACTACGTATTAATGGATTACGGTTCAGGTGCAGTGATGGCCGTTCCCGCCCACGATGAACGCGATTTTGCCTTTGCCAATATCTACTCGCTGCCCATTAAACAGGTGATTCAAAGCAGCCAAGACGACGACCAGCCATTTGACAGCAGCCACTGGCAGGCCTGGTACGCGCGCAAAGACAACACCCAAACGATCAATTCCGGTGAATTCGATGGGCTTGGCTTTAGTGATTGCTTTACTGCCATTACCAATAAATTAACGGCATTAAATAAAGGCAGCGTCAAAACCAACTTCCGCCTGCGCGACTGGGGCGTATCGCGACAGCGTTACTGGGGTTCGCCCATTCCCATGTTTAGCCTGCCCGAGGGCGGCGAGATTACGGTACCGGCCGATAAATTGCCAGTGCTTTTACCCGAAGATGTGGTCATGGATGGCGTACAGTCACCGATTAAAGCCGATGCCAAATGGTGCAAGGCCGAATTAAACGGTCAGGCGGTAGAACACGAAACCGATACCTTTGATACCTTTATGGAATCGAGCTGGTACTACGCGCGCTTTACCTGCCCCGACTATGACGAAGGTATTCTCGACCCCGAGCGCGCCAACTACTGGCTGCCGGTAGACCAGTATGTGGGCGGTATTGAGCACGCGATTTTGCATTTATTGTACGCGCGCTTTTATCACAAACTGCTGCGTGACGACGGCTTTGTTAATTCTAACGAACCGTTTAAGGCGCTGCTCTGCCAGGGCATGGTGCTGGCCGACTCGTTTTATCGCAACAAAAGCGATGGCGGCAAACAGTGGTTTAACCCCAACGAAGTTACGCTAGAGCGTGATGACAAGGGCAAAATCACCGCCGCCAAACTCAGTGCAACTGGCGAGCCGGTAGAAATCGGCGGCATGACCAAAATGTCCAAGTCGAAAAACAATGGCATTGACCCACAAACTGCAATTGAAAAGTTTGGCGCTGATACGGTGCGGGTGTTTACCATGTTTGCGGCGCCGCCAGAGCAAACACTGGAGTGGAACGACGATGGTGTTGCCGGCGCACAACGGTTTTTAAAACGCTTGTGGAACTACTGTAGCGAGCAAGGCGATTATATTAACCAGGGCAAAGCTGCGCTTAATGACCAATGGCAAGCGGATGCTGAGTCATTGGATGATGCCAGTCGCGATATTCGCCGCAGCATCCACAGCGCATTGGAAAAAGCGTTAATTGATTTTGAAAAAAATCAGTTTAATACGGTTATTGCCGCCTGTATGACTATGTTGAACCACTTGCCTACGCAAGAAAAATCAGCCAGCAGCGCTACTGTTGCAGCTGAAGGCATTAGTATTTTACTGCGCTTGTTGTCTCCGATCGCGCCGCATCTTTGCCACCAGCTGTGGCAAAACCTAAACGATGGCAAGGATATACTAGGTGCCGAATGGCCAAGCGTTGACAGCGATGCGCTAACGCGCAGCTCGATTGAAATGGTTGTTCAGGTTAATGGCAAGGTACGCGCCAAATTAACGGTGGCTGCCGACGCCGACAAAGCATCGATTGAACAGCTGGCACTCGCGCACGAAAATGTTGTTAAATTTACTGATGGCAACACGGTACGCAAGGTCATTGTGATTCCCGGCAAACTTATTAATATCGTAGCGAATTAACTGTTAAGCCTATGCATGCTCTAATTCTTCAACCAATAAAACGCCGCCTTGCGTTAATCGCACTTTTTGGGTTGCTAAGCGCCTGTGGCTACCAGCTGCAAAAACCGCTGATGCTTGACCCAGGCTCACAGCCGGTTTATGTCAACGGCAACTTAATGCTGGCAATTGCATTAAAGCGTGAGCTTATTGCCAATGATGTACCGCTTAGCAAGCGCCTGGCCGATGCTGGCAGTATTGTGACGGTCGATTTAATTGATGATGACACACGCAGTTATTCGATTAGCCTTGATGGTCGCAATGCTGAAACGCTACGCACAATGACGGCTTCCATTGCATGGGGAATGAGAGCTGCTAACAATAATAGCGAGGCTGTTGGTAAAACTGAGAACGATGCCAACAGGCTATTGTTAGCCACGCGTACGCTAAGTGTTGAACAGGTTCAAATTCAAAATCCCGACAATGTTGCAGCGCAAGCCAGCGAGGCAGAGCAAATTACCGGTGAGTTGCGTGATGCGCTGGCAAAAAAAATGGTAAATCTAATGCGCTATTCGCAAGCCGGTGGCAAGCAGGAATAAGCGCCAGTGCAACTCTATTCCGACAAACTCGCCGCGCATTTAAAGCAAACCCTGGCACCGGTTTACCTGGTTGCGGGTGATGAAATCCTATTAAAAAACGAAGCCTGCGATGCGATTCGCGATGCGGCGAAAAAGCAGGGTTTTATTGAGCGTGAGACCTTCACTTACGACCATCAATCCGACTGGATGGCATGGCTGGACAGTTGTAATGCGATGTCGTTATTTGCCAGCCAGCGACTCATTGAACTGCGTTTACCCAGTAGCAAGATAGGTGCGGTTGGCAGTGATGCGGTGCATCGTTTTTGTGAAAACCCGCCGCCCGATACGGTATTGTTAATTGTTGCCTCACGTATAGAGGGCAGCCCCAAGTGGGTAAAGTCGGCCACGCAAGTGGGTGCTTATATTCCGATATGGCCATTAGACTACGAGCAGCTGCCTAACTGGTTAACACGGCGGGCAAAGGCGCTGCATTTAAAGCTTGGTAAAGATGCCGCGACGCTGCTTGCGGAGCGGGTTGAAGGCAACCTGATGGCGGCCGCGCAGGAGCTTGAAAAGCTGGCGTTGTTGTTACCTAAAGACAGTGCGGTGAGTCGAGAGACAATTGGCAAGGCGGTTGCTGATAGTGCGCGGTTTTCTGCGTATAACGCGTTAGATCATGCGATTGATGGTGATGCTGCGGGAGCGTGTCGGGGGTTCCGACATTTACGTGAAGAGGGCAATGAGCCTGCGGCGGTGGTTGGTGCGTTTGCGGCGCAGTTGCGGAATTTGGCGCAGTTAAAGGCGTTTGAATCGCGGGGCCAGTTAAGTAGTGGTTTTAAGGCTGTTAGGGTTAATAGAAAACGGCAAGGGGCGATTCAGGCTTGTGTTGGGCGGCTTAGCAGCCAGCAGTTGGAGGAGTTTGTTCGGTTGGCTGCGGAGGCGGATGTTTGTAGTAAGAGTGTAGAGAAAGAGAGTGCCTGGTTGTTGTTGGAGGGGGTTTTGCTGGGGATTGCGGGGGTGGTGCTGCCTACGCAGCGGTTTCATTTGGAGGGTAAGGGTTTAGGTTAAAGGAGGTTGGTGGTGGTTTTTTTCTGAAGGCCAGTTGGGGGAGCTTTGTTCTTAGTTTATCTTTTAACATAACCGTGTTTTTGTCTTGTAGACTAATTGGTAATTCTTTTCTTAGTGTATTGGTGAATTTAAAGGGTGTTTTTGTCCTGCAGGCCAGTCACTTGATTCGCTTCGCTCACCCTTCGGGTCGCCTTTCAGGCGCGCAACGCTTCGCTTTTGTCTTTTACTTGTGTAAAAGAAAGTAACCAAACCTCTTTATAAAACAAATTGGGCACAAAAACGTACCGCCGTTTTATCACTTGTCTCGTCCACACTACTTTCAAGCACGACCTTCATCTGATTTACAGCAAAGTCTATTAATAAAACCAACTAACTACTTTGTAGTATCGCATTAGCGAACGGCATAGACCGTGGGCTTGTAAGAGTGAGGGTCATTGCTATTGCACTCTACCCGTACTAAAACGTTCTGCTCCGAATAGGCTATCCACAGTTGTAATTAGTCTTACCGTCAACCTTACGTTATTTATCAACACCGCGTGATACGAAACCCCAAGACGGGTTTTGTCTTTTGAACAGAATAAAGATCTACTCGAACTGAGCGAAGCGGATAGAGGTGTCATTTAGAAATAGTCGGTACCGAATAGCCAATGGGTTGTCAGATGCTGAATAGTGTTCGGTGGTGAGCTCGACGGGACTTTGCTGACATGTGGGACTTTCTTCTTTTCTCCGGGATTAAACGTCGGATCGTTTATGGCATTTTTTTTAAAACAAGAGGTTGGTTACTTTTTTTTGCTACTGAAAAAAAGTGACTGCCCAGCAGGGCATGCCGTGCAATAAACCCTGTAAGCAATCCAAAAAACAGCCCCCACGCCTAACAAAAAAACCAAAAATACATCCTTCCCCTCACATCATATAATTAAGCTGAATTTAATCTCCTCCCCCACAAACCCGCGTTAAAATCGCCAAAAACCCTCTCTAACCCAGCAGGTAAAACCACCATGAGCAACTACCTCCTCGAAGGCCTCCGCGTTATCGACCTCGGCAGCTGGGTCGCTGGCCCCGCCGCGGCCACCATCCTCGGCGACCTGGGCGCCGACGTGATAAAAATCGAACCCCCCGGCATCGGCGACCCCTACCGCTATATCAACTATATCCCCGACGCCCCCCAAGCCGACGACAACTACGCCTGGCTACTCACCAGCCGAAACAAACGCAGCCTGGCCATCGATATAAAATCCGAAACCGGCTACAACATCCTGCTAAAACTCATTAACAACGCCGATGTACTGGTCACCAACTTCCCCCCCAAAGTGCTAAGCAAACTTAAACTGCAATACGAAGACCTGAAACAACACAACCCAAAACTGGTCTACGCACATCTGTCCGGCTACGGCGAAACAGGCAAAGAAGCCAATACCCCAGCCTTCGACCGCTCGGCATTTTGGGCACGCTCAGGCATGATGGACGCGATGCGCCACGACGGCGGCGCACCCAACCACAGCATACTGGCCATGGGCGACCACCCCGCCGCACTGTCAACCTACGGCGCAATTATGACCGGCCTGTTTAAACGCGAACGCACCGGTGAAGGCTGCAAAGTCCATAGCTCTTTAATGGCAACCGGCGCCTGGTGCAACGCAATTCCACTACAGGCCGAACTGTGCGGCGCTAAACAAATTCGTGAACGCCCCCGCGATAAATGCACCAACGCACTAGCCAACGCGTATGGCTGCGCCGACGACCGCTGGTTTTTATTGTGGATTTTCGACACCGATAACGGCTGCATCGAACTGCTCAATGCCATGCAACAACAAACACTGCTAGATGACCCCCGCTTTGCCACACTGGAGTCGCGCACCCAAAATGCACCCGCCTTTGCAAAAGTGTTAGACGAATTGTTTGCCGCAAAACCCTGGCAACACTGGAAGTCCTTATTCGATAGCAAAGGTATCGCCTATGTACAGGCCAGCGACCTGGGCCAGGTGGTTAACGACCAGCAGTTTATCGATAACGATGTCTTTGTCGCGCTGGACGATACCAACGCCACCGCAAAGCGAACAGTCAATAGCCCTATTTTTATCGATGGCTACCAGCATAAAACCGCTGGCGCCGCACCCAGCATAGGCGAACACGGCGAGGCCATACTCACCGATCTTGGTCTGGACCAAAACACCATTGAGCAACTGCGCGCAGACAATATAATCGGCTGACAAACACCACCCACACAATACAAACATAAAACAAGCACAGTTGATAAAAAGAAGAAGCAAACCATGTCGATAAACTATCTACCCATTAAAGAAGTACAGGCCATGAGCGGCTTACGTATTGTTTGCTGCGCGAATGTTCCCAGCCCATGGAGCCTTGCTGCACGAGCCGTGTTTGACCATAAAAAACTGCCCTACGCAGTAGGCGAGCAACTCATTACTCAGGAAAATGCCGAACTAAAAGCCTGGACCGGACAAAACAGCGGCCCGGTGGTCGCCTGGCGGGAATCCCCAGAATACGAGAAGCTGGCAATGACAGCCGAAAGCATTATGCTGCTCGCAGAAAAACTACAACCAGAGCCGGCGCTGCTACCCAGCGACCCGCAGCAACGCGCCTGGATGTTCGGCTTATTACAATCGTTAGCCGGCGAAGACGGCTTTGCCTGGTGCCGTCGACTGATGTCTTTGGGCATGGTGGGCAGCGCCAATTTAAAAGGCGACATGAAAAGCATGGCATTAAAATACGATTACAGCGACCAGGCCGCAGCAGCCGCCACCCACCGCGCCGCCGAGGTGCTGGCACTGTTTTCACAGGTGTTATTGCAACAGCAAAACAATGGCAGCCACTACCTGGTTGGCAATCAACTAAGCGCGCTGGATATTTACTTTGCCATTTTTATTGGGGTTATGTACAAGCCACTGCCAGACGAACAATTGCCAATGATGGCAGCAATGCGCTCGGGCTATGAAGTTCCCAGCCCCGAACTCGATGCAGCAGCCGACCCCATTTTGTTCGCCCATCGCGATCGCATTTTCGAACAACACCTGCCACTACCCTTGCAGTTTTAACCAGTCAACACAGTCCCCGGCGGCGAATTAAAATTGTTTCACTGGATGCTAGCGGCAAACTCGATTAAATTTTTAGTCTTGCTTTTTTACCCAGCCACCCATAACAGTAAAATACCGATATTTGAGGTTACCCGTGTCTAATTCGACCAGCACATCCAACGACCGAATCCTGCTTATTAGCTCCGACTGCCACGCTGGCGCACTACCTGCCACCTACAATGAATATATGCCAGCCAAATACCACGAAGCCGCAGACCAGTGGTGGCTAACCTATGCCAAAGAAATGATTATGCGCACCGGCACCTTTTTCGACCAGGAAGCCGTAGATGATTTTACCGAAAGCAGCGGTGAAGAAGGCACGGGGAAATTTAACGCCAATTCCGTTAAAGCTTTATTAGACGCCGACGACGAAGTCGTGCGCGGTTTATTAAACGATGAGACCAGCCCCTTTGCGCCAAGACGCGGCGAATTCGACGCCGCGCAACGCTTAATTGAACTTGAAGAAGATGGTATTGCCGGGGAGTTAATCTTTCCACAAATGGCCCCTTTTGGTGCCGGGCTGACACAATACCGAACGCCAATCAGCCCCGAGCATAATCTCGAAGGTAACCGCTCATACAATCGATGGCTGGCTGACTTTTGCAATGTCAATCCGGGTCGCCACGCAGGCGTTGCGTTAATCAATATCGATGATATCGACATTACCGTGGCCGAGGTTCGCCAGGCCCGAGAACTGAATTTATTTGGCGGCATATTGTTACCAGTCAGTACCGGCGAGCACCCCTTCTATCACCACCCACGTTATGAACCACTGTGGGCGGTGTGTAGCGAACTGAATATGCCTATTCATGTTCACTCTGGCTGGTCACCCGATTATGGCGACGTACCCAGCGCCCCGGCGATGTTTATTAGCGAAGTGGATATGTGGGCGCACCGCCCGTTTGCTGCGCTGGTTTGGTCTGGCGTATTTGAGCGCCACCGCAATCTTAAATTTGTGTTTACCGAAACCGGCTGCTCATGGATTTTAGAAACGCTGCGAGTAATGGAGTTTAAAGCCGAGAACCCGCTATTTGCCCATTTTAAAAAGGGCTTATCGATGTCGCCACGTGAGTACTTTCACCAAAACTGTTATATCGGCGCGTCGTTCTTACCCAAGCACGAAATTCATAACCGCCATAAAATCGGTATTGAAAAATTAATGTGGGGCTCAGATTATCCGCATATGGAGGGCACCTGGCCCAATACCATGGAATATATGCGCGAGACCTACGTTGATATTCCCGAACATGAAATTCGCATGTTGCTTGGCGAAAGCGCCGCCAAGCTATTTGAATTTGATATGAAGATCATTCAACCCATTGCCGACCGGCTTGGGCCAACCATGGCGGATATACAACCCAATGTCGCCGCTGCCAGTTAATCAATACCTGTAGTGAGTGAGCAAACCCTTGACTAAAGACGCTATAGCACCATTTGATTTATCCAATCGCGATTTATACCGCAATGGTTTTCCGCATGCGCTGTTCGATCAGCTACGCGAACATGCTCCGGTGTTTTATCACCAGGCAACACCCGGCATTATGGAGCACATTGGCGAACCCTTTTGGGTGGTTAGTCGATTCGAAGATGTGCGCAGCGTTAGCCGCAATACCGAAACCTTTCGCGCTACCGATGGCCCCTCGATTGCGCGCTTTGAACCCGAGCGTAGAAACAACACTCTGGTATCTATGGACCCACCTGATCACAGGCGCTTGCGCGGCTTAATCAGCAAGGGCTTTTTTCTGCCACGCATGATTGACCAGCTAGAATCGCGCATCCAATCGTGGTGTACCACAATTGTTGATGACTTACTGGCGCGCGGCGAATGCGATTTTGTCAACGATGTCGCCTATCGCTTACCGATGAATGTGATTGCAGATGTGGTTGGTATTCCCGATGCTGATCGCGCCGAGTTATTCCGCTGGGTGAACGACATGATGCTGGCCGGTGAACCATCGCTGGGCATTACCGAGGCAGATCGGCAGGCACTGGAGGCCAATGTTTTTACTTACGGGGTGCAACTGGCCGAAGATAAGCGTAAGAACCCAGCCAATGATGTCTGGACGGTATTAACGCAATCAAAATGGGAAGACG
>CBFHXO010000045.1:0-22162 GCA_965659815.1 Pseudomonadales bacterium
GTATTGAGACATATGCTGGCGATACCGAAAAATATGCTCTACAACTTTCAGAACAAACGGAAAAAAATCGAGCACTTGTGGCACGCAGTCTTAAGGATACTATCGGTCTGTTAACGCCGGATTAAAACTTTCGACCCCCAGACCAAGGCCAAACACTGCATTACTATTAATCAAAACAGAAAAAACTATCTTCTGCGCGATCAGGTGGAAAACTTAGCGACTAAGGTGACGTGAAAATCAGTAACCAATTCCACGTACTGTTTGAATATGCTGCTCGTAATCATAGGAATCCGGGGCGGGTATAAATGGATAGATGGGGAAGATGAGAAGAAAATATCTATAAGGAATAAAAAGCGGGGTCGCTAATACCCGCAGGGACATTGCTGTTAGCATCTTTATGAGATTCGAGTGTCTGCTTCGAATAGGCCATCCAAATTTACCTGGCCTGAGCGAAGCGAATCAAGTGACTGCCCAGCCGGGCACCTCGTGCATCAACCCCTATAAGCAATTCAGAAAAATAGCCCACCCCCAACTCGTCTAACTCTACGCAAAAAAAAAGCGACCCAATAATGGCCGCCTTTCTCTTAACACTCACATTGACACTTTTACATTAAACGCTAATTTTGATAACTGCTTATTTCGCTAACTGCTTATTTCGCTAACTGATTGTAGGCAAACAATAAAACAAACGCACCCACAGTGGCGGTACCTATACTCCCCAGACTTAAACCACCCGTGGTACCCAAACCGAAAAACGACCCCAAATAACCCCCTAAAAATGCACCGGCAATACCTAGCACCATGGTCATAAACCAACCGCCGCCCTCTTTACCTGGCATTAACCATTTGGCTAGTGCACCAGCGATCAAGCCCAATAATATCCACGATAAAATACCCATAGCTGCACCCCTGTTCAGTAATGATTTCAGGTATCTTTTTATCAAATATCATCGTAGTTAACAGTTAAAGACTGTAAAAAGGCTTTAGGCTGCTACTTCTTTAATCGTTTTCATCATGGCTTCCAGCTCCCAGTAACCACGCAAGGCGATTAATTCACCCCCCTCGTTCACTTCGTAGGTAAATACGCCATTGACCTGCTGGCTGTATTTTTTACCACCAAATTCCATAATAGTATCGAGCGTGACAATATTGGCGCACTCCAGTCCCGCCGCATACGAATGATGAATAGTAATAGTGATATCACTATTGGCAATATTGTTATCCCAAAACGCTTCGCGCGCCGCCACCCCCTTATGACCCTGCCCCGATTCATCCAATGGCGATTTACCAATCGGATCTTCGATAATGGCATCAGCAGAATACAAACCTAACCAGCCCTCTCTATTGTGGCTATGTACGTACTCGCGTGACAATAACGCTACCTTACGCGCAGGATGCTGCTCGGTTTCTACATTAAATTCAGTCATTATTGTTCTCCATTGTATTTGTTATTTAGCCTGATTGTTTCAATTCGTTATTTATTTTCGACTTAATCGCTATTCTGATCTTTATGCTAATACTTCCATGCAATCATCCATTTTAATCAGAGCATGTTAAGCAGCGATTGCCAAGCAACGCCTACTAACCAGAAAATGCCTGACGTATTTGCTGCTCAGTCAACCCAAACTCCTCAGCAGTGTAACGGTGAGTGCCCGACCTGACACCCTGCCCCGCTTGCCAGGCGACAATCCCCTGACGTGCCTGCTCACTAAAATCGATACCAAAGTGCTTGTAGGCCGCAGCAATTTCATCTACCGGATTGCGCTGTAAATCTTCCATACGCATATCATAAGCCGGCACTTCGGGATTCGCGTGACGAAAGCGTTCAAGATTTTTGAGCAATTGCGACCATTGCTGCAACTCCCGTCGACCGACCCTGTGCTTATCAATATCTGGCTCCACCATTTGCCGCGAGGTGTAAACCAGACTGGCCACCGAGGGGATTAATGCGCATGGGTCGCGATGCAATTGAATAATACAAGCATCGGGAAACGTTTTTAATACCGTCTCAGGCGCCCACAAATGACTGGGATCTTTAAGCACCCAACGACGCGGATTATCGGCAGGCTCATTGGCGGCAATCAATTGCAGATTGCGCTTGTAGCGCTGATAGGCCTTGGTAAAATCAGCCTGGTATAACCACTGCTCGTATTCAGGTATCCATGCGCTGGACTGAAAGGTCACATTCATAAAGCTCTGCATTAACAGCAGCCGACATTCATCAACCTGGTTGGCCGCCATATCATGAATTTCTTTCATCTGCGGGGCAACCTCGGCAATAAACTTTAAGCGCTGATCGCATTGCTGAAACTCAATAAACCGCGACCATTGTTCGCGCGGTGGCCTGGGCATTGGCGTGACACCTAACCAATAGTCCAGCCCCTGGTTGGCAGGGTCGGCTGCCAACAGTTTATGTAAGGCGGTAGTACCACTGCGCGGCAGACCAATAATAAAAATGGGTTTTGATATTGATGGTGCCTGGGTGTTATTACGGCCCTTTGCATGCCAATAGTATTCGCTATACAACCGACCTTTTAATACCTCAACAATATTGCCGCGCATGATTTGCGCAACGCCGTTTCTTAACTCTTTCGACTGATCCAGTGATTGCGCCAATACCCGCAATGCCTCGGTGTATTCAGGTTCACCAAAATCATCCCAAGCTGCCGCATCAGGGCAGCTAAGCGAAAATGCATCGATTGCCTGTTGGTGAAAGCTTTGCAGGTTTGCCATAAAGCCGGTGTTTTTCATTCAGCCACCACCGCTAGAACTCGTTTATATTTACAAGCGCGCACACAGGGTCGGGCTGCTTTTGCGCTGCACCCACCCAGCGCAAAGCAATAACGCCGCGTTGGTGTGACTGGGTGTCTAGCCAGTTGTCCATACCTGGGTCGCGGGCACTGATAATCACGGTGACACTGCCGTTATCATCAACAGTCGCGTTGGCATTGTTTATCGATGCAATCGTATCTGGGTTATCCAGCGATTCCAACCAGTGATTGGCCAACTGAATATTCCAGTATTCACATTGCGGTGGCGTTAAACAAATGCGCAAGGCCTGTGTAGGTAATAAATCAAAATAGCCGTAGTTGTATTGACAGTTCGGGTCGCCCTTGGCCATACCCAATAACTCGGGTTTAATTTCGCTAATAGTGTTAGGTCGTTGCTTAAAATCGCGAGTCCAGCCTAAAAACTGCTGACTGATGCCATGTACCATAAATGCAGCGCGCCCCAGACTTGAATCAATGCGCTCGCAAGTCAGTACGGTAGACTTTGCCTGCAAATCACCAGCGAGGCAGTCGATAGTAATATCGGAGGCCTTGTCGCGCCTGGGGTTTAACAGGGTTTGACGAATAATAAGACTGTTAGACGCTTCGCATAGAGCCAGCCAGTGAGCATTGGCAGTTGTTGCATATTGCGTTAACGCGGTTTTATCTGCACTGGCAATAATTTCAAAACAACTATCAGCCGCCGCGCTGCCCTGCTGGCCAAATAAGTCGGCCTGATTTAAAAAACCCGTCGACTGCAAACCCTGACTGGAACCCAGACTGCCATGAAAAGCACCAATATTAAAATTGTAAGCGTCATTTTTTTTGCCGCTAATACGGTAAATCGCCTTACCACTAATCCGTATACTGCCGTATTTAAAATCAGGGTTGTCAGCACCAATACGGGTTTTTCGATAATTCAGTTGCGGAGGGTTTAATGGCACAGGGTCAATACCGTCATTCAAAGCACCGGCTAATAAACGCGCCAGGTATCGAAACCCCTCAGCACGCTCCAGCTCATCGTCGGCGGAGTTTTCAAGCACGAGTTGCCCGGCACTCTTTAGCATGTCGCAAAACTCCACCCACGACTCACCCGATATTACTTTTTCAACGGCATCTGTCATTAGGTCACCTAAACAATTGAGTTAATGCTGCGGACGCGGCCAACCGCAGTCGGCTCACTATTTGTGTAATCAGTACGCCATTATCGGAATGCGGCGGCACACTCACCATTACCGTTCAATCATTTAAAGCAAAAAACCGCTGATTATTTTTCTATCAATAGTGCCCAATCCCAGGGTAGCGCGGTTTGCAACCGCTTTGGCAGTCGCTCAAACACGCTATTCCACTCGTATTGAATTTTAAATATCTGCTGCGCTGCGACTTTAGTGGACACAATATCGAGCAGCTCTTCGCGACAAAAATGTTTGGTGCGCACTCCTTCTATGGGCAACACACCTTGACGTATATCGGTAGCAGGAATATCTGCTGCGCGATCAAAGCCTGCGCGAAGCGATTTTTTTGCACTCATACCGACGCGTAAATTCCACTGAATCAAACGCGAACTGACAAAACTCGATGATTCCAGCGATGGCACAACCAGTAATAAATGACCGCCGCGTTTTACACTTCGCAAAATATTGGCGAGGAGTTTTTCACGGGTTGCCAGCGATGGCATAATTTAACAGCAGACACAAAGTGCAAAGGTATATTTTGCGCCGGGAAGACTGGTTCGGGCAAGATCGGCTTGCCGATATTGAATATTGCTTAGCTGGCTATGCAGCTGCTGGCACTTGCGAATATTCTTATTTGACAGGTCGTAGGCATGCACATTGTCAAAGTGTTTTGCCAGCAGTGGCAGACCATAACCAATACCACAGCCAAAATCTGCGGCCGTAACTGGGTCTGCATATTGGCGAATCAGTTTTTGTAGCTTATTATTTTTATCGTGGCGAAATAAATTGAATATTTCATCTTCGTAGTTTGGCGCTATTGTGTTCCAGTAAGAAGCATCCATAGCATCACTCGCTTTTTATCAGCCCTATTTGTCCAACTGTTTACTGCTCCTATAATCAAATTGTTTAACCAGTGCCGCCACCAGTTGCTGACAAAGCTGCGCTTTCGCAGGTAATTGGCGGGGTGAAAGATTTAATAACGTTTTTAAATCGGTCACCTGCAAATCGGGGTAACCACAAGGATTAATACGATTAAATACCGTAGTATCAAAATCGTAATTAAAACAAAAACCATGGTAGGAACAACCGCGGCTAACACGCAAACCTAGCGCAGCGATTTTTTTGCTCTCAACATAAACACCAGGGGCATCGCGGTCGCCATAGGCTTCAACACCGTATTCTGCAAGCACGTCAATAACGACCTGCTCGAGCCGCGTAACCATTTCACGCACCGATAGCTTGCGGCGCGCCAAGTCAACCAGCGCATAAACCATAATTTGCCCCGGGCCGTGGTAAGTCACCTGCCCACCGCGATCAACGCGAATCAGCGGTATATCACCAGCGTCGAGTACATGGCTCTTATCGGCGGCTTTACCCAGCGTAAACACCGGCGTATGTTCTAGCAGCCAAAGCTGGTCTGGGGTGGTTTTATTGCGCTGCTGGGTAAAGGTTTTCATTGCCTGCCAGGTGGCAGTGTAGTCTTGCAAGCCGGCCTCGGTGTTGATGAAGTCGCGCAAATATAGCTGTTCCGCATCTAACTGTTTAGTGCTTGGCAATACCCCTGGCTCGGCCGGCGTTAGCATGGCTAGATAACCATTTTAACTTTGCCAGTGGCTTTAAGGTCGTCAAATAGCGCTTGTAGCTGCGGCTTACCCGTAGCATTAATAATGACAGTTACCGAACGAAACGTACCCTTGCTACTGTCACGGACAGTAATACGCGATTCATCGAGGTCCGGCGCATGTTTGCGTACCACTTCAACCACCAGCGCTTGAAAGTTATCGTCTGCATCACCCATCACCTTCACCGGATACTCGCAGGGAAACTCAATTACCGGTGGCTTTTCACCATCAGCCAGTGTTTGATTGCTAATCAGCTCACTCATAATTTTTATGCCTTGCCCCGTTTTATGCAATAACAGGCGCTACGCTATTCCATACCCAGCATATCGCGACCAAATAATATCGCAAGATCCAATAGCCGGTCGAAGAATGAGGCCTCTTCTACTGCTGTCACCGCCATCAGTTGACGCCGTTCAAGAATCTCACCATTGTAACTGACCTTGAGTACACCATAGGCCGTGCCAGCCTCAACTGGTGCAGTGATATTGGTGTCGACCTCTACCGTTGCCTTTAATGCATCGCGCTCACCGCGAGGAATGGTTAATACCACCGGTTCGGTCAACGCAAGATCGACACTGTCACTCGCGCCCGCCCAGACCTTTGGCGATACCAATACCTCATTGGCACTATAGAGTTTATGCGTCTTATGGTAGCGAAAACCGTAAGACAGTAGCTTTTGGGTTTCCTGCTCACGGCCACGACTGCTTTTGGCCCCCATCACTACCGAAACCAAACGCATACCGTCGCGTTTGGCCGATGCTACCAGACAATAACCGGCCTCATCGGTATGACCGGTTTTCAAACCATCAACACTGGGGTCACGCCATAGCAAACCATTGCGGTTCGATTGAGTAATATCGTTATAGGTAAATTCTTTTTGCGAATACATGGCGTAGTGTTCGGGGTAGTCTTGAATAATTGCCTTGGCCAACACCGATAAATCCCGCGCGGTGGTAAGATGGTCTTTGGCCGGCCAACCGGTGGCATTTTTAAAATGCGTGAGATTCATACCCAGTGCAAAGGCCTGCTGGTTCATCACCTCGGCAAAGGCCGCTTCGTCACCCGCCACATACTCAGCCAGTGCAACACTGGCATCATTACCCGACTGGATAATCACACCCTTTAGCAAATCGAGCAGCTGGACTTTGGTGCCCTCGCGAATAAACATTTTAGAGCCACCCATACGCCAGGCTTTAACGCTAATTGGTACGTCATCGTCAAGACTAACCCTACCTTTGGCCAGTTCAGTGTCAACAATATAGCTGGTCATCATTTTGGTTAAGCTGGCGGGCGGCAGGCGTTCATCAGCATTGTATTGCACAATGATTTTGCCACTATCGACATCAACCAGTATATAACTACTGGCAGCCAACTGCGGTGGCGATGGCATTAAGGTCACCCCGCCCTGGGCAAAGCTTGCCATACTGCTCAATACCAACGCATTAAAAAACGTAGCCCACACGACAAACCGTGCTGTTTTAATTAACCGAATCATAATTACCTTATTAGTTAGACTTTCTATTAGCTTTACAAATAGTTATTCGTAAACAGTTATTCATAAACAGTGATCAGCTTACCAAACGATTGCTGCGCCGCCGTTTGTTTTAACTGCGCATCTAAACTGTTGGATGCTAGCGGCCCTATACGTACACGGTATAACGGCTTGGGCTGTGTGGTGGGATGAATCACCACATTAACCCGCTCAGGCATTGATTGCATGGCATTGAGCAAACGATTTTGTACCGACTGCGCCGCGGCCAGATTTTGGTAAGCCGCAACCTGAAAATAACGCCGCTTAACTTTACCGTCGGTTGCAGCGCGATGCGTCGCTGTATTCGCATTTACTGTCTGGCCACTTACCTTGCTGATTGCCGTGGCACTGCTTTGCATCTGCGGCTTTTTAGCGGGCTTATTATTGCGTGCCTGTTGCCAGGCTTTGGCATCAATGGCTTCGACTTCTACCCGACCTGTGCCGTGCTTTAAAATACCGATTTTGCTCGCCGCCGCATAAGATAAATCGATGATCCGCCCCTTATGAAACGGACCGCGATCGTTAACCCGCACAATGACCTGCTTGCCATTGTCGAGATTGGTGACCTTAACGTAGGTGGGTAATGGCAAGTGCTTGTGCGCCGCCGTCATTTTATACATATCGTAGCGCTCGCCATTGGCGGTTAGGCGGCCATGAAACTTCGTGCCATACCAGGAGGCATCGCCACGCTCAACAAAGTTTCTGGCCGAGTCCATAACTTTATAACGCTTACCAAATACCGTGTAGCTGCTGGAGTTGCCACCTCTGCTTTTGGGTTCGACTTTGGGGACAGCATCTTTAATTTTACTGTTATCAAGGACAACATCAGGCGCACCATCACCACCGCCACCGGGCTGTTTTAAACCACCAAAAAACCCACAGCCTGATAGCTGTGCCAGCAAAACAGTTGCTAGCAATAAATAAACGCTGCGGCGTGGATGCACCGCAGAAAACAATTGGATCATAATTTAGATACAACTCATGGTTTAAGTGCAACTGATGGTTTAAATACGGTTCATAGATGAAAAAAAGCGATGGTTAAATAATTGCCATCAAGGTACCGTAAACGCTACCCAGCAATAAAACCAGCGTTGCCAAAAAGCCCAAACCAAAACCGAGGCTGCGCTTACCCGGGTCAGCGAGATAACCACGGGCATATAATATCCGCGCAATAATAAACAACACCCCTAAACCAGCGGCCACCTGCACATGAACAAACATAGCAAATAAAAACATCGCAGGAATCACCACTATTAACTGCTCCAGTGTATTTAACTGCACACGCACGGCACGTTCTAATTCGGGCGCACCCGTCATTGCCGGCGCATCAATACCGGTTTTGCCTCGAGCCACCCCCACCAACAGGGTGAAAACAAAATACTCTAACAACATTAACGCTGTAACCAGATAGATAAGCTCCATAAGTGTCTCCTCGTTTTTACCAGTAAGAAATTACTCCGCCGAAGCAACTTGCCCCGTGCGTTGATTTGTTTTTTGCAGCTTTGCAATCTCCTGGCTCAATAGGTAAACCGCCATTGCATATTTTGAGCGCGGATTATAACGGCTGATAACATAAAAATTCTGGTAGCCCAACCAGGTTTCGTCACCATCAGCATCGCTAAATCGAACGACGCGCGCTTTTTCTGTTGCGGCAACTTTGTCTTGCGGGTACACACCTGCCGCAGCTAATTCTCCGATGGTTTTATTGGGTTTAAGCCCTTTGCCAATCACGCTTTGATCAAAACCTTTATTCAGCGATGCCCGGCTGGTAACCCGACCATTGGTCACCCAGCCGTGATGCACAAAGTAATTGGCCACACTGTGAATGGCATCGATCGGAGTGAACAAGTCGACCTTGCCATTGGCGTCGCCATCAACCGCCAGTCGGCGGTAGTTACTGGGCATAAACTGACTCATCCCCATTGCGCCCGCATAAGAACCCAGCTGTTGGTCGGCCTGCCAGTTTTGCTCTTGGCTCAGCACAATAAACTCAGTGAGCTCAGCGGTAAAAAACTTGCCCCGGCGCGGATGCTCGAAAGCCAGCGTGGCCAACGCATCGAGCACGCTGGCTTTGCCAGTATAGCCGCCGTAATTGGTTTCGACGCCCAGTATGGCCGTGATAATTTCACGCGGCACACCATAGCGCTGCTCAACCTGGTCAAAGGTTTGTTGGTGTTGCGCTAAAAATTTAACACCGTTTTTAATTCTGATAGGGCTAAGAAAACCGGTGCGGTAGGCTGTCCAGGTTTTGGTTTTTTCGGCAGCATTGGCCATGCTGTCGAGAATACGCTGCTCGGTGTCGGCCTGCTGCAATAGCGCAACCACCTGTGCGCGGGTAAAGCCATGTGTTTCAACCAGCGTATCAATGACCGCCTGCGCTTTCGGGTGCTCACTGTAATCAGCCTGTGCTTGCATACTAGGTAAAAAAAGCACCACACACAGCCCCGCAACCCACAGGCCAGCGGCTAAGGGCGCAAAAAGCCATGGCAACGACGTATACTGGCGGGAGTTGGTCAATATCATAGCTTGGCTCTTTGTTAAGTTTTCGTTGTTAGCTTGGTTAGTTACGCTTAGGGATATTAACCATTAGCCCCTTCGGTACTAATGGCCATCAGCACACCAAAGCTGGCAAACATCGTAACCATGGCGGTACCCCCATAGCTTACCAGCGGTAAGGGTACGCCAACCACCGGTAGCATACCGGAAACCATTCCCATATTAACCAACACGTAGACAAAAAATGTCAGCGTAATACTCCCCGCCGCCAAGCGACCGAAAGTATTTTTTGCCATTAGACTGATTTGGGCACCGCGCACAATAATCAGCACATACATTAACAACAGCAAAAATACACCGAGAAAGCCGAATTCCTCGGCCAGCACCGCAATAATAAAGTCGGTATGGCTTTCGGGCAGAAAATCCAGATGCGATTGTGTACCATTCAACCAACCCTTACCGTCCCAGCCACCAGAGCCAATGGCGGTTTTCGACTGGATAATATTCCAGCCCGCCCCCAGCCGATCGGATTCGGGATTAAACATGGTCATGATACGTTGCCGCTGGTAGTCATGTAACAGGTATTGCCAGACCGGCCAGGCCGAGGCTACTGCCAGGCCGGCACCACTGAATAAGTAGCGCCAGCGAATACCGGCAAACCAGAGCACAAATAAACCGGAGGCAGCAATCAGTATTGAGGTGCCCAGGTCCGGCTGCATCACAATAAACGCCGAGGGCAGTACCGCGATAACCAGACCAACAAATAAGTACTGGGCCTTGGGCGGCAGCACCAGGTCAGAGAGATACCAGGCAACGGTTAGCGGCACCGCAATTTTCATTAGCTCTGAAGGCTGAAAACGAATTAAGCCAAAAATATCTAGCCAGCGCTGGGCGCCTTTTGCACCATCGCCCACCATCGCGACCAGTAGCAACAGCACAAGCCCTAGCAGGTAACCCAGCGGCGCCAGCGCGCGTAAGGTTTTCACCTGGAATTGAGCAACGATAAACATGCCGGTAAAAGCAATGCCAAGAGACACCAGCTGCCGCACAACCCGTGACATATCTTTGCCGCTGGCGCTATATAAAACCATCAGACCAAAAGCGGCGACCAGCACTAATAGCAGCAACAGCGGTACATCAATATGCCAACGCCGTAGCCAGCCTGGTCGAATTGATAGCGCGGCCGGATCACCCGGCAAACTGCGAACAAAATCCGATTGAACGTTCATTGATACCCTGTGCTGATCATATTGTCTTTACCTAATAAGCCTATGTCAGTCATTGTGTTAACGGTAACCCAGTAGCTTAGCCCGGTTCTGCAACGGGTTCTGTATTTCACTAGGCACTTGCTGCTGCCGCTGATCGCGCTCGGCGTTAGCCTCCAATACCCAATCGATAACCTGCCGCGCAACCGGGCCTGCCACGGTACTTCCGCCACCGCCATTTTCAACAATCACAGCCACCGCAACCTGCGGGTCGTCGATGGGGGCGAAGGCGACAAACAGTGCGTGGTCGCGCTGCCGCTCCAAAATTGCCTCTTCATCATATTCAGCATCCTGGGCAATACCGATGACCTGTGCGGTGCCACTTTTACCCGCCATACGATAGTTGATGCCTTTGCTAATGCCTCGCGCCGTTCCCGTAACCGGGTCGTGCACTACGGCCTCCATAGCATCGAAAATCTGGTTCCAGTAATTGTCGGGTACGGTAAACGAAGGATTGGCAGCATCAAAGGTGGCTAGCAGTTTTTCTAACGGATTGGTCGAGTGCTTGGCAAGGGCATTTAAATTAGTATTTAACTCAGAGCTGGACTCGTTCTCTGAATCGATATTAAAGCCGGCCGCCAGTAGCGCTTGCTGATGCTGGTTTATGGCCTCGCGCAAGGCATCAGTCTGCTGAACCAGCTTGGGTACCGGACGCTCACCACGATTGGCAATCACCGCAGTGGCAACCGCCAGCTGCAATGGCGTGGCCAGCATATAGCCCTGACCGATACCAATATTCAGCGTCTCGCCGGGAAACCAAGGCTCGCTCCGGGTTTGCTTTTTCCACTCGCGCGACGGTAGCAAACCACTGCGCTCACTGGTGGAATCTATCCAGGTGCGCTCGCCCAAACCAAACTGGGCAGAGAATTCGTGAATGCGATCGACACCGAGCTTGTATGCGAGGTCGTAAAAATAAACGTCACAGCTTTGCGCGATAGAATCGTGTAAATCGATAAAACTGGCATGACCACCCTTTTTCCAGTCGCGATAGAGACGATCGTCGTTAGGTAATTGATACCAACCGGGGTCTGCAACATTACTGCTAGCGCTGACAACACGATAATGCAACCCGGCTAGGCCAATTATAGGTTTGATGGTTGAACCCGGCGGATACTGCCCTTGCAACGACCGATTAAATAAAGGCAGGTCTATAGACTCACGCAGCTTGGTGTAGTCGTTATTGCTAATGCCGGTAACAAAGGGGTTGGCATCATACGATGGTGTGCTCACCATCGCGATAATACCGCCGGTTTTAGGATCTAACGCAATCACAGAGGCGCGACGCCCATTTAACAGTGCGGTGATTTTTTTCTGCACCGCAGCATCGAGATAAAGATGCAGGTCTTGACCCGGAACAGGCGTTTCATTTTCTGCTGCATTCAGCACTCGCAGCACGCGGCCGTGGGCATTGGTTTCTACATGCTGCGAACCCACGCTGCCATGCAATATGGGTTCGTAAAAACGTTCTATTCCAATTTTGCCAACGTGGTCGGTAGCCGCATAGTTGACTTTGTTTAACGCGTAGCGGTCAAGCTCCTGCTGGTCTTTGACATTGATACGGCCAACGTAACCTACCACATGGGTAAAGTCACCGGCCTCGGGGTAGTTACGCACCAGCTGGGCGCGAATTTCAACGCCTGGCAGGCGATAGCGGTTAACTGCAAAGCGACTGATTTCATCTTCGGAAAGGCGGAATTTAAGCGGCACCGATTGATACGGTGTACGTCGATTAAGGCGCTGGCGGAATTTGTCGATGCTTTTATTATCAATATCGAATAATTGCTGCAAGTCGGTGAGTGTTTGGTCGAGATTATCAACGCGCTCTTTCACGACAACCAGGCTGTAACTGGGCTGGTTGTCAGCCAACAACACGCCATTTCTATCAAAAATCAAACCGCGCTTAGGTGCCACCGGCTGGACATGAACGCGATTGCGCTCGGACTGCGTGACAAATGTATCGTACTGAAGAATTTGCAGGTCGGCGTAGCGATAGGCCAGCGTTAACATCAATGCAATCACCATAGCCAGTGACATTGTCAGTCGCTGCTGATATAAACGCAGCTCTGTGTGACTGTCTTTTATTGCACTGTATCTTCGCATACCCGGCTGCTTAAATACCTTTTTTTAACCATTAATCGTTTCACTTATACGATTTAAAAAATCACTTACATTATTTTATTCGTATTACTCGCACTAGTCTTTGCACTACTCCCGGTGATATGGGTGCCCGACACTCATACTCCAAGCACGGTACAACTGCTCGGCCATAATGACCCGCACCAGAGGATGCGGAAAGGTCAGCGGCGATAGCGCTAAACGCCAATCTGGCCAGGTGTTTTTCTGTGCTGATTTGCCTGACCCATTTTTTACTGCGTTTTTTACCGGAAAGGGAACAGAAAAATCTAAACCATCGGGCCCGCCAATTAAAAAGCTAATGTCGCGACCGTCCATTTGCCAGCTCTGTAAACGCTTGGCTAACGCTGCAGTATTGGCACTGACGCCATGCTCATCGAGCGCAACAATATAATTGGCCGCCGGTATTGCCTGCAACAAGCGCGCGGTTTCGCGTTGGCGAACAATGTCTACCGATTGATTTTTGCTACGCTTTTCGGCCGCGACTTCAATAAGCTTAACCGAACATTCAGCCGGCATACGCTTAAAATAATCATCACAGGTATCAACAACCCAGCGCGGCATCTTATTGCCAATGGCTACGATATTAATTTGCATTGCTTAGTTTGCATTGCTTGGTTTGTACTGCTTAGTTTGCATAGAGCAATCCAGACCCGCTAATCTGCACTGCGGGTTATACCGGCTTTAAGGTCCATAAACTTTCGAGATCATAAAACGCCCGCGTTGCCGGCAACATCACATGCACAATCACATCACCAAAATCCACCAGTATCCACTCGGCGCCATCGTTACCTTCTACACCAATCGGCCTAAAGCCCTGATGCTTAGCATCGACTTCAACATTTTCTGCCAGCGACTTAACATGCCTGTTAGACGTGCCGCTGGCAATGACCATCCAGTCAGTAATACTGCTAGCCTCAGCAACCGGCAATACAGTGATATCCTTTGCCTTCAAATCTTCCAGTGCTTCGATAATGATGTCTTTTAGTTTTTCGTCTTTCACGGATTCTTTGTCTCTTCAATAATTGTGACGGGCAACGGCCTGTTGTCTGTCTGTTTGTTTGTTGTCTGCTCACTTGTGTTCTGGCTATTTTTATTACCAGCGATTAGTGCGTCCGGTATAAGCGCTGTTGGTTAATATAATCGAGCACCCCGGTCGGCAGGTAGCGACCTAAGCGATTAAGCGCCGAGCTGTTTTCTTCACTGGCCAGCGCAGCGCGTAGCTGCGTTGAAGAAATAATATAGGGCGATAGTGTTAACGCAATTAACGCCCCCGCTGGCGACTGTAAACCCTTATGCGCCAGCTCACCGGCGGTTATTGCACTGTCGAGTCGCTCGCGCAATTCCGGTTGAGTAATTGCCGATAAGGGAATCTGCCCCGCTCTTTCAATAACCAGAATATTCGCCAGACTAAATAAGTCCTGCCAACGATGCCAGTGATGCAATTGGCTAAAAGCATCCGAACCCATAATCATTACGATGCAGGCGTGGTTACCCGTTTCACTGCGAATTTCTGCCAGACTATCGACGCTATAAGACATACCCTCGCGACGCAGTTCACGGTCATCAATCAGCAGTTGGTCTTCACCTTGCAGCGCCAACTGCAACATTGCCAGGCGTTGCTCGGCACTGGCGCCGGGTTGCTTATTATGTGGATGCTGCCGACAGGGCATAAAAAATACCTGAGTTAGCCCCAAGGCCGCGACAACTTCGCGAGCCGATTCGATATGCCCAGTATGAATCGGATCGAAGGTTCCACCCAATATACCTATACGCTGCACAGCGGCCAACACTAATTGCTTAACCTATGTTGAGCCTCGTGGTAAACAAATAACCGTTTACCCATTGCGAACCTGCCCGCTGCCCAGTACCACATATTTTTGCGATGTTAAGCCCTCTAAACCTACTGGACCACGCGCATGAATTTTATCGGTGGAGATGCCGATTTCGGCACCCAGGCCGTATTCAAAACCATCGGCAAAACGCGTCGAAGCGTTAACCATCACCGAGCTGGAATCAACCTCGCGCAAAAAGCGCATGCTGTTACTGTAGTTTTCAGTAACAATGGTTTCGCTATGCTGAGAGCTGTATTGATTAATATGGCTTATCGCTTCACCGACATCGCTAACCACTTTAACCGCCAGTATGGGCGCCAGATATTCTTCATACCAGTCCTGCTCGGTTGCCGGCGTCATCACCAACGATGCCAGCAAATCGCTGGCAGCCGAACCGGCAATAATGGCCTGGGCCTTGTCGCACACACGTAACTCAACGTCGTGCCCCTGGTAGGCGCGGGCCAATTCGGGCAGTAAATCCTTGGCAACTGATTCGGCAATTAATAACGATTCAGCAGTATTACAGGTGCCGTAGCGCTGGGTTTTTGCATTAACAGCAATGGCAACCGCCATTGCAGGATCGGCGTACTGATCGATATAGACATGACAATTGCCGTCGAGATGTTTAATAACCGTTACTGTGGCATCGCGACTGATGCGCTCGATTAATCCCTTGCCGCCGCGAGGTACTACCACATCGACATAGTCAGGCATGGTAATTAGCTGGCCAACCGCAGCGCGATCGGCGGTTTCGAGCACTTGCACGGCGGCTTGCGGTAGACCCGCGTCTTGCAAACCGGCAGTAATGCATTTGGCAATGGCCTGGTTAGACAGCAATGCTTCAGAACCACCGCGCAATATTGCGGCGTTACCGGATTTCAAACACAAGCTGGCCGCTTCAACGGTTACGTTAGGGCGGGATTCGTAGATGATGCCAATGACGCCAAGCGGTACACGCATTTTGCCCACCTGGATACCCGAAGGCCTGGCCACCAGCTCGCTGATACTGCCAACCGGGTCGGCCAGCGCCGCCACCTGCGCCAAGCCCTCTAGCATCGCGTCGATACGACCGTCGGTGAGTTCCAAGCGGTCGAGCAGCGCAGATTCTAGCCCGTTGGCGTGGGCATTGGCCATGTCCTGTGCATTGGCATCAACCAGCGCTTGCCGACTGGATGCCACATGCTCGGCAATAGCGGCCAGTGCGCTATCTTTTGCCCCGGTAGAGGCAGCAGAGATCGCCCGACTGGCGGCCCTGGCCTGCTGACCCAGCGTTTGCATGTATTGATCAATATTCACTGTTGGTTCACTGTTGCTTCTAGTTAACTTACTCACTTAATCGATCGCTTATTCTCTCACAGTCGCCTTTTTTCACAACCAACTAGCGACAACAAAAAACCGTTATATTACAGCCAAACCCGCTTATTTCGTGGGTAAGCTCCTATCTGGTAGTGCCGCAGAGCAGAAACCGAAAACCGAGTACACGTTCATATGAACAACATAAATAGTAGACTTGGCAGTGTTTTATCTGGGACTATACGAGCTATGCCGGTGGCAGTGGGCGCTGCGACTATCATAATGACAACCGTTGACGCTGTTTTAGCGGCGCTTTTATTGGACCTTTATTGGAAATCAACACCATGAACCCACTTTTGAAGCTCATGTTTGTCACCAGTGTAATGTTGTTTCTTCCCGCCTGCGAAGTCCTGCTGTTAGGCAGCGCCGCAGTGGCAACTTATGAAGTGGTCAAAGATGAACGCAGTGCCGGTGAGGTTGCAAGCGATACCCGTATCGTGGCCGATGTAAAGCAAAAACTGATACGGGATAAAGGCGTGTCAGGCTGGGATATTAATGTCGATAGCCACCTGGGCGTGGTGACATTGCATGGCAACGTGCCCTCGCAAACCGCCAAAGAGCGCGCTATTTTACTGGCGCAAAGTGTGAAAGGGGTGACCAAAATCGTAAGCCAACTGGTGATTGTCACTCCCAGTACTCCCAACAGCTTAGGCCAGGCTTAGACAAAAAGATTTACGCGGCACCTTGCTAGGCATTACCTCTTGTGAATGTCGCGGTAATAGCCGCGACAATGCGCTGCGCCGCCTGGCCATCACCATAGGGGTTATGTGCTTTTGACATTGCCTGATAGACCGTAGCGTCGGTCATCACTTCTTCTACATGGCGGACAATGGCCGCCTTGTCTGTACCAACCAATCTTACCGTGCCTGCATACACTGCTTCAGGGCGCTCGGTGACGCTACGCATCACCAATACCGGTTTACCCAGTGAAGGCGCTTCTTCTTGAATTCCACCAGAATCAGTGAGGATAAGTGCGGCGCGATTCATTAACCAGGTAAACGGTAAATAGTCTTGTGGGTCGATTAAGGCAACGTTTTCAAGTCCCGATAAAATATCAAACACCGGCTGCTGCACATTGGGGTTAAGATGCACCGGGTAGACAAACTCCCAGTCGGGGTGTGCCTGCGCCAGCGTTTTAATCGCGGTGCAGAGGTCGACAAAGCCCTGGCCAAAGTTTTCGCGTCTATGACCGGTAATTAACACCAGTGGCCGTTCGGACTTGTTTATATTTGAATTGTTCGAATTTAAACGTTCAAACACCTGCTCGCCTACCGCATCGCGCCAAACCGCGTCGTCGTAGTTAGCCAGGCGCGACTTCACCCATAGCAAGGCATCAATAACCGTATTACCAGTTATCGTAATACTGCTGGCCGCAACGTTTTCTTGCAGCAAATTACTTTGTGACGAAGGCGTTGGAGCAAAGTGAAAACTGGCCAGGCGACCAACCAAACTGCGATTAGCCTCCTCAGGAAACGGTGCCAGCATATCGCCGGTGCGCAAACCGGCCTCGACATGCCCAACCGGAATTTGCTGGTAAAACGCCGCCAAGCCTACCGCAAAACAGGTAGTGGTATCGCCGTGCACTAAAACCAGGTCGGGCTGATAGTCTTTTAATATCTCACGCATCCCCAGCAATATGCGCGAGGTAATATCATAGAGATCTTGGTTGGGCCGCATTAAATCGAGGTCGTAATCGGGCTTAATTTCAAACAGTTTTAATACCTGGTCGAGCATTTGCCGATGTTGAGCGGTGACGCATACGCGACTTTCTATGGCAATGCTGTCCTTAAGCGCCAGTACCACTGGCGCCATTTTAATCGCTTCCGGGCGGGTACCAAAAACACTGAGTACTTTATACATCATTCACAACAACCTTATTGTAACTCAGCCAATGTGGCTTCAGCCAAATCAAAACCAGTGTAGCGGGCTTCTTTATTTTCAATCGCCAACTCTAAATGAATTTTGGCGTTTTCGAGATCACCCAACTTATAAAACGCCATACCCAAGTGATACTGCAATAATCCCGAGCTGCCGACTTTATCCACCGCGGCTTGCAAATAGGTAACCGCACGATCGTATTCACCGGTCAAGTATAGCACCCAGCCCACGGTATCGAGATAAGCGGGGTTGTCCGAATCTTGCAAATCAGCTATTAACGCAGCTGCCTCTTTAAGATTCTCCGGCGTATTTATAAACTCTGCATACAGCATAGCCAGGTTGTTTTTGGCCGGCAATGAATCGGCATTAGCATTAATCATTGCCTTATAAACTTCGCTGGACTTCTGGTAGTCCTGGATCTGGTAGTAAAAGTTCGCCAGCTCAAAAGCCATTGATTGGTCATCGGTTGCCTCTAGTCCCTGCTTTAAGGTCGCGACAATGTCGTCGGTCTTTCGCTGGGCAGCATAGACCTTGGCCAATTGGCGATAACTGGTAACCTGTTTATCATTGAGCGATAAGGCCGCTTTTAACGATTCTTCAGCTTTATCATACGCCTTGTTTTGGGCATATAAGCTGCCCAACAAGTGACGACAATGCGCCTGCTGATTGTAGGTATCACAGTGGTTGCCAACATAATCAATTGCGCTCTCTACACTTTCCTCTTCGGCCAACATGGCGGCCAGTGAAGCTAACGATTCAACCGCTTTAGGCTCAATTTCGAGCGAGCGCTTAAGGCTTTTTATTGCTTCGCCTTTGCCATCCATTCGCGCATCAAGACCCGCCTTGAGAAAATAACCCAGGGCCTCCGAGTCTTCTTTGTCAATTAATCGCTGGGCGAAACTCTTGGCTGCTTCCCAGTCTTCTTTTAACACCAGCAGACGAATTAGATTGGTGACCAGCCCGGCATTATTGGCGTCTAGCTCCAGCGCCTGGCGAATATAGTTTTCAGCTTCCTGGTATTGCTCAGACTGGATAGCCAGTCGAGCCGCACTGGCTAATACACCAAGGTCGGGCTGCTCCAGTATCATCAACTTTTTGTAGTTATCCAAAGCCAAGCCTTCGCTACCCTCACGCTCTTGTGCGGCGGCCAGTAATTTCAAAGCCATGACATTTTCCGGGTCATTTTTCAAAATAACCCGTAAGTCAGCAATAGCATCTTTGTTTTTTTCCTGGCTTAAAGCCAGTCGCGACCGGGTCAACAAGGCCACGGGATTTTCTGGCTCTATTTCAAAAATTTCATCAAGCAGTTTTTCTGCCGGTGCCGTTTTTTCCTGCTGCAGGAAAATCCCCACCAGCAAATTACGTGCTTCGATTGAGCCCACACTTCTCGGATTGGAATCAACCGCCGACTCCAGTACCGATATTGCAGAATCGTAGTCACCGGTAAACAAATGCAATTCAGCCAACGCAAGCAACAATTGGCTCTGATCCGGCTCGTCGTCGATATATTGCTGCACCTGCGCCACCGCAGCCTCTTTGGAATTATGCTGCAGCATAAACGATACCAATGCCAGCTTGGCTTCGACATTATCTTCGTTGCGTTCAGCGTGACCGCGCAATACTGCTTCAGCATTTTCCAGCCGCGACTCGCGAATATAGTACTTTGCCAGGGTCGTCGCATAACGCCGCTCTTCGGGGTATTCATTGGTTAACTTGACTAACTCATCTTCAACCGCATCTTTACGACCCATCGTTTCGAGCAGGGAAATTTTCATCGAGTTAAGTCGAGTTTCTTTTGGACTAACCTTTTGCGCTGCATCAAGCAACGCCAAACCTAACTCCGGCTGCTCTTCTTTATAGTGTTTTTGCACCAACACACCAACGGCTTCAACAATACCGGCATCAATGGCCAGCGATTCTCTTGATAAGGCCTCGGCGGCCGCAATATCACCCTGCGCCACCAGCGCCAGCGCTTTATAACCCATCGCCTGAGCATTATCGGGTTCAATAGCTAATACTCGGTTGGTGTACTCCACGGTTTTCTCATTATCTTTAACTGCGAGAAATATTTGCGCCAAGTGCATCAATGCACCGATATTCTCGGGGTCGGCATCTACCACCGAAAGAAAAGACCCATAGGCTTTGCGGATATCACCATCTTTAAAACTAATTTCACCCAATAGCTGCCGGGCAAGCACATTTTTAGGATTAATTTGCAGAACATTACGGGCTTCAACCCTCGCCTTTTCGAAATTTCCTTCTTTGAAGTTAGCCTGGGCACGTTCAAGGTATTTCTCTTGGCGGTCTTCGCCTTCACCGCAAGCAGATAAGAACCCTACCAGCAGCACTGCGGACAATAGTTGTATGAGGCTTTTATTTAACATGGTGCATTTACCCTTTTGATTTGCATTAAAAATTGTTTTTTCAATTACTCGCGTTTTTAGTTCACCCGAGTTTTAATTAAAACTCAGTCGTAGTTGGTTATGAAAACAGCGTACGCGCGCCGTAAATGGCCAGCGTCACCAACGCCAGGACAATCGCAATATTCAAACCCCTGGCACGATCAATAATATATTCCGAAGCGTACAACAGCACCGCAAGGCGAATAACAGCGCCGATTACTTCGTTACCGTTATCAAAGCGCAGCGCCAATAGTGGCGCAGCCAACAGAATTAATAACACCAGGATATCCTGGGTGTCGAGGCTAAACAGCTCTCGCCGCGTCATGCGAATACTTAACACTAACAAGACAACAAGCACACCCAACAGAATATTGACAAATAACTGGTCATCACCCCAGCTCAGATACTGCAAGTCGGCCATTGAACTAGCGGCAAATACTGAGCAAACACTGGCCGAGTAAATTAACAATCGCGTATAAAGACGGCTACTGGTAAAGCGCCAGACCAGAGCACTGACAACCGGCACTGCAATTGCAAAACTACCTAGCCATTGGTCGGTATAGGTTGTGTTGAACGCCCAGGTTAACCATATTACACCCAACAGGCATTGGATCATTAACGCGCCGTGGGAATGAATCCAGCTCATTCTTCGCAACCATAAATTGCGTCGTTCAACTCTATTAGAACGTTTTTCGAAAATGCGCCGCGCATAGCCGGAGTGTTTAAGAAAACCAATCAAGCCCAGCGTTGTTACACCAAACAGCAAATATGAAAGCAAAACGACAATATCGGCTTCAAAGCGAACGACATAGGCGACAATCAGCAATAAAAAATTCAGCAGGTAAAGCGCCGCCACCGACTGGTAATGCAGCAAGCCCAGAGACAAAAACTGGTGGTGTATATGGCGACGATCGGGATGAAACGGCGACTGGCCATCGCGAAGGCGAAGTAACATTACTACTAAAGTATCCAGAATGGGCAAACCCACAATAACAACCGCCAGCATTGGACTGACCGCCGAACTGGTTGACTGGGTGGCAAGCACCACCAGGCAGGCCGCGACATAACCGAGAAACTGGCTGCCCGCATCGCCCATAAACACGTTTGCCGGGTGAGTGTTAAAGCGCAAAAAGCCCATTAAGCCACCCATGGTAGTAACCGCAATAAGCGTTAATGACTGCTCACCGGCAACGTAACTCAGGTAGGCAATAAAACCCAGGCTAAGCAAACCCGAGCCTGCAGCCAGGCCATCGAGACCATCGCTCAGGTTTACAGCGTTGGTCACACCAAGAATAAACAATGCCATAACTGGATAACTTACCCATGGCATTAGGTCACCCAAACCTAAAAAGGGCGTTTTGGTAATTTCAACGTTGCCAAATAAAAATACCGCAACACCGACGATCTGACCAAAAAATTTCCATTTGTAATCAAGGTCATGTCTATCGTCGAGAAAACCAAATATCGCAATAATAATTGCGCCAATAAAAAAACCGGTAAGGTGCGTGACATCACTAAGCCAAAATAGCGTTGGAACAAACACTGCAATGACAATCGCGATTCCGCCGCAGCGGGGAATCGGGTCAACATGAATTTTGCGGTCACCATCGGGTTCATCGACCAAACCCAACACGCCGGCATAGCGAATCGCTACCGGCACCAGGGCAGTACTTAGAAATAGCGCAAGCGCAAAGCTGATTGCAA
>CBFHXO010000046.1:0-21568 GCA_965659815.1 Pseudomonadales bacterium
TTAAATCGCGACTACCTGTTATTCTGTGTAGCAATGTAGCAGTTGGCTATGGCAGCACAATCGCAAAACCGTCCTTAACAGGCCCAGTCTTGAGCGAAATGGCTATAGCCATGATAGACAAACCTTGCACTTAGTGGATACAGCCATACAAAGACATAAACTCTACGTTAACGCCATTAATACGACATATAAACGTAATTGATAGGGGTTATAGAGCCAAACAAAGCTGAACGCGGTTTTTATTGGCTTTTAAAAGTAATACCCCAGTAGACTTTAGCCATTAATTTTGATTACTTTTTTTGGCTCCGCCGTAACTTTTATCGACAGTACTTTTATCGACAGTACTTTGATCGATAGCGCCCGTATCGACATCGCTGTCGTCACTGACATCCGAACTTAAATCAAACTCACCGTCGAGGTCGAGGGTAATATCATCATCGTCTAACTGCCCTACTTCTGCTACCTGAGCGACCTCCGCCGCCTCATCACCTTCATCAATTTCCGCCAGTATCGCTTCGATATCGTCTTCCAGTTCAGTTTCGTCACTGGCGCTATCTTCAGGATTAATTCCTGAATCGGGCGCAGCTTCTGCAACCGATTCCTCATCCACATCTAGCATGGCATCAAGATCAATCGTTTCAGGTTCGGCTTCCGATATGGGCTCCTTGCTCGCTCGCTCAGCCACAGGCTGGTCAAGTAACTTATCATCGGCATCGCTTTGTTCAGCGGTTTCTGTTAGTAATTTATCAGCCTCAGTTTCGTCTTCAGCTACCGTTTCACGCGTTTCATTATTAATAGCAGGCGCGGAGGCTAGATCCTTGACCAACTCATCAACACCTTGTTCGCCAGCCGATATTTCTTCATCCAAAACAGATTCTTCTAAACCCGCCTCTTCCAAACCAGCGGCCTTCAAAAAAGGCTCTTCCAGCGCGTCTTCTACTGTCTCAACAACGTCAGCCTCTGCGACTTGCGCGTCAAAATCTTCGGCCGTTTGCTCTTCAGCCTGCCCTTGCTCGTAAGCATCGACAGGCCGCGTGGTGGCAAACATTTTGCGGTAAACAAAATAAAGCAACGCAACTAACACTACATTGCCCAAACCCAAAACTGCGTATAGCATAAGGTTGGGACTTGCATCCGGCTTAGCTTCTACCACTGGCTGAGCTACCGCTTCAGCCTCAACATCAGCTTTAACCTTAGCTTTATCATCAATAACAGGCTCAGACTCGACAAGCAGCTGTGGTTCTTCGAGAGGCTCTGCAACGGGTTCCGCAACAATACGCGCCGGTTCAGGTATACCTGGCACGCTTAAATAAAAGCTATGCTCACCAGCATTTTGCTCAACCGGTTCGGCGTCAATATTGGTGCCGCGCGCAGTAATTGCCAGCAAATATTCACCGGTACTTTGCTCAGTTGCATGGTGAACCCAAACACCCGGCGACTGTTGTTCCAGACTGTACTGCTGGCTGCTGCCATTGGGGTTTTCAATATTGGCAAACACCTCAACTGCGTCTGTGCGCAAGCGTTTATCGTCTGCCATAACGGTTAAGGTGTATTCGGCGGCTTGTTCATTGGCGGCCAGTTCAACCCTAAACGGTTCGCGAACAGTGAACTTTATAGTTTTTTCCCGTTTGAAGGTTTTACCGTCAACCATCACCGTTAATGTGTAGTCACCTGAGCTTCTTAACATATCGAGTTTGCGAGAATACTTGCCCGGCGTACCAAAGTTGCGTGGCAAACGCTGTTGCCAAAACGTGGTATCGCCACGCGACATTTGTGCGTCTACTGTCAGCAGGTCGAGAAACTCATCGCCGCTGACCGCTTTCCCATCTTCAACCAGACTGGCGTTTAACTGGGCAACGTTGCCGTGATATAAATTATTATCAATAGGGTCTATGGCCAACGATAAATCGCTGACGACCGTAACGCGATTTTCGGGGTCCATCTCAGCATTGATACGCCATTCACCTTCAATCGGCTGCGCAATGGTAATTAAATCGTAGGCCTCGCTACTAAACCAGCGCACACTGGCACCGTCCGATTCAGCGCTATAATACTGACCGTCTGGGCTGACAATTTGGGTTGCTTCGCTGCCGACTTTTTTAAATACCAGCGCAGTAAACTCTTCAACGCTGGAATCAATTAAAAAACGATTATCTTCCAATGGCGTGCGATCACCTTGCGCAGACTGGTCAAAGGCGCGCAAAAAAATCCGGTCTAATGCCTCGGCATCCTCAGCAACGGCAAACACACCATCGGTTTCAATCGAGAGTCTTTCGAGTAGCTCTACATCTGCGTTGGTTGATAGTGCAATTGCATGTATTGCAACGCCGGCTGCTTTGTACTGTGGCAACACTTCTTCAAGAATACGCGCGCGCTCAGCATCGTTCGTGGCGGGGTCTTGGGACAAATCAACAACACCGTCAGTTAACAAGATTACCGACGTTTTAAAATTTTCTGCAGTTGGATACTTGCTGGTGTTGCTATCGTAGTTGGCTTTTTCCAGTGCTAGACCAATATTAGTATGCAAGGCAACCGAGTTAACCAACCGCGATTTATTGGCCGCACTGTCGCGCCAGCGACTATCGACATCGTCATGCGGCACCAGCATGTTGACATATTTGCCAAAGGTCCAAACGCCAGCGCGACTTTCGGCGGGAAACAATTGCACCAGCATATCCATGGCTGGCCGACGCAAATTGCGCGGGTCGTTTTGCTTCATACTGCCTGATACATCAATTAGCACTCTGATATCGGCAGGCTTTTGCGCTTCGGCGGCAATCGCGCCCTGGCTAAATAACAAACTCAAGGATAAACAGGCCAGCAGCGACGTCAGTATCAGTGCGAGCCAAGGTGTTTTTGGAATTACTAGCGACGCTGAATTAAATGCCACGACTTGAGTATCAGTGATATTGTGTGACGTAACACTTTTCGAAGCAAAATGCAGACAATGCTTTGTCATGATAGGTCTCTCGCTAGGCGATGGAAGACAACACGTGGATTCCCAGCTTACGCACTACAAATGTCATCCGTAGTCAAAAGTAAGCCTGGGCTAGCCGCTCCTTAAACAAAAAATCCATCGTTAAAAAACGATGGATTACAGTTAGTTATAGCAGCAATTACACTTAAAACAAGCTGCTGCGAAAGGCTTTTGCGGCGCACCGGTTAGATTTTAGCCAAACGGTTTTTGTGCTGATTTTTTTGCCGGCGTTTATAGGGGCTTACATCAAAACCTCGCGAGCGGTGCAGTGTGAAGAAGCGCTATCCGTTAAGCGCTTTTGGTGCTGGCGCGTGATTGGCGTAAACGTATGATCCAAACCAGCAGAAAAATCGAGCAAAATGTGCCCAGCAAAAACAACAACGGTTTAAGCGCAATCGCTCCACTGGCCGTACGACCCTGGGCTAATTCAAACAAAGCAATTAGCCATGCAGGTGCAAGTGACTCAGTGCCGGGCACCGCCGCCGGTGTTAGCAACAATAACGCCAACGTGCCCATCAGCAGTAACAATGGTTTAACTGACAGTACTTTTTGCATTAAGCGCAGCACAATTGCCAGCAGGGCAATCGCTGCGGCACCATACAGTAACCAGATATTGTGTGCGGTATCGAGTTCCGACATGAAGTCCTCCTTATTAACCTGCGTGTGCCTAGACTGTATTGTGACTGGCGTTAAACCCGCACCCAGGTAATCACATGCTCTTCATAACCATCGGGATGAACGTACTGTTCGTCCAGAACCCTGCCTGCAACCGAGTGGCCAGCAGTCACGGTAGACTGCGGGTCACCAGTGTGCAGTGGATGCCAATCCGGCAGATCTTTACCCTGTGCAATTAAGCGATAAGCGCAGCTATCTGGCAAGTAATTATTACTGCGCGCCATTGCCGGGCTTACCTGAATACAGCTTGCCACCTGCGCTAGGCGATGTTTGTAATCATCACAGCGACAGCTGTCGTGATCGAGTAACTGGCAGGCAACGCGGGTATAAAAAATCTCGCCGCTATCTTCGTCCTCTAGTTTATGCAGGCAACACTTACCGCAACCATCGCAAAGCAACTCCCATTGTTGCGCGGTAAAATCTTCCAGCGCACGGTTGCGCCAAAACGCATTAGTCATGGCTGTTGGTTTGATTCTGCGCGGCACTGGCGGCAATTGCCGCCAGTGATGCCTCAACCGTTGCACTATGGCCCGGTGGCATTTGCAGGTAAAAACCCTGCTCCTTTAACGCCACCATAACGGTTTCAATATCAGCATTAGCCAGTTTGCGACCCGGTTCCAGTGTAATAGCCATGACTTCAACCAGCTCGCCCAACTGACCCAGTAATCCAGCAGGCACGGGCTCAAGCCCTTGCTGCATTGTGGTGTAGAGATAAGCACCCGCCTTGCGTTCGCTGCGATAAATGGTACAAATAATTTTGTCAGTCATAGCCGTGGTTTGGTAAGGATTTACACATTCAGTTAGCAATATCAGTTGTCGATGTCGGATATCGGACGTGGTGACCGGTAGCGCTAGCAATTAGCGCTCGTTTTGTGTGTCATCTTATTCGGCATCTTTTTGCTCAACATACTTTTGCTCGACATGTTTCTTCTCAGCATGTTTTTGTTCAACATACCTTTGCACAATCGGTTCCAATGCATTGGCAAACACTTCGCTACGCCAGCCGCGGCCGAGCAGTTCGCTGCTGCGATTACTGGCAGCGACATAGGCTTCTAAATCGCGCTTACGCGCCAGCATGCCCTCGGGAATATCAAGCTTTTGCGCGTACTCCGCAACCCGCTGCTTAAGCTTTTTAAGTGTTTTACGCAGCTCAAGGCTGTTTTTTGGTTGAATAGCGGCCGGCCACTGCTCACTTGGCATTGCCTCAGCATTATTTAGCAGTTCGATTATCCGCTCGCCATAATGGCGCACCGTTGCATGACGCATATCCGTTATTTTTGCCAAAGCCGCTTTATTACCCGGGCGTATTTTTGCCAGCTCAACCAAGCTCGCATCACTAACTATTCGACTACGCGGCACGTTTTTGCCACGCGCCTCTCGCTCACGCCAGGCACATAGCGCTCGCAAGGCATTGAGTGCGCACGGCCCCAGCCTCCAGGCAGATTTGATTTTTAAATAGTAAACATCATGATCAACCGGCTGCTGCGCGCGTTCTAGTAAATCGGCGCACTCTTCTTGCAACCAACTATAACGGCCAAGCGCGGTGAGTCGCTGCTGTAAGTAATCAAAAATATCCAACAGCCATAATACATCGTCGGCAGCATAGCTTAACTGCTTATCGCTTAATGGCCGTCGCAACCAGTCGGAGCGCGTCTCGCCTTTATCGAGCTGTTTATCGAGCACAGTTTCAACCAACCGCTGGTAGCTGATAGAAAAATCCATACCGACAAGGCTGGCCGCTATTTGTGTATCGACCAAGGGTTGCGGATAGCACTGCAACAGACGTGCGAATACTTCCATATCTTCACTGCAACTGTGCATGACCTTGATAGTGCTTGTATCGTTAAACAAATATTTAAGCGGGGTAAAATCGCTAATCGCCAGCGGGTCAATTAAGTAGACTTGATGGCCGTCGTAAATTTGCAGCAACGCAGGCTTGGGGTAAAACGTATCGGTGCGAATAAACTCGGTATCGAGCGCAATGGCGGCTTGTGCCTGGCATGCCTCAACCATCGTGGCCAAGCTGGCATCGCTATTAATAATGATGAAACCCATGGCTTTGACCGTGCTGCCATCGGCCGCCAACGCTGGGGGCAAGCAATGGCTATCACTAGGCTGATTCAAAATTGTGACCTGCCACTGAGTGCCCGCGCTATGGTGCCGCCATCAACAAATTCGAGCTCGCCACCCAATGGTACGCCATGTGCGATACGCGACACTTTAATATTTTGCCTACCCAACTGGTCGGCAATATAAAAAGCCGTGGCTTCGCCTTCGACGGTAGTACTGGTTGCCAAAATCACTTCATCTATCGGTTGGTCAGCAACGCGCTGCAATAAGTCGTTAACGCCAATATCACCTGGGCCTATACCATCGATAGGCGATAAATGCCCCAGCAAGACAAAGTAACGGCCTCTGAACTCGCCGCTTTGCTCTATAGCAAACACATCACTGGGATTTTCGACCACGCAAATCACGTTATCTTGTCGGCTCGCCGAAGCGCAGATATGACATACTGTATCTTCAGTTAAAATTCTACAACGGCTACAACGCCCCACGCGATCGATCGCCTGAGCCAGTGCAGCCGATAGCGTTAAGCCGGCATCGCGCTGCTTTTCGAGCACATGCATGGCCATGCGCTGGGCGGACTTGGGACCAACCCCCGGCAGACAACAAAAAGCATCAATAAGATTTTGTATCAGTGGACTGTGCGACATAGATGATTCGCCGTTTAAAACGGCATTTTAAAACCTTCGGGTAAGTCGATGCCACCAGTAAGCTGAGACATATGCTGTTGATTATTTTTTTCTACCTTACGCACTGCATCATTAACCGCGGCGGAAAGCAGGTCCTCGAGAATCTCTTTGTTTTCGGACATTAATTCATCGCTGATACTGACTCGCTTTACATCGTGACGCCCGGTCATTACCACTGTGACCATTCCGGCTGCGGCTTCACCTATCACTTCGAGACGAGCAATTTCTTCTTGCGCATGCTGCATTTTTTCCTGCATCTGCTGCGCTTGCTTCATAATATCGTTTAAACCTTTCATTTAACGGTTCCGCCTGTTACTTGTCTTTATTTAACTTTATTTATCTGTCTCTGGCTAATTATCTTTAGCTACTGGTGAGTGATTTAATGGTATCGGCATCCAGCTCACCATCAAATGCTTCGAGTATCGACTGCACATTTTCATCGTCTTGTAACGATGCCAATGCGTTACCCTGCACTTCGGTTTTAATGCGCGCCCGATAGTCGGCCGGGGTTTCAATGTCACCGGCCAGGCCCAGCGATGCCCAGTCGGCTACCTGCTTAATATTCACCTGAATCGCTTTGCCATAATAAATGGTTAAACCCTCGGCCAGGCGCTCAGGGTGCTGCCCGTTGTACAAAGTCGCGTTATCTTCTGCCAGCGCAAATTCCACTTGCTGGTTCGAACTGATATTAATCGGTACGCAATACGATGCTACCGTTCTCACCACACCACCTAACGGCAGCGCCGAAAAAATTTCACACCAGCGCTGCGGGCTGAGATCGCTAAGCGAAGGATAGTCAATACGCTCGCTGCTATCGCTGGCCAATGCTGCTGTGTTTATACCAGCGTCGGTCGAATTATCCAATGGCTGGCTGCTTTCACGCGGTTTAGACGCAGCGGCTGGTGGATCATTACGGTCGAGGCTTTCGCGTAACAATGCTGCAGGTGTTTTTGCCTGCTCACTTTTATCGGTTTTTGCTTGTGCTGTTGTAACCTTTGGCTGGCCTGCATTAGGAGACTGTACCGACGTTTCGCGACCCGACTTTCCCTGACCCGATAAAACAGTATCGGGTGACGGGTCAGCTACCGACTTTTTTACCGGCGGGTTCTCCTGACTCGATGCTTCGCTATACGTATCGCCAGCGTTCGTCAGCGTATCGCTCTGCTCAACTCTAAACGCAAACAAGCGCAGCACAATCATCTCAACACCGGTTACCGGGTCTGGCGCCAAAGCCAGGTCGCGCTTGCCAATTAAAATACTTTGGTAATACAGCTGCAAATCTTCAGGGCTGATTAATTGTGCATATTGCTGAATAAACGCGCGGTACAACTGCCCCTCACTACCCGCACCCGGCACAGCCTGCTCAACAGCAATGCGATGCAACAGCTTAAGCAACTCATCAACTAAGCCAATAAAATCGGGCGCCCGCTCGGCGTAGGCCGCAACCACCGAAAGTGCTTTATCGGCGTCGTTGTCGACAATCGCCGCCAGTAGTTGCGTAAGTACGTCCTGATCTACCGTACCCAGCATTTCATTGACACCGGCACCCATCACACTACCACTACCAAAGGCAATAGCCTGGTCGGACAAGCTCAGCGCGTCGCGCATACTGCCCGATGCCGCGCGGGCAATGGTCCATAAACCATCGTCGTCATAGCCGACACTCTCGGCGTCAAACACAGTGGTTAAATGATCAACGATTAGCTGCGGTGTTAAGTTCTTTAAGTGAAACTGTAAACATCGCGACAGTACGGTGGGCGGTAGCTTTTGTGGATGGGTAGTGGCAAATAAAAATATTGCGTGTGGCGGTGGCTCTTCAAGGGTTTTTAGCAGCGCGTTAAAACTGTGGTTAGACAGCATGTGCACTTCATCTATCAGGTAAATTTTATAACGGCTTTGCGATGGCGCATATTGTACGTTATCTAGTAACTCACGCGTATCTTCAACCTTGGTACGCGAGGCCGCGTCGACCTCAATTAAATCGACACTACGGCCTTCGGTAATTTCGCAACAGGTTGCACATTCACCACAAGGCGTTGCACTGACACCAGTTTCGCAATTAAGGCAGCGGGCAAGAATTCTCGCAATGGTAGTTTTACCCACGCCGCGCGTGCCGGTTAATAGGTAGGCATGATGCAGGCGCCCCTGCTCCAGCGCATTGGATAAAGCCTTGAGCACGTGCGTCTGGCCGACCATGGCTTCGAATGTTTGCGGACGCCATTTACGAGCCAGCACTTGATATGACATAGTTTGGGTCAACCCGGTTAGAATCCTGACCGAGCAGTATACACGTTTCGCCCGCTAAAGCGGATACCCAGGTACAGCAACTAAGGGCCAAAAAAAACCAATAACGCTGACCAACAAACAGCGCTGAGAAGTGAATCCAAAGCAATAGGTTGAGCGAATGAGGGGGAATTAGGGTGGTGAACCCCAACCAGCCACACCCCGGCACACGAGTCGATAGCTACCGTTGCTCCCTTCCGGGCCTGGCGGAGTTTACCATCTATCGTTGCGAGGGGACCCGCTGGGGCCACCATTGCGAACTGTCCGCCGGCCACTGCGGCGCTACAGGGCGCGGATTATGGCGAATGTCAGGGCTCTGTGCAAGTGTTGGTAGCTGACCGAGGCGAAAGGCCGACCTAAAAGCCAAACTGGCGATCAATGGAGAGTAATTTATTATTGCTATCGATACGTAAGGCAAACGTGCCCTGTACGCCATTATGACTGACAAAGGGCTTAAGCGATTCCGCGGGAAAGCGAATGTTCTTACCGTCGCTGGCAACTGCAGCAACGTCGCGCGCCCTGCCACTGTATAATTTTAGCAGTTCGTCGACGTTAATTGCCAAGTTGACAATAATGGTTCGGTCAACATTGGCTTGGTCAGTTTTGCTGCGATGAACACGGCTTCGATCAATCATGGTAAGAAAATACGGTAACAAAATAAACAAGGCTTTATGCTCTGCGCTTACACGGCACGCGGATAACAAACCCTGCGCCCTAAACTACCCAACAGCAATTCAACGCGTGAGCTTAATGGGCTTAAGGGCCGGTTGCAAGCCTGGCTCTTAATGATACGTAAAATACTTGTGCTCAGGAATTTATGCAGTAGCCATCAATAAAATCAGGCCGCATTACCCAGCGCTTTTTGACTGGCCTGCGACAAGTCGAGCAGTTCGCGTATCGCGACCGGAAACATAGCCAGATCAAGCTCTTCGGTACAACGCAGCTCGGCCATCATGCCGTGCCAGCGATCGATATATGCGCGGTGCTGCTCAAACCAGTTATTTAAGCTGGCTTCGCTAAATTCACCGTTGGCAGTCACTATTAAATTATCGGCCAGCGTGGTTTGCTGGTGCTCTAAATCATCCCGAAACGACTCACGTGCCATCGCCTGCCAGTAATTATCCACTGCCATTTGCACGATTTGGTCGGCAAACCAGTTGAGTTCCAGGCGCTCGCCCAAGGTAAAGTAACAGCTTGCCACCGCACGAATATCTGCCTTCGCGTGATCAACCACTTCGGCAATCGCAAAGCTGGTGTAGCAATAGCGCGCACTGGCGACAAATTTAGCCAGCGCCGAAGGTACGCCCGCGTCGGCATAGCGCGCCACTTTTTGTTGCCATTCTTCACCTTGCACACCGTGCAATAATTCACCAGCATGGGTGGACAAATACTTAGCCGCTTCGGCAAAGTAGTTGATATCATTTTGCGGATCAATTTGCGCACGGCGCGAGCGCAGCAACCAACGCGTAGAGCGTCTGACCAGTCGCACCAGCTGCGAAATCATTTCGCTTTGCAAGGCGTTATCTACCGAGTAATCCAGTGCTTCAATAGCACGCCAGTGGGCATCGATATCAAATAACTCGCGCACAGCGACATAGGCTTTGGCAATAGTTGATTCGGATTCACCTGTGGCCTGCTGCATACGCTGGACAAAGGTAATACCCATACGATTAACCAGATCACCGGCAACCTGGGTGGCAACAATTTCTCTATGCAGTTGGTGCTTGTCAATTTGCTGTGAGTAATTATCTTGTAAGACCTGAGGAAAAGCGCCGTACGCCGCCCTGGCAATATAGCTATCATCGGCAATATCGCTGTCTACCAGCGACTCTTTCAAGGTCAGCTTACCGTAGGAAACTAGCACCGATAATTCGGCGCGCGTCAACGCCTTGCCCACAGCCTTGCGTTCGGCTAGCACTTCGTCGGCGGGAATAAATTCCAACTCGCGATCGAGCTTGCCCAGCACCTCATAATGACTAATCAAACGGCGGTATTCGATAGAGCGCTGGGCAGCTTCAAACTCTGCCATACTAATCGCCTGAGTTTGACGATAATTATTTTCCAATACCAGATCAGCTACCGAATCGGTCATCGACTCCAATAAGCGATTGCGATCTTCTTCGTTCATAACACCATCGGCCATCAAGGCATTGAGCAAGATCTTGATATTGACCTCGTGATCAGAGCAGTCGACGCCTGCAGCATTATCAATAAAGTCAGTATTACAGCGGCCACCAGCCAAACCGTATTCCATACGCGCCGGCTGAGTAACCCCCAAATTGCCACCTTCACCAATCACTTTTGCACCGAGCTGCGCAGCGTTGACACGCACACCGTCGTTGGCACGATCGCCCACCTGGTCATCAGTCTCTGTAGTGGCTTTTGCGTAGGTACCAATGCCGCCATTCCAAAACAGATCAACCGGTGCCTGTAAAATCGCCTTAATCAATTCGTTAGGCGCCAATTCATCGGCGTTAATGGCAAACCGCTGTTTTATTTCGTCAGTTAGCGCTATGGTTTTTGCCGACCGAAAAAAAACACCACCACCGGCAGAAATCAAATCGCTGTTGTAGTCATTCCAGCTTGAACGCGGCAGTTCAAACAAGCGCTTGCGCTCAGCAAAGCTGGCCGCCGCATCGGGGTTGGGGTCAATAAAAATATGCATGTGGTTAAACGCGGCAACCAGGCGGATATGCTCGGAACAGAGCATACCGTTACCAAAAACATCGCCGGCCATATCACCCACACCGACCACGGTAAAATCCTCTTGCTGTGTATTTAAACCCAACTCACGGAAATGTCGCTGCACAGAAACCCAGGCACCGCGCGCGGTAATACCCATTTTTTTATGGTCGTAACCCACGCTGCCGCCAGAAGCAAAGGCATCGCCCAGCCAAAAGCCATAGTCCGCTGAAATTTCATTGGCAAGATCCGAAAACGTGGCCGTGCCTTTGTCGGCGGCGACTACCAGGTAAGGATCGGCACCATCCCAGCACACCACATTCACCGGCGGAATTACTTCAGCGTCTTTCAGGTTATCGGTGACATCAAGTAACGCAGAAATAAATGTGCGATAGCAGGCAACACCTTCAGCCTGAAAAGCCTCGCGATCTGACGATGATGGCGCCTGTTTGCAGACAAAGCCACCCTTAGCACCCATGGGCACGATAACCGAGTTTTTCACCTGCTGGGCTTTTACCAGGCCAAGCACTTCGGTACGAAAATCTTCCTGGCGATCGGACCAGCGCAAGCCACCGCGCGCCACTTTCCCAAAACGCAGGTGAACGCCTTCGACTCTGGGCGAGTAAACAAAAATCTCAAACATCGGTCGCGGCTTAGGCGCCTCGGGAATACTGCTAACATCAAACTTAAACGAGAAATAAGGTTTCGCTTCACCGTTATTTTGTAGCTGGTAAAAGTTGGTTCTGAGTGTGGCTTTTAGTAGCGTCAAGTACTGGCGAATAATTTTATCTTCGCTTAAGTTATCAACGGCATCCAGGCCTTCGATTAATGCAGTTTCAAGCAGCTCGCATTCGAGGTCGCACAACTCAGTGCTGCCTATTTCATATGGCGCAAAACGCAATTGAAATAACTGGGTTAGCAGCGCACTTAAAGAAGCATGCTTGGCCAGCGTATTAGCTACAAATGGGCGAGTATAGTGGAGGTTGATTTGTTTCATATAGCGCGAGTAAGCGCGTAGCATGGCAATGGCGCGCCAGTCGATATCAATGGCAAAGATCAGGCGATTAAATAAATCGCTCTCGGCATGGCCGTGCCATACCTGGGTAAACGCGGTTTCAAAAGCTGGTGCAACCGTATCGATATCAACCGCTTGTGGCTGATCGCCACAAGGGCAATACTCCAGAGCAAATACATGCAACCATACCGAGTTGCCGGTCGCATTAACAATTTCGTAAGGCCGCTCGCCCAATACCCGCAAACCAAAGTTCTCAAGAATCGGCAATACATCCGACAAGGCAATCGACTCGGACTTACGCATTAAGCGAAAACTAAAATGCTGCTCTTTGCCGTTGTAATCACGCACCAAACGCATGGCGATTTCTTCCTCGCCAGCTAATCGATCAATCAGCTCAACATCACCCAGCGCCGCCTGCGCATCAAAGTCGTGGCGGTATCCCGGTGGAATGCATCGGCGTACAGCGTAACTAAATCCTCCCCTACGCTGTTCTGCGTTACGGCGTCGGCAAATGCCGTGGCCCAGCTCTCACTACCTAAACCACCATCTGCATCATTATCGAACTGTCTCATTGTAATTTCCTTTTAAAATTGGGATTGTTCAAAACACTCATCAATTCTTAGAGAAGCAGGCGGTTGGCAAGCGCTGACAACGACCTTGAGAACCACGCCATTTTTTAACCAAGCACGTTTAAGCATAGCCGAATTGACAACAGCTATTGTTTTTTCGCCAAGACGCCCAAAAAGACGAAACTTTTCTACCCCAACAGCTGTCTTTTACCACTCAAATCATTAACTTAAGACTTTCACCCCAAGGCTTGAACAGCTATAAAAACTGCCCTGGTTTCTATACAATACCGCCGACTCCAAACGGAGCACACAAGGTCGACAAATCACCCCGACAAGCTGATAGACATATTTGGACTTAAACCTGCTTTATGACAACATCCGATACACAATCGATTATTCAAAACCTGAGACAACAACTTACCGACCGGATTATTGGCCAACCCGCGTTGGTAGACCGACTGGTCATGGCCCTGCTCGCCGACGGCCACCTGCTGGTTGAAGGCGCCCCTGGGCTGGCAAAGACGCGGGCGATTCGCTGTTTGGCCGACGAAATTAACGGCAGTTTTCAACGCATTCAGTTTACGCCCGACCTGCTGCCCGGCGATGTTACCGGCACCGATATATTTCGGCCGCAAACCGGCGACTTTGAATTTCAACCCGGGCCGATGTTTCATAACCTAGTATTGGCCGATGAAATTAACCGCGCCCCGGCCAAAGTACAGGCCGCATTATTAGAGGCAATGGCCGAGCGCCAGGTTAGCGTGGGCAAAACCACCTACCCGCTGCCACCGTTGTTTTTGGTTATGGCCACCCAAAACCCTATTGAGCAAGAGGGCACTTACCCGCTACCCGAAGCCCAGCTAGACCGATTTTTACTGCATGTAGTGGTTGACTACCCCGACGCCGAAGCAGAGCGCAATATCCTGCGGCTGGTTCGTGAGGAAATGATCGAACTTACACAAAAAGAACAACGAGATGATTCTGCTACGGCGCAGGCCAGCAGCAAAACCCTGATTGGTAGCGACAGCATCCTCGAGGCTCGCGCGGCAGTGCTAGCTATGCATATGTCCGATGCCGTTGCGGAATATATTGTCCAGCTGGTTATCGCCACTCGCTCACCTGAACGTTATGACCAAGGGATACAAAACGACGCACAGGCGACCACACTCGCCAATATGCTCGACTACGGTGCCAGCCCACGCGCAACACTGGCACTGGATCGCTGCGCGCGCGCCAACGCCTGGTTGCGCGGTGCCGAGTTTGTCACACCCGAGGACGTACAAGCAGTTGCCCACGATGTGCTGCGCCATAGAATTATTATCAGCTTTGAAGCTGAGGCCAATGGTATCGATGCTGACCAGGTTATTAGCAGCTTGCTTAGCCGGGTACCGGTGATTTAACCGGCGCCGTTGACTAACGCTAAATAGCTGACGCGCTGAAGAAACGATTATGGCAACTGGTGCCCAAACCCAACTTAAACAGTTAATCGAACTACGCCACAGTGTTGGCGATTTACGGCTATTTGCGCGTAGCAAAGCCTTGAGCCAGCTAGCGGGCGATATTAAAACCCAGTTTCGTGGCCGCGGCCTGGATTTTGAAGAGATCCGGCAATACCAACCCGGCGACGATATTCGTGCGATCGATTGGCGGGTCACCGCGCGCACCGGAACCGCCCACACGAAACTTTATCAGGAGGAACGCGAGCGCCCGGTGCTGGTAGCAGTAGACCAGCGTCAAAGCATGGCTTTTGGCAGCCGCTGTTGTTTTAAGTCGGTACAAGCCGCCGAGCTGGCTAGCTTGCTTAGCTGGGCTGCGCTGGCACAGAACGATCGAATTGGCGGGCTGGTATTTAACGACAGTGCACATCACGATATTCGCCCTGCCCGAAGCAAGTCGGCGGTATTGCAATTATTAAGTTCGATAAACCGGTTTAATACGACAGCCAGCATTTCATCTACAGCCAATCCCGACATGATTAACGAGGCTATCATTGAATTGCGGCGCATAGCCAAACCAGGCAGCGCCATTTTTGTTATAAGTGATTTTATCGGCCTTAACCAAGAGGGCATTAAACAACTACACTTGCTAAAGAAGCATTGCGATATTAATGCCCTGTTTATTAGCGACCCGATGGAGCAGCACTTACCCCGTGGCGCGGGCGGTGTATTTGGCGATGCCGGTAGCGTATTTACTGACGGCATCAAGCGGCGTACATATAACCTTGCCGACCCGCAACTCAGACAGGACTTTGCTGCGGGCTTTGAATCGCGCTGGCAACAGCTTAAGCAGCAACTTGGTAGCCACGATATTCCGGTCCTGGCCATTGGCACCGACCAGGACGCAGGCTTACTGTTACGCCGGTACTACCAGGCCAATCGTCGGCGTAAAAGGAATCGCGCGTGAACACCGCCAATCCATTGGATCAACTACCACCACTCATGCTGCCAGAAGCTCCGGGCTTGTGGCCATTGGCTCCAGGTTGGTGGGTGCTGGGTATTGTGATCATGGTCTCGTTTATTGCAATTTACCGATGGCTGCTAAAAGACTATCGCAGCAAGGCACGTAAACGAGCCGCGATTAAAGAAGCCGGTCAGCTCATAGAAAACTACCGAAGCTGTGCTAATGCGCAACAGTATTTGCTCGACTGCAATAAACTGCTGCGCCGTTTTTGCGTACAACAATTTCCTACACTGGGGATTGCGCCACTGCATGGCCAGGCCTGGCTTGCCCAACTCGACAAGCTGGCGGGGCAAACGCTGTTTAACACCGATAGCGGCCGACTGTTACTCGACATTTACTCAACACAAGCTGCGGCAGCCGCGCCGGAAAAAATCATCGCCTTACACAAAGTGGTAGAGCACTGGCTTGGCAGCGTAAAAACAGCAACAATTAATCAAGGTAGCCAGCCGGTATGATTAGCTTTGAAACCTACTGGTTGTTTTTATTGGCACCGCTGCCCTGGCTAGTATATCACTGGCTACCTGCGGTTAATGATCAATCGCCAGCATTGCGGGTGCCATTCGCTCATGAACTCGACCAGGTTGCTAGTGACTATCGTGAGCGCGGCACACAATCGCGGCTTAATACTGCACTGTTAGTGCTCGCATGGTTGTGTTTATTGATAGCAGTCAATCGTCCTATCGCCAGTGGTGAAGCCATTAAACTACCCACCGAAGCGCGCGATATGATGCTGGCAGTGGATATCTCCGGCAGTATGGACGAGCGTGATTTGATTATCGCTGATACCAACGCACGCCGCATTGACGCCGTTAAATATGTACTGGGCGATTTTATCCGACGCCGCAGCGGCGACCGCCTGGGTTTAATACTGTTTGCTGATCAGGCCTATTTACAAGTACCGCTCAGCTACGACACCGATACCGTTAACCAGCTGCTGCAAGAAGCGCAGCTTGGCTTTGCCGGCCAGAAAACGGCTATTGGCGATGCTATTGGCCTATCAATTAAGCGGCTGGTTGAGCGTCCAGCGGAGTCACGCACACTGATACTTTTAACCGATGGCGCCAATAACGCTGGTGCAGTTGCACCATTGGATGCCGCCAGACTCGCCATCGAAAACTCTATTCGTATCCATACCATTGGGGTTGGCGCCGACCGCATTGTAGAGCGATCGTTTTTTGGTAATCGCACCCGCAACCCCTCGCGCGATCTTGACGAAAATACCCTAAAGCAAATTGCCGAACTTAGCGGCGGTCAATACTTTCGCGCCAAAGATACAGAAGAACTCGAAGCGATTTATGCCGAACTGGATAAACTCGAACCGGTAGACCAGGAGGCCCGCTTCTATAGACCAACAACACAATTATTTTACTACCCGCTATCGGTTTCACTAATAGCGGTGTGCACGTTAATACTGCTTAAACTGATTACAAGGTTAAAGCGTCGCGCAGCCCAAGCGGAGCTAGCCGATCCAGTAAATCGTCCTATTGTGTCACGTAATACCAAGCCATGATTGAGTTAATTGAACAGTTTCAGTTTATTCGCCCACAATGGCTATGGGCTTTTATACCTTTATTCCTTGCGTTTATTGCTTTAAACAGCCTGCGCAATAAAAGCAGTAACTGGTATGATTTGATAGACCCCGAGCTTATCGAGCACCTACTGGACAACCCGGCAAATACTCGCAGCAATCGTCATAGCGCACTACCACTATTGGCAGCTGCTACGGGCTGCTGCATTACAGTGATTGCACTGGCCGGGCCCAGCTGGGAAAAACTGCCAACAGTCACCGAGCAAAAAGTTGATGCGCTGGTGATTATTGCCGACTTAACGCTATCGATGCACGCGACCGATATAAAACCCTCGCGCCTGGTGCGCAGCCGTTACAAATTACTTGAACTGCTTAAACAGCGTGAGGCTGGGCAAACCGCATTAATCGCCTATTCCGGCGATGCACATATTGTATCGCCACTGACCGATGATGCCAGCACCATTGCCGCGCTGGTGCCATCGCTGGCACCAGGAATTATGCCCAGCATTGGCAGTAATGCCATTGCTGCATTTAAAAGCGCTAACCAAATACTGGAAAACGCTGGTATCAGTCGAGCGAAAATTGCCTGGTTTACCGACGAAGCCTTAGCGGCAGACGTAAGCGCAGTCAGTGATTTAGTCGCGCAGCGCAATAGTGAGCTGGTGATTGTTGGTATAGGAACAGAAACCGGTGGCCCAGTACCACTACCCTCGGGCAAATTTGTTAAAGACAACAGTGGCCGCGTGGTTAATGCCCCGCTCACCCGCATCCGTTTGCAATCAATTACACGTGCTACCGGTGGAAGCTACCTCGATATGCATGCCGATAATACCGACATCGATTTTATCTTAAGCGAATCAACGCTACAGCGGTTGTACAATCAGCAAGCCAATACTGATGATAAAGCCAATCGTCAGCAGCAAAACCTGCAAACGGGTGATAGCTGGAACGATCGCGGTGCAACGTTGGCGCTACTACTGATTCCATTTGCATTAGCAAGCTTTCGCCGCGGCTGGTTACTCAGCCTATTTTTAATGGTTTATCTGTTTCCTTCCAGCGAAATCAAGGCCGACATATTAGACGATTTTAGCTGGCAGGATTTATGGCAAACCCGCGACCAACGCGCTTATGAACTAGAGCGACAGCAGCAGCACAAGGCGGCGGCCGAAATTTTTAACAACCCCCAGTGGAAAGGTATTGCAGAATTTAATGCTGGTAATTATAAAAACGCTGTAGAAACGCTGACGCCAGACGCCGATACCGAAGCTAATCATACAGCGGCAGCGCATTACAATCGTGGCCACGCACTGGCATATACTGGTGATCTCGATGGTGCTATCGACGCGTACAAGCAGTCGCTAAAAATAAATCCGAACTCAGAGCAAGCCAAACAAGCGAAGGCGCTGGTAGAATCGCTTAAACAACAGCAGCAACAACAGCAAAAAGATCAAAACCAGCAGGATTCGCAGCAGCAAAATAATAATCAGCAAAACGGCGATCAGCAAAAAAATAAGCAACAAAACAGCCAACAGCAACCTTCACCATCAGAGTCCGATTCTCAGCAGCAATCTGATCAACAGTCACAGCAATCGTCGCAACAATCGTCGCAACAACAATCACAACAGAATGAGCAGCAGCAAGATCAACAACAAGTTGATGAGCAGGCCGCCGAGCAATTATTAAATCAACAAGCCGCGCGCGAAGAGGACCAGCAGCAAGAACAGCTAACACAACAAAAGCAAGCTCAGATGCAAAACCCGCAGTCCGGACAAGAGTCCGACACTGACCAAAGCCAGGTATTGACTGCAGAGCAACAACTGGATGCCGAACAACAAGCCAAATTAAACCAGTGGCTAAAGAAAATCCCCGACGATCCTGGCGGCTTGCTACGACGCAAGTTTAAATACGAGCGCCAAGTTCGCGAGCAACAAGGCAAAGTGATTGATGAAAGAGAGAATGGTCAAATATGGTAAAAGCGTTTAAAAAAACTACAGCTTTTGCGCCAGGTATGCTGGCGTACTTTCCGTTAATCGTCACGCTAATAATCACACTGCTGGCATTACTGCCTAACAGCAGCTGGGCCTTACAGCTTATTGCCGAGCGTGAGGAAATCGCGCTTAATGAAACACTGCGACTGGAAATTCGCGACAACACCGGAGGCGACCTGGATGCGTTAGATTTATCCAGCATTGAAATTAACTTTACTATTCTTAACCGTTCATCACAAACCGAAATTGCCATGATTAATGGTCGAACTGAATCCAACAAAACACTGGTGCTAATGTTGGCGCCGCGCAAAGTTGGCTCGAGTTTAATTCCACCATTGCGATTAAACGGCCGATCATCCAAAGCGATTAAAATAAAAGTAAACAAACCTCTGCCAGTACCCAGCGGCCTAACCGACCAGTCGGTGATGATTGAGTCAGAAGTGGACCAGCCCGAAGTAATTGTTGGCGGACAATTGCTCTATACCTATCGGGTGATTTACCGGGTGCGTTTAAATAACGCTGAAATTGCCCCCTTGAGCATTGATAACGCCGAAGTGATCGCCCTCGAAGATAAAAACTACACTCGAAGCATAGGCGGCAACAATTACAATGTGACAGAAAAGCGTTACGCGATATTCTTTAATCAGCCTGACAACGCGACAATACCGGCGCAAACGCTTAGCGCGCTGCTACCAAATAATCAGCGTCGCAGTTTTGGCTTTGACCCATTTTCACGTGGTAAAGAGCTTCGACTTGAGTCCAAACCCATTGCTGTCAGCGTCACCGAACGACCTGCCAACAAGTTGCCAACCGGCCAAGTATTTTTACCGGCGCAATCGGTAACCATAAGTGAAGAATTATCCAGCGAGAAGCAACAGGCGCGGGTTGCCGAACCGATAACCCGCTCGATCTCAGTGGTTGCCAAAGGTTTACCAGCGGATTTGCTGCCCACGATAGCGGTTACCATGCCCGACGGTATTAATAGCTACTCGGAAAAGCCGGAATTGTTAAACCAGGAGTTCGTTGGCGGTATTGCCAGTAAACGTACCGACACCATTGCAATGGTGCCTACCCGCCCTGGCCGTTATACCTTGCCAGCAATAAAACTACCGTGGTGGAATACTGACACTCAGCAATGGGAAATTGCTGAACTTCCTGAGAAAACCATAGCGGTTTTACCTTCGTTGACCTCACCCACTGTCGATACCAGCGCAAGCAATGAAACTGATGCGGATAACAGTACCAGTGAAGCTGCACCCACTGTCAATGCATCGCCTATAGTAGCGGCGACGGCAACAACGCAGCGTTTTTGGCAAGGGCTGGCGATTACAATGACATTATTATGGTTGCTAACGCTTGGCTTTATTACTTACTTCGCACTGCGCAATCGTCCTAACAGTCGCGTAATGGAAGAGCAACCGCAAAACACAACGCTATTAAAACAAGTGCGTAGCGAGCTTAGCAGCGCCTGCAAACAAGGTGATGCCGTAAACGCCAAACGGCTTTTGCAGCACTGGCTAACAGCCTACGAGCACCACCACGCAAGTAACCACAGGAGTCATAATACAAATCACAATACAGCGGCAAGCGCGGCACTATTGTCGGGCAAACCGCGGACTCTCTCGGCAACGGCAAATAACGCTGAACTCAACATTGCAATGGCAGAGTTGGATAGCTACTTATTTAGCGATAGCACGGTTAATAAACCCTGGAATGGCGAGCCCCTATTAAAGGCCATTAATAGTATTAAGCTCAACAAAGCTAAAAGCGCTGATACCGCAACATCATCTGAACTTAAACCACTGTACGGCGCCTAGCGCAATAGAGCTAAACCCTGTGCGAAAAACGAAAAGCAAAGTACCCGTTAAGACTAATGCCGCTACTGAAGATTCCAGCCAACAGCGGGAAAGGATTTGGCAGGCTGTGCACAGTATCCCCACTGGTAAGGTAGCAACCTATGGTCAGATCGCTGCACTAGCGGGCTTGCCTGGCGCAGCTCGCTTTGCGGGCAGTGCGTTAAAAGGCTTACCCGCGAATACTAAAATACCCTGGCACAGGGTAATTAACGCGCAAGGGAAAGTCTCACTGGCAAAATTATCACCCTCGTATAACAAACAAATAATGCGCTTAAAAAGCGAAGGCATATTAGTCCGCGATGGTAAAATTTCACTAACCAGCTATCAGTGGCGACCCTAAATTCGAGCTGCCGCTAATTCGATTGCGGCTTATCATTTTCGTCACCATTCCAGGGCGCTACTTTAAATAGCAGTAGCATACCCGGTACCGCTAACACGGTGCATAATATAAAGAACGATGTCCAACCAATAGTTTCAACAATTAAACCGGTTATCGCGTTAGCGACATTTCGAGGCACGGATGTTAATGCGGTGAACAACGCAAACTGAGTTGCAGCGAATAGCGGATTAGTCGCACGCGCAATAAAAGCAGTAAAAGCAGCAGTACCCAGGCCAACCCCTAAATACTCCAGCGCTACCACTACGCCTAATAACAGCGGGTTTGCACCCACTTCAGCGAGCAATGCAAACCCTAAAATACTCACCACTTGCACCAGGCCAAATAGCCATAGCGCGCGGTTAATACCCAGCTTAATCATAACCAGGCCACCAGCCAATCC
>CBFHXO010000047.1:0-21524 GCA_965659815.1 Pseudomonadales bacterium
CGTTTACGGGTAGCGCGACGAATGTCACGCACGGTTTTCTCAGCACTCGGTTTTCTGGGCATCATCATTTCCTCTTTGGGTAAACGATGAACCAAAACCCTCTCTTATTCAAACAACCAATCGGGTCCAACTAGGGCTGACGGGGTACAGCGAAGCGTTGCGCGCCTGAAAGGCGACCCGAAGGGTGAGCGAGGCGAATCAAAGTGACTGCCCAGCGGGGCACCCCGTAAAGCAAGCTCTGTAAGCAATCCAGTAAAATAGTAAATCGTTTCTTTCCCTACCAACCAAAAGAAAATCAACTCCCCAGCGGTGCACCCAATGCATTGAACCTTGTAAGCAATTCAAAAAATACTAAAGACTTAAACCCCATCCAAAAACGTTAATTGCCGCTTAATATTCTCCAAATTCACCTTCCCACCATCATAAACATCAAAATGATCCCCCTCAAACTTCCATGCCTGACAATTAGGAATCCTCTTAATCGTCGCCTCAACATCACTCACCAATATCCCCTGATCATACTCCCCGTAAGCAATATAAACCGGGCATTGAATTTCCCCCGCAGTATCAATCGGGTTGTAATCGCTCCCAGTCAACACACACCGCGCCGGTATCTTGTTCTCCCAGCGACAGCTGGTATCAACCATCCCAAGATACGCCTGCTTCCACCCCGCATAACTTAACCCCGCCGCTCGCTCGCCAGGCTCGGCAACAATCGCAATACTATGCTCATGCCCAAACAACGCAGCCAGGCCACCAAAAAGCCCATGCGATAAACCCGACAGGCTCTTTTTTAAACCGACATGCTTAAACGCCGAACGACTATCACAATGCGGTACCTGCGCAAGCACCGCAGTAATACCATCACAAGCCGCCGCCGCCGTTAATACATGCCCTCCCGAAAACGATGAACCCCATAACACAATCGCTCCGGGCAAGTCATCGCGCGCTTTGATAAATTCAATTGCCGCTAACCAGTCTTCAACCTGCATATGCGGGTTGATAAATTGCCGGGGCTCGCCTTCGCTTTCGCCAAAGCCGCGATAGTTAAAGGCAAATACTGCATAGCCCGCATCAACATACGATTGAATCGCGGTGTTACAACCAAATTGCCATAGGCAACCAAAACCCTGGCCAAGAATAATCGTGGCTTTTACATCAATAGCTAAATTGCCGCCTGAGTCAACTGGCGTGAAAAGATAGGCTTCGCATTGCAGGTTGTTGCTATAAAAAAACAGCGCTTGTTTATGAGGCGGGGTATTCAATCGTCTGAGCTGACGCGAAAGGCTTAAGCCAGTGCCAGTTCTTCTTGCGCAGCGTCTTGCCTGTCTTCTTCACGCAATTTGGTTTTGCCTGGCACCCCAACTTTTAATAACTTGGTAATGTCAGCACGAGGCAATGCTTCACTTAAATAAAACCCCTGAATAGAATCGCAACCCAGGGCCTGTAACAGAGTCACATGCTCTGCGTTCTCGACGCCTTCGGCAATAACACGCATATCCAATGCATGTGCAACATCAATAATCGCGCGGGTAATGGCCGCATCAACTTTGTTATCGAGTAAATTCGAAATAAACATCTGGTCGATTTTCAAAATATCGACCGGTAAACGCTTCAATAATTTAAACGTCGAATAACCAGTACCAAAATCATCTATCGCTATCTCAATACCCATTTCCCTTAAACCCTTTAAAGTCTCAGTGGTTTTATCAAGAGTATCAATTAACAACGACTCAGTTAATTCAATCACTAACTGCTCAGGCGGGAACCCGGTTCGCTTAAGAATTCGCTTGATCTGCACCAGCATATCCTGCCGACGCAATTGATTAGCCGATAGGTTGACCGCAATCTTTGCATTGGGTACACCGTCTTCAATCCACTTGGCACCGTGCCTGCAGGCCGTCTCCAATACCATTTCACCAATGCCCGAAATCAACCCCGCACTCTCAGCAATAGGAATAAACTCACAAGGCGATATCCAGCCGAGGTCATCGTGCTGCCAGCGCACTAACGCTTCTAGCGCTGTGATATGGCCAGAGGCTAAATCCATTTTCGGTTGATAGTGAACGGTGAGGTCTTTGCGTGAAATCGCATGACGCAACTCAATTTCAATATTGAGTCTGCGCAACGATGAAGAGTTGGAACCACTGCGGGTGTAGAACTTAATGCTATCGCCACCCACCTCTTTGGCACCCTGCAATGCAGTAATGGCCTGGTGTAACAGCGTTTGCTCGCAATCGGCTTTGTTAGGGTAAAGACTAATGCCAATACTGGCCGTGGTCATGAGTTCCTGGTGCTCAATAAACACCGGCTTGCGAATAACATTGAGTAGGCGATTGCCAAGCTGACGAAGTTGTGAGGCGTTATCAATACCTTCTATTAATACCGCGAACTCATCCGAGCCCAAATGCATTAATATATGGTCGCCATTAATTGCATGGCCAAGCCGATCGGAGATAACATCTAATAGCTGTTGGCCAACTTCTGGCCCTAGCGTTGAGGTAACGGTATTAAAACGATCGAGGTCAATAAACAGCAGCGCAAGTGACTTTTTTCGCAGCCGAGCCTTGGCAATGGCAAGCTGCAAACGCTGCTTGATGTCGATCCTGCCTGCCAATAGTTTGGCATTTTCAAATGCGGCAGCACCAAATATTGAGTCGGCACTCACGCGAGAAAACCTTGCATTGCTTCGCCCCTGCTTCCAATGGCTTTATTAAACGCGACAGCAATGCGCCAGCGCAAGTGAATAACTCGTTAAAAAACAAGTATTACCAACAATTTCTTAAAAAAGTTAGCATGTATATAAATCACACGGTATATTGTGTTGCTGCACTTTCTACCCAATAAACGCCCTAACAACTGCGCAGTAGAATTAATTTTTATGGATGTTTCCCGCATTTTAGATTCGCTCAATAACGCCCAACGTGAGGCCGTCTCTTGCGATAAAAAAAGTTTGTTAGTGCTCGCTGGTGCTGGAAGCGGTAAGACAAGGGTGCTGGTTCATCGCATAGCCTGGCTTTTACAAGTCCAGGGCGCCTCAGCCGCGTCGATTATGGCGGTGACATTTACCAATAAAGCCGCGCGCGAAATGCGCGCTCGTATCGGTGAATTGCTACAGCTGACTCCGCAAGGCATGTGGGTTGGCACCTTTCACGGCCTGGCGCATCGTTTGTTAAAAACCCATTGGCGCGATGCTGGCCTGCCCGAGAATTTTCAAATTATCGACAGCGATGACCAGCTGCGCATGATTAAGCGGCTGCTAAAAGAACATGAGCTGGATGAAACCCGCTGGTCACCGAAGTCGATTCAGTGGTATATCAACGGTCATAAAGATGAAGGGCGACGCGCCAAACACGTTGACCATCACAATGACCCCTATGAAAAAACGCTGGTGAGTATTTACCAGGCCTACGAGGCGGCTTGCGAGCGCTCCGGCCAGGTGGATTTTGGCGAGCTGTTATTGCGTGTTCACGAACTGTGGCTAAAAAGCCCCAGCGTGCTAAACCATTATCAACAGCGCTTTCAATATATATTGGTTGATGAGTTTCAGGACACCAACACCATTCAATACGCCTGGCTGCGGGTGTTGGCGGGTAATAACAATACCATTACCGTAGTGGGTGATGACGACCAGTCAATTTACGGTTGGCGCGGTGCAAAAATTGAAAATATCCAGCAGTTCAGTGAGGACTTTCCTGGCACAGAGCTGGTTAAGTTAGAGCAAAACTATCGCTCAACCTCCCGTATTCTCGATGCCGCTAATGCCGTGATCGCCAATAACCCAGATCGGCTGGGTAAAAACCTATGGACTGAAGGCGATGCCGGTGAGCCGATATTGCTTTATGCCGGTTTTAACGAGCAGGACGAGGCACGGTTTATTGTCGAGCGCATTGAAACACATGTTAGTGACTACTTACTTCGCTCTGAGCAGGCGGTACTGTACCGCTCGAATGCTCAGTCGCGGGTGATCGAAGAGGAGTTGATTCGCACCGGCATCCCGTACCGGATTTATGGTGGCCAGCGCTTTTACGACCGATTAGAGATCAAAAACGCGGTTGCCTATATGCGCCTGGCCTATGCCTGCGAAGACGATGCCGCTTTTGAGCGGGTGGTAAATACGCCAACGCGAGGGATTGGTAATAAGACGGTAGAGGCGCTGCGTGTGCGGGCGCGTGAAGCTAATGTATCGCTATGGCGCGCGGCAGAGCAAATGCTTAGCGATGGCAGTTTAACCAAGCGTGCCGCCACAGCACTGTCTGGATTTATTGAATTGGTGAATGATTGTGCTGATGCTGCCAAGCGTTTATCACTTGAGGACTTTGCCAACTACGCGTTGGAGGCCAGCGATTTAATCGCGTTTCACGGTAAAGAAACCGGCGAAAAAGGCCAGGCCCGAGTTGAAAACCTGCAGGAACTGCTCAACGCAACCCGGCAGTTTGAACCCGAAAGCGATGAAGGCAGCGCATTGCGTGAATTTCTCGATACAGCGGCATTAGATGCCGGCGACCAACAAGCCGATGAATACACCGATGCGGTGCAGTTAATGACGCTGCACTCGGCCAAGGGTCTTGAGTTTCCGGTGGTGTATTTGGCCGGTATCGAAGAGAACCTGTTTCCTCATAGAATGTCAGTCGAGGAACCGGGCCGGCTTGAGGAAGAGCGACGGCTTTGCTACGTAGGTATTACCCGGGCAATGCAGCATTTGTATTTAACGTATGCCGAATCGCGGCGTTGGTATGGGCAGGAGTCCTTTAACGCGGTATCGCGCTTTGTTCGCGAAATTCCAGAAGACTGTATTAAAGAAGTGCGAGTCAATGCTCAGGTCACCCGCCCGGTCAGTGCTGGTATGTCTTACGCTAGCGAAAATCACGAGACCGGATTGGTGCTGGGCCAACACGTAATGCACAAGATTTTCGGCGAGGGAGTGGTGCTGAATATCGAAGGCCAGGGCAGCAATGCGCGTGTGCAAGTGAACTTTCACCAGGAAGGTAGCAAATGGTTGGTTGCTGCCTACGCCAATTTAGAAGCCGTTTAGCCTAAGGGCAAAACCGCCAGTTAAAACCTTGGGAATCAGTTTTATGACGCAGCTAAAAAAATGCATTTTTATTGCTTTGTTTGCCACTGTGCTATCGGCCTGTGGTGGCAGTGACTCAGGTGGATCTGAGGGCAGCGAGCCAGTTAACAAGCAGCAGAGTTTTAAATGGAAAATGGTCACAACCTGGCCTAAAAATTTTCCCGGCCTGGGTGTTGCCCCTGAAAATTTTGCCAAGCTGGTTGATCGGATGAGTGATGGACGGTTAAAAATTAAAGTTTATGCCGCGGGTGAGATCGTGCCGGCACTGGAGGTGTTCAGCGCGGTATCAAATGGCACGGCTGAAATGGGGCATGGCGCGGCGTACTATTGGAAAGGCAAAATACCCGCTGCACCGTTATTTACATCGGTACCTTTTGGTTTAAATGCCCAAGAGATGAATGGCTGGCTGCATCATGGCGGTGGTCTTGCACTTTGGCGCGAAGCCTACGAGCCATTTAATTTAATTCCTCTTGCCTGTGGTAATACGGGTATACAAATGGGCGGCTGGTTTAATAAAGAACTTAAAACCATTGATGATTTTAAGGGTTTAAAAATGCGTATTCCTGGCCTGGGCGGCGAAGTGTTTGCCCGCGCAGGGGGTACCGCGGTCAATATGCCTGGCGGCGAAATTTTTACTTCGCTGCAAACCGGTGTTATTGATGCGGCGGAGTGGGTGGCGCCCTATAACGATTTGGCTTTCGGTCTTCATAATGTCGCCAAATATTATTACTACCCGGGCTGGCAAGAGCCTGGCCCTAGCATTGAATTAATTATTAATAAAGATGCCTTTGCAACGCTGCCCGATGATCTGGTGGCCATTGTTGAAGCCGCGGCGCGGGCAATTAATCAGGACATGCTCGATGAATATACCTCGCGCAATAACGCTGCGTTAATTGACTTACAAAAGCAAGGTGTTGCGATACTCCCATACCCGCAGGATATTGTTGACAAGCTGCGCGTGACCGCAGAGCAAGTGTTACAGGAAAATGCCGATAACGATGCGCTGTTTAATAAAGTTTATCAATCATATAAAGCGTATCGCGACAGCGTGGTCGACTACCATCGCATTAGTGAACACGCCTACTATGATATGCGCGCCAGCGGTCAATAAATATTTAGCGCCAAATCTGACATTAAATAAACCTAATAAGGGGTGTTCGCAATTGATCACTGAAAACGCGGTAGCCACTGAAGAGGTGTTGATTCAGGCGCCGGTTGAAACTGTTTGGCAAATATTGGTTGATTTTGATAACTACGGCTTGTGGAACGCGTTTTGCCCGCAAATAAAAGCCGAGTTAACAATGGGTTCGCCCGTTGAAATGATGACTGACCTGGGCAATGGCCTACAAGAGCAGGTTGAATACATTACCGAGATTACGCCGAATAAATCGATTGCCTGGTCAATGAAAAATGAGCCTGGCGATCCTGTGCATGCCTGCCGCACACAGCGATTGAATAAGGTTGATGAGCACAGCTGTACATACTTCACCATTGATGAATTTAGCGGTGAGTTTATGCCCGCAATGCTAGAGAATTTTGGTACACATATTGAAGCGGGTTTTAATCGTTGTGCTCAAGGTTTAAAGCAATTTGCAGAGCAGCAGTACAGTGCGCAAAAGGCTTAAGCAGAGTTTTCTACCGTCCGAGTGACGCCTTTGTCGTCAATAGAAACAAACACAAATAAGCCTTCGGTGACTTTGATTTTTTCTTTGCTGTTGGCTTTATCAATCCATACTTCTACCAATACTTGAATAGAAGAGCGGCCGATATTCACAATTTCGGTATAGCAGCCCACTACTGCGCCGACATGCACGGGTACCAAAAAAACCATATTCTCAATGGCAACGGTAACTACCCGGCCGCCAGCCACCTTGCCCGCAGCGACCGCAGCGGCAATATCCATTTGTGATAAAAGCCAGCCGCCAAAAATATCACCATTGGCATTGGTGTCCTTAGGCATTGCGATTGTCTGTAACGACATTTCGCCGTTGGGTTGGGGGTTATCATCAATACTGTTCATAATTCAGAAGGCTCGTTATTCAAAAAACGTGTTAGTTAAAGTGACAGCTGTGTTACGTGGTGTGTATGGTGGTAAAGGGTGATGCATGATGGCATGGTCAGTAATCTCAGGGTTTATCACTCTATATCGAAGCCAGTCTAACCAGTTTTGGCGCAGAAGTAATGATGACAAGTTGCCAAAGCGCCTAATTGTCAATTTATTCCGCTGATGCGTTTAGGCATTTAAACAACAATCAGTGCGTTAGTGCGCCAATGCGGCAGGCAGGCCGGTAACAATAACTGGCCAACGGGCAATAATCGCCAGCATTAATAACTGTATTGCGATAAAAGGGATAACACCGCGATAAATCGTGGTAGTGGCGACCTCTTTCGGCGCAACCCCGCGTAAATAAAATAATGCAAAACCAAAGGGAGGGGTAAGAAAAGAGGTTTGCAAATTAATGGCAATCATTATGCCGAGCCACACCGGGTCAAACCCCATGGTCAGTAATATCGGCCCAACAATAGGTACAACGACAAAGGTGATTTCAATAAAGTCGAGAATAAAGCCCAGTAAAAAAATCACCAGCATCACAACTAGTAATGCACCGATTCTGCCGCCGGGGATATCGACAAACCAGGATTGCACCAGTTCGTCGCCGCCATAGCCACGAAATACCAGTGAGAAAATGGTCGCGCCAATTAAAATCATAAATACCATGGCGGTGATTTTTAGCGTGTCTCTGACGATTTGTTGCAGCTTTAAAACGTTTAGCTGGCGTTTTGTCAGTGCAATTAACAATGCACCCAGCGCACCAACACCTGCTGCCTCGGTAGGTGTTGCAATACCGCCCAAAATTGTGCCGAGCACAATCACGATTAATAACATCGGCGGTAACAGGCCCATTAAAATGGTTGTGAATGAGGGTTTTTGATCGGGATCGTGATACGCCGGTGCCGACGCTGGCTTTATTAGCGTGACAATAAAAATATAAAGCAGATACAGCGCTACCAGCAACAAGCCAGGTACCAGTGCACCAACAAATAAATCACCCACTGATACGGTTTTGGGGCTAAAGATACCCTGGCTGATTTGTGCCTGTTGGTAAGCGGTCGATAAAATATCGCCAAGCAGTACCAACGCAATAGAAGGTGGAATAATTTGACCCAGCGTGCCGGTTGCACAAATAGTACCGGTTGCCAGCGCGGGGTGGTAGTTTTGTTTTAGCATGGTGGGCAGTGACATTAAACCCATTGTTACTACTGTTGCGCCAACAATACCGGTGCTGGCCGCAAGCAGCATGCCGACAATAACTACTGCATAAGCCAGTCCGCCGCGCAGCCGACCAAATAGCGCAGCCATATTTTCTAACAAGTCTTCAGCCAGTCGCGATTTTTCTAGTGTCACACCCATAAAAACAAACAGTGGGACGGCCATTAGCGTGACGTTGGTCATGGTGCCAAAAATCCGGCTGGGGAAGGCGCCGAACAGTGCGGGCTCGAATACGCCGACGGCGCTGCCTACGGCTGCAAAAAGCAAAGCGACCCCAGCCAGTGAAAACGCTACTGGATAGCCCAGCATCAAAACCAGGCAAATGCAAAGAAACATATATAGCGGGATATATTCAATCACGATGGGCTGTTTCCGATTTGGTAGCCATTGGTTAGCGTGCGATACGCACGTAGTATCTCGGCGACTGCTTGTAGTGCCAGGCAAATTGCTAGCGATGGAATTAGTGTTTTAAGCAGGTAGACAATTGGCAGTCCGCCGGCATCGGCAGAGCGTTCTTTGATTGCCCAGGCCTGCTGTACATAGTCGAGGCTGGTCCAGAAAATAAAACCACACATAGGTAACAGCAACACAAGGCTGCCTAGCAGGTTAACAAGCGCCTGTCGCTGTGGGCTAAAGTTGCGATAAAAGATATCTACCCGCACATGTCCGTCTACCTTAAGCCCATAAGATGCACCGAGCATAAAAATACAGGCGTGTAAGTAATTAACCGACTCTTGCATTGCGATAAAACCAATATCAAAGCCATAGCGAAGCACTACAACCAGGCTTTGGGTCAATACCATAGCCAGCAGCAGCCAAGCAATGGATTGCCCCAGCACCAGCGTCAAGCGGTCGATACAGTTAATCGACTTATCGACAAATCGCGCCTGGCGAATGGTTGGGTCAGGGGTGAGTCGAGTCAATATTATTCTCTGGTTTATTTGTAGCAGAATTTTTAATAAGTATAACCTAGCCGGATATTGCAGTAGCGGCTGTCACTGTTATGTTTTGTAACTTTGTGGTGTGATAGCAACGATATTCCGCCTATAGTCTCTATTCAATTTGCTGTTGGCTGTTATACACTTATCAGCAGCACCCAATTTGCGGTGCACCCAGCAAAACTATTGTCGCCTAAGAGATAAAATAAGGCGGATTAAGCAGAGGGTAATTATGCGCAATCGATCAATTAGTCGCCAGTTTTTAATACTAGATTATATATTCCGAGCTAAAAACATTGGCCGCGCGATTGTTCAGTTGGTGCTGGTAGGCTCTCTAGTTGCGCCACTGAGCGGCTGTGAGAAATCGATGGATATCAGTGACGAAGAGCTTATTGAGCGCATCAATGAGTGTTTGGGGGATAATCTTACGCCGGGTATGGCGGTTGCTTGTGGTAATTATCAAAAGGAATGCCAACGTCGGGGTAAGAAAACGGGTAACTATATTTGCTAAGGTTTGATCTTAGTTGTTTGTTTATTTATTCTTTTATTTGAATTACGCTTTTTGCCTGAAGGTTTGTTGGGTTTTTCTAATTTTTCTGAATTGCTTACAGCGTTTACTGCACGGCATGCAAAGAACGTGAATGGCCTTCAGGGCAAAAACACGCCTTCAATTAGCCAATACACCAGAAAAAGCATTACCGACCACACTAAAAGACAAAATCACTACCACTGTGAAACTAGCGGCCACAACTTGCGCGTAACGCCAACACTCTCTGTTGCAATGCCTGTTGATTCTGCGGTGCCGCCTGGGCGGCCTGCTGATAATAACGCTGCGCCTGGGCACACTGATTAGTCTCTTCAGAAATCTCACCCAGCTTTATATAAGCAATTTGTGTAGGCGCCAACTTAAGGCTAGCCAGTATATCTTGCTCAGCACTTTGGAAAGACTTAAGCTCGGCTTTTAATATACCGCGTCGCAGCATCGGCGAGAAATACCGGTCATTAAGCTCAACCGCTTTATCAAACGATTTCAAGGCATCACTGGAGCGATTCAACTTGCTTTGCGCAACGCCGCGGACCTCATAAAACTCACTTTCGCGTGGTTCCAGGCGAATGGCACTATCAGCCAGTTTAATCGCAGCTGCATAGTTTTTTTCTCCAATCGCTTTTTTCGCTTTATCCGACAAGTCGTAAGCCGGTTTGCGCTTCATGAGCTGGCTGATTTCGCGTTGATAGCGCGCTTTACCGCGTTCACCACCACGACCCAACTGCCAGGCAGTTTGCTCATTGGCGGCGACCCTTGACTGCGACGGTGGGTGCGATGCAAACAATGCACTAAAGCGGTCTTGGCTGCGGCCCTTGGACAATTCGACAAAAGTCTGTTGCAGGCTTACCGCCGCCTCCGGGTCGTAGCCTGCCTCATTCATGTAACGCATGCCATATAAATCAGCTTCGAGCTCGCGGCTGCGACTATAGTTAGCCATAAAGCCACCGCCGCCCATACCAATAACCTGCTGGGTGAGCGAGCCGCCATAGCCTGCCTGATTTGCCACGCCGCTCAGTAGAACCTGGCCTAAACCCACTAATTGACCGTACTCCATATTCTGAGCCGAGTGCCTGGCATCGGCGTGAACAATTTCATGGGCCAGTACAGCCGCCAACTCGGCTTCGTCTTCGAGCGCCACCAGTAGGCCGCGATTAACCGCGATCTTTCCACCCGGTAGCGCCCATGCATTGGCCGAAGAGTCGTTCAGCACCACAAAGTCATAGGGCAGGTGCGAGCGCTTGCTATACTGTGCCAGCTTCCGACCCACTGAGCGAACATATAAGGTCAAGTCGGGGTCAATAACATAAGGCCCACCGGCGGCCTGTTGCTGTCGGCCGTAGTAGGACTGCCCCAGCTTGATTTCATCATTTTCGTTCACCCAGGCTAGCTCCTGCTTGCCTGTTACCGGGTTAACTGAGCAGGAACCGAGCGCTAATAGCAGCGCTATAGCAACGATAAACCGTGTCGTAGGGCGTATGAATATGAAACTATTGAGCAGTATGGACATAATCGCTTGCCTAATTTGCCGCGTATAATAAGACACCATGAGGGCCAATAATTCTTACCCAAATGCCCTCAATTGCAAAGATTGCACTGATAATTTTGCCAAAATTTTACCTGGGTGCTAATTTACCCGCTGCAACATAATGAAAACCAACAGATTATAAAGGTTATTGAACTATGCTGGTTATTATCTCCCCGGCCAAAACGCTGGATTTTGAAAACCCTGCAGTTAGCAAAGTGGCGACCAAGCCTGCCATGTTAAAAGACGCTAGCGAGTTGGTGGATGTTATGCGCGGTTATGCACCCGATGGAATCATGGATTTAATGGGTGTTAGCCAAAAAATCGGCGAGTTAAATGTTGAGCGTTTTCATAATTGGCATACACCGTTTAACAAAAGTAATGCTAAACAGGCGTTACTGGCGTTTAAGGGCGATGTTTATACTGGCCTTGATGCTGACTCATTGACCGAGCCGGACTTCGAATTTGCCCAGCAACATTTACGTATTTTAAGCGGCCTTTACGGTGTACTGCGCCCGCTCGATTTAATCCAGCCCTATCGTTTGGAAATGGGAATTAAGCTTTCAACTGACAAGGGAAAAAATCTTTACGAATTCTGGGGTGACAAGCCCGCCAAGGCCATTAACAAACAACTTAAAAGCTTACAGTCCGACTACTTAATAAATCTGGCATCGAGCGAATATTTTAATGCGGTGGATAAAAACGTATTAAACGCCTCTGTGATTACACCGGTGTTTAAAGATTATAAAAACGGTAAATATAAAATTATCAGCTTTTTTGCCAAAAAAGCGCGCGGCCTAATGAGTGCGTATATTATTAAAAACCGTATTGAAGATCCCGCCAAGCTTAAAAAATTCAAAGTAGCGGGTTATCGTTACGATAAAGAATCTTCAACGCCAACCGAATGGGTGTACTTACGGGATGAGCCGCAGTAGTTACTGCTTTGCGTAGTTAATGACAGCTTATTCAGCAGCGTGTGACAAAAACAAAGCGCCCATTGCTGAGGTGTTAACACGTTATCTTAAGCCAACAAAAACCAATAGCATATCACCGCCGGTGTTGTTAGAAATAGGCAGTGGTACCGGCCAACATGCGGTGTATTTTTCGGGCGTTTTGCCTCATATTCAATGGCAGCCCACCGATCAAGCGCACCTGCTTGCCAACATTGAAAACTGGCGCTGTGAGTCACCGCAAGCCAACTGTCTGCCGCCGTTAGCCTGTGACTTAAACAATGCGCATTGGCCATTAAATGAAGCCGATCATATTTTTACCGCTAACACGCTGCATATCGTCAGTTGGCCGCTGGTCTTGCGCTTTATTGCAGGTGTGCAAACAACGTTGAAGTTAAACGGCTACCTGTTTATTTACGGTCCATTTAACTACGCGGGTAACTATACCAGCGACAGCAATGCTAAATTTGATCTTTGGCTTAAGCAGCGAGATACTAATAGCGGCATCAGGGATTTTGAGGCGGTAAATAAACAACTTACCGCTAATCAATCTATAAGCTTGGTCGAAGATGTTACGATGCCAGCCAATAATCGGTTACTGGTTTTTCAGAAAAATGCATAACGAAAAGAGTGTGACAATACTGCTATGACAACTATTGCTAACAGTTTGCGCAACCAGCTGCTAATCGCAACGCCAACGCTGGCCGAAGGTATTTTTAAGTCCAGTGTCACTTATATTTGTGAACACGATGAAGAAGGCGCCATGGGGGTAATGATTAACCGCCCGTCTGATCTGATAATTAAAGATATTCTCGATGACATAGCGGCAATGGACAACGTTGACTTTACTGAGAGCCCAGTAATGCTGGGTGGCCCGGTGGGTGTTGAGCGTGGCTTTGTACTGCACCAAACCGGCGCAAAGGAGTCGCCGTGGATGTCGACTTTACAGGTTGCCGATGACGTTGGCTTAACTGGCTCCAAAGATATTCTTCTGGCGTTGGGTGAAGGCAGCGGCCCGGAAAACTTTTTAATGGTCATTGGTTATGCCGGCTGGAGCGCAGGCCAGTTAGAACAGGAGTTGTTAGACAATGCCTGGCTGACCTCGCCGGCTACCACAGAAATATTATTTAATACTCCCTACCATTTGCGCGCGGCAAAAGCCGCAGAGCAGCTGGGCGTCAATTTAAGTGCGCTGGCGACTCATGCTGGTAACGCTTAGTCAATTGCGGCAGTGCAGTTAATGCCAGATACGAAAAATTCGCAAAACAGCCAAACCATAATTGGTTTTGATTATGGTTTAAAACATATTGGTGTTGCCGTGGGCCAAACTTTAACAAAAACGGCAGAGCCGGTGGCTATTGTTAAGGCTAAAGATGGCATCCCTCAATGGTGCGATATAGAAAAATTGTTGGCGCAGTGGCAGCCAGACTATTTGGTCGTAGGGTTGCCGTTAAATATGGACGGCAGTGAAAGTGATATGTCCGTGCGGGCGCGCAAATTTGCCAATCGCTTGCATGGTCGTTTTGGTTTGCGGGTTGAAACTATTGATGAGCGTCTGTCGAGTTACGCAGCCAAAGCAGAGTTGGCTGAGAATCAACAAGGTCAGGTAAGGCGTGATAAAACCATTGATGCTATTGCTGCGCGACTGATTCTTGAAAGCTGGCTGGCAACGCATTAAATTTTTTACTCAGCCCTGCTTAACTCATAAAACGTCCGCGCGAATCGCTGTCATCTTTTTCCAGCGATAAACCAGACGCGCTTTTATCTAATAGCTGCGCATTATCTTCGCGCTCAAGTTTTATCATTAAACGCAAATCGTTAGCAGAGTCGGCGTGGGCTATGGCGTCTTCGTAAGTGATTTCGCCACGTGTATATAGTGTGTAAAGTGCCTTATCAAAGGTTTGCATACCTTGCTCGCCAGAGCGTTTCATCAGCTCTTTCAGTTTCTGTACTTCACCTTTGCGAATTAAATCAGACGCCAGAGGCGTGTTTAATAGCACTTCAACAATAGCCCTGCGACTATTACCATCGGGTGTTGGTATTAACTGCTGTGCCACCAAGCCGCGTAGGTTAAGCGATAAGTCCATCCACAGCTGAGTGTGGCGTTCAGGCGGGAAGAAATGCAAAATGCGATCGAGCGCTTGGTTGGCGTTATTGGCGTGTAAGGTACATAAACACAAGTGCCCGGTTTCGGCAAAGGTGATAGCTTGCTCCATAGCCTCTTGAGTACGAATCTCGCCAATCATGATTACGTCAGGTGCCTGGCGCAACATATTTTTTAGAGCAACTTCAAAACTTTCGGTATCGATGCCGACTTCACGTTGGGTAACAATACAGCCTTCGTGTTGGTGAATAAATTCAATCGGGTCCTCAACACTAATAATATGGCCGCGACTATTTTGGTTGCGATGGCCAATCATTGCTGCCAACGATGTCGATTTACCGGTACCGGTTGCGCCAACAAAAATCACCAGCCCGCGCTTAGTCATGGCCAGGTCCTTAACGACGTCGGGTAAACCTAAATCATCAATCTGGGGAATATGAGTTTCGATACGACGAATAACAATACCGGTAAGGTTGCGTTGGTAAAATGCGCTGGCACGAAAACGGCCAATACCGCGAGCGCTTACCGCAAAGTTAAGTTCTTTTGATTTAACAAATTCCTTGCGCTGGTCTTCGTTCATGACGCTTAGCACGGTTTCGCGTGTGGCTTCTGGCGACAGCGGTGTATTGGTGATGGGTACCATTTTGCCGTTTAGCTTAATGCTAGGCGGCACACCGGCCGTAATAAAGAGATCGGATGCGCCTTTCTCTACCATGGTGGTTAATAAGCTATGAATATCCATCTGCGAATCTCGGTTCGATGTTTAAGTTTACTTACGCCAGGTTTTTTTAACTCAACAGTCTTCAATTAAAAGGTCAGCAATTAAAAGATCGACAATTAAAAGTTCTCGGGCATTTTAGCTTTCTCTCTAGCCGCATCGCGCGAGATCGAACGATTGGATACCAGATTAGCCAGACATTGATCCATGGTTTGCATGCCAATATTGCCACCGGTTTGAATTGCCGAGTACATTTGTGCAACTTTGTCTTCACGAATCAGGTTGCGAATAGCAGGTGTGCCAATCATGATTTCGTGGGCAGCCACACGGCCACCACCACTTCGCTTAATCAGCGTTTGTGAAATAACCGCCTGCAAACTTTCTGATAACATTGAGCGCACCATATCTTTTTCGGCTGCGGGAAACACATCAACCACCCGGTCAATGGTTTTTGCTGCCGAGGTGGTGTGCAAGGTGCCAAATACCAGGTGACCGGTTTCGGCGGCGGTTAATGCCAGCCGAATCGTTTCAAGGTCACGTAGTTCACCTACCAGAATAATATCGGGATCTTCACGCAAGGCCGAGCGCAGTGCTTCGTTAAAGCCGTGGGTATGGCGATGCACCTCGCGCTGGTTTACCAGGCACTTCTTGCTTTCGTGCACAAATTCAATGGGGTCTTCAATGGTTAGGATATGGTCGTAACGATTTTCATTAATAAAATCGACCATCGCGGCAAGCGACGTCGATTTGCCCGAACCAGTAGGGCCGGTCAACAGCACGAGGCCACGTGGTACTGAGGCGATATCGCGAAAAACCTGGCCCATACCTAAATCTTCCATGGTCAGTACTTTCGACGGGATGGTTCTGAACACCGCACCGGAACCGCGGTTTTGGTTAAAGGCGTTAACTCTAAAACGCGCTACGCCTGGCACTTCAAACGAAAAGTCGGTTTCGAGAAACTCCTCAAAATCTTTGCGCTGACTGTCGTTCATAATCTCGTAGATTAACCCGTGGACTTCTTTATGCTCCAGCGGCGGCAAATTCACCCGGCGCACATCGCCATCGACCCGAATCATTGGCGGTAAACCAGCCGACAAATGCAGATCCGACGCATTTTGTTTGGCGCTAAAGGCAAGTAGCTCAGTAATGTCCATAAAGTATCCCGTATTCTTAAAAAATCTGTTGTGCAAAAGTAGTACGCAAAAGGGGATGCTGTTTGGGTAGCAAACCGCTTAAAATCAATGACTTGTCGGGTACACAATGCTGTGACCACAAGTGACAGGTAGACCTTTAGATTAATGATAGCTATTGATAAAAATATTGCTGCTGTTAACACGAGAATTCAACGCAGTTGTGATGAAAATTCGCGAGATCGCAGTACAGTTGCGTTGTTGGCGGTGAGCAAAAAGCAGCCAGTTTCGGCAATTCGACAGGCGGTGGCTGCTGGCGTGGCCGACTTTGGTGAAAACTATTTGCAAGAAGCAGAAGCTAAAATAACCGAACTGCGCGAAATGTCGCTTATTTGGCACTATATCGGCGTGATTCAGTCAAATAAAACCCGCGCTATTGCCAGCTTGTTTGATTGGGTGCACAGCGTCGACCGCTTATCCATTGCCCATCGTTTAAATGATCAGCGCCCCGATAATATGCCACCGCTGAATATTTGCCTACAAATTAATATTGATCAAGAATCCAGCAAGGCGGGGTTAAGCCCGGCGCAATTGCCTGACGTGCTGGCTGCCATAAAAGCACTGCCGCGCCTGCAGCTTCGCGGTTTAATGGCGATTCCGGCCGCTGCTGCCGGGCCTGAGCTGCGTCGCGCTAGTTTTACTCGTATGCACCTGCTATTTGATACCATGCGTTGCGATTATCCGCAGCTCGATACGTTATCCATGGGCATGTCTGCCGACCTTGAGCTGGCAATTGCCGAAGGCGCGACCTTATTGCGAGTGGGTACTGATATTTTTGGCCCTCGCAGTTCATAATACGCAGCTTTAATTACCACGCTTTTACAGGCAATAGGGTTTAAGACAGCGCTTTTAATCGCAACCCAATTTATTTAACCAGGCGGGAGTTCCATTGAGTAAGCAGTTAATTCAGACATCGGCTCGAATTGCATTTATTGGCGCGGGTAATATGGCGCGTAGTTTAATTGGTGGTTTATTAACGCGCGGTTATCCGGCAGAGCATATTGCTTGCAGTGACCCATTTGAAGCCAGCCTTGAAGCTGCGGCGCAACTCGGTGCCATTACTACCTCATCGTCAAATGCCGATATTATTGAGCAGGCGGATATTGTTATTCTGGCGGTTAAACCACAGGTAATGGCCGATGTCGTCAGTCCGCTGGCGGCGTTGCTAAGCAAGCAAAAACCGGTACTGATTTCAATTGCCGCTGGTATTACCAGTGCCAGTATTAACCAATGGGCCGGCGATGATATTCCGGTAGTCCGCTGTATGCCCAATACGCCGGCTCTGTTGCAGGCAGGTGCTTCGGCACTGTATGCCACGGAGTATGTGTCGGCCACGCAACGCGAGCTTGCGCAAGCAATTTTATCGGCAGTGGGTATTGCCGTTTGGGTTGATAGCGAAGATCAACTAGATGCGGTGACTGCAGTATCGGGCAGTGGCCCTGCGTATTTCTTTTTATTTATGGAAGCGATGCAGGCGGTGGGTGAGCAGCTGGGTTTAGCGCCAGAAGTTGCCGAGCAGCTGACCCAGCAAACAGCATTGGGTGCCGCGCGAATGGCGTTAGAAGGGGATGTCGACGTGGCTGAATTGCGCCGCAGGGTGACATCACCCAATGGCACAACCCAGGCTGCGATTGAAAGTTTTGACGCGCAAGGTTTACGCGATACGGTTGCCACTGCTTTGCAGGCGGCGTATATGCGATCCCAGGCTTTGGCAAAAGAATTAGGCTAGGCTCTCAAACTATGCTTATCGAGACGACGAAGATAAGCACGTATTGGCCAAACATTTATCAAGCGCTAAACAGGTAAATTATGATTAACCAAATTTTGGATTTACTGATTTCCACGGTGGTAGAAATCTACACCATGATCATCTTGCTTAGGCTAATGATGCAAGTGGCAAGAGCCGATTTCTATAACCCAATTTCACAGTTTGTTGTTAAGGCCACCGACCCATTACTAAAACCGCTGCGGCGTTTTATTCCCGGCTTATGGGGCGTTGATTTTCCTTCGCTGGTGCTGGCGTTGCTGGTACAAATTCTCGGCTTTGCTTTACTGATGTTATTAAAGGGCAGTATGGTTATCAGTCCTTTAGTTTATTTGATTTACGGCGTGTTTGGTGTTTGTAACGTTGCCTTACAACTTGCGTTTTTTGCCATTCTTATTGTCATTATTGTCAGTTGGGTCGCGCCGCAGTCGTACAACCCTGCGGTATCTTTATTACGTCAGGTGACCGAACCGATTATGGCGCCTTTTGGAAAAATACTACCGCCCATGGGCGGTCTGGATTTTTCACCCATGCTGGCAATGTTTGTCATTCATGTTTTGCGCACGATAGTCTTGCCCAGTATTGTTATGACTCTGGGTGGTTAACGTAAAAGCTGCAGTGCTTATTGGCTAGGTGAACGCTTAACGCCGTTATAGTAATGCCATAAAAATAAACTGCCGACGGTGCGATAGGGTGACCAGTGTTCAACCAATTGCCTGGCCTGTTTGGCGCTGGGTTTTTCAGGCAGGTTTTTTAATTTGCCAATGGCAATGCGCAATGCCAAATCGTCGGCCGGAAAAACATCCTCGCGTTTAAGTGAAAACATCAAATAAATTTCAGCACTCCAGCGACCAAAGCCTTTTAATCGGGTGATTGTTTCAATTACCTGGTTGTCTGGCATGGTTACCAAATGGTCTATATCAAGGGTTTTCGATTCAATGGCTCTTGCCAGGCTTTTGGCGTACTCAATTTTTCTATACGACATACCTGCTGCGCGCAGGTGTTTATCGTCGGTAGCCAGAACGCTAGCAGCATTAAATTCCGGCAGTATCTGGCGCGCTCGGCCCATAATGGCGGAGGCCGCATCAGTCGATAGTTGTTGGCTAACAATCGTGTTAAAAAGGGTCTCAAAGCCAGCAGGGCGATTGCGTGGCTGCGGTTGGCCGTAAGTTTTAACGGCTTTGGCAAAATCTTTATCGAGCTTAGCCAACGCCAAGCACGTTTTATTTACGGTTGAGGGTGTCATGGCGCGGGTCTGCCTATATTGCAAAAATATAAGCCCTTAAAAGTATATTTTCGGTTAGGCTGCGTCAATTATAATTCGACAAAAAAGGGCGGCGGTATCCATGTATTATGGTTGGTTAATTGTTGTAGGGGCATTTATCGCCCAGTTTTTTATCACGGGTTTTTTCTCTTATGGTTTCCCGCTGATGGTGGTGCCTGTTGAAAATGAATTTGGCGTGAGCCGTACCGAAGTAATGTATGGTATTACATGGGCAACAGCCTTAGGGCTGTTCATGGCGCCTTTAATCGGTATGTTAGCTGACAAGTGGTCAATACGTTATTTAATGACCATTGGTGCGGCTACGTTTGGCGCGGGTCTTATTTTGTTATCACAAAGCCAAACCATTTTGCAGTTTTCTATTTGTTTCGCATTTTTTATTGCGTTGGCGAATAATTTATTAGGGCCGTTGACTGGCTCAACGGTGGTTGCTCGGTGGTTTTCTACCACCCGTGGTCGTGCATTAGGTCTAGCGGCGGTTGGCACCTCGCTGGGCGGTATGGTGATTCCCTATTTGGTTGATCTGGGAATTAGCGAGCTTGGCTGGCGTGAGATGACGTTTTATTTTGGTGTGACCGTATTCTTATTGTTATTGCCGTATTTATTTTTGATGGTGCGGGATTTTCCATCTGACAAAGGTTTGACTGGCGAGCCATCAGCGACAGAGTTAGCGGCAGGCGTTGGTGAAGCGGTTGCGCAGGACGTGGATGGCCCGGATATGACAGCTGGGCAAATTATTAAAACACCGGCGTTTTGGTTTATTGGTTTAACGCTGGGGTTATTGTTTATGAGCCAAACCGGCGTGTTAACCAATATTGGTGCTTATATGGCTGGGCAGGAGTTGGCGGACAAAACTAAAACGCTGATTTTCACTATTGCGGCTATGGGTTTAATAGGCAAACTTTTATTTGGTTATGCTGCTGATAGCATCAATCTTAAATTTGGGTTATGGGCTGCGATTACGCTAGCGACGACGGGTATTGCGATATTGTCGAGCCAGCCTTCGTTTGAGGCTATGATTGTTGCGGCATTAGTTTTAGGTTTGGCAACCGGTGGCATGTTACCGGTTTGGGGTGCGATGATCGCGGTAGTCTTTGGGATGAAAAGCTACGGTCGAGTAATGGGTGTGATGATGCCGGTTATTGCGTTGTTGGTTATGCCTGGGCCCATATTAGGCGCCAAGTTATTTGATATTTACGGTAATTACGTTAACAGTTTTTATTTTTATATTGCGGTATTAGGCTTGTCGTTCTTAATGCTAATACCGCTTAAATTAAAGCGAGTGGGTTAGCCTCGCTATTGGCATTAGGTATTGGCTTCGGCAATCGTTGCAAATGCCTTAATCACTTCGTCGGGGGCTTGTACCAGTTCAACCAGCACGCCCTCTGAGCCAATAGGAAATTCATCATTGCCCTTAGGGTGGATAAAGCAAACGTCGTAGCCTGCGGCGCCTTTGCGGATGCCGCCTGGGGTAAAGCGAACGCCTTGTTCGATTAACCAGTCGACGGCTTCGCGGAGGTTATCGACCCACAGGCCGACGTGGTTTAGCGCAGGTTCATGGACTTTGGGTTTTTTGTCGGGGTCGATGGGTTGCATTAGGTCGACTTCGACTTTGAATGGGCCGTGGCCGGCTTCGCAGATATCCTCGTCGACGTTTTCTTTTTCGCTTACGTAGGTGCTGGAGTAGCTGAGACCCAGGGTGTCGACCCAGAATTTGCGGAGTTTGGTTTTGTCCAGGCCGCCTACGGCGATTTGTTGGATTCCAAGGATGTTGAAGGGGCGGGTGGCTGACACGATGTGGTGCTCCGGGTTGATGGATTGATTATTTAGGTTGCCACGAGGGGTGGGGGGGTGCAATGGCATATTTCGTCTTTTGGTTTTGATTGATCTATCGGGATAAACTTTTTTTGCTTGGGCTAGTTGGTGGTTCCTTTTTTAGTGTATTGGTGAAGTTAAAAGGTGTTTTTGTTCTGAAGGGGAGTCGGGTGGTGGAGCTTTGTTTTTAGTTTGTCTTTTACCATTGCCGTGTTTTTGTCTTGTAGGCTAGATGGTAGTTCTTTTCTTAGTGTATTGGTGAATTTAAACGGTGTTTTTGTCCTGCAGGCCAGTTACTTGATTCGCTTCGCTCACCCTTCGGGTCGCCTTTCAGGCGCGCAACGCTTC
>CBFHXO010000048.1:0-20768 GCA_965659815.1 Pseudomonadales bacterium
CAAAGCGGGTAGTCGGGCGCGGGTATTAACACTTCGTCGCCATTGTTTAACAAACCTTGCATGGCCATGACAATTAATTCGCTAACACCATTGCCTAGGTAAATATCGTCGACCTCAACGTCGGGAATACCGCGCAGTTGGCAGTCTTGCATAATGGCTTTACGTGCCGAGTACAAGCCTTTTGATGCGCAATAGCCCTGAGCCTCGGGCAGGTTGCGAATCACATCCTGTAAAATTTCGTCTGGGGTTAATAAGCCGAACGCGGCGGGGTTGCCGATATTGAGCTTGAGAATACGATGGCCTTCATCTTCAAGTCGCGTTGCTTCGCGCAGCACTGGGCCACGAATATCGTAGCAAACGTTTTGCAGTTTGTCGGACTTGGCAATGTGTGACATAGCAGTGGCTCGATTCTTATTTGTTGACCGAAGTCTTGCTCGGGTGGCCCTGAGGGCTGCGCAGTGACTCGCGTTATTAGGCGAGAGTAGCGGGCGAGAGAATTAGTCAGCAGGTTAAATTATGTATAGAATGATTATAGACTTACCTTGTGAAGGCTGGCGATGTAATATCTACACAAAAGCGGCGTTGAACTATAACGTTTCCACCGTGGCCCTGAATAGAGGGTATGCAAAGAGGATATGCAATATGGCGAAAATCAGCAAAACCGATGAGCAATGGCGGTCCGAGTTATCGGCTGAGGACTATCAAATTACCCGTCAAAAAGGCACCGAGCGTGCCTTTACCGGCGCCTATAATGATATGAAGGCCGCCGGTAAATACCTGTGCAAATGCTGTAACGCAGCGCTATTTGATTCCAATAATAAATACGATTCGGGCTCGGGTTGGCCAAGCTTTTGGCAGCCGGGAGAAGGTGCAAGCATTGATGAGCATGAAGACCAATCGCATGGGATGCGCAGGGTCGAGGTCACTTGTGCCAATTGTGATGCCCATTTGGGCCACGTGTTTAACGATGGCCCACAACCTACCGGCATGCGCTACTGTATTAACTCCGCATCGCTGGATTTTAAACCCGAGGACAACTAGCTTGTCCGTTTAAACCCGCGCTATTTTTTTGGGTATTTCTTCATCGGCACAAACGGATGTAAGGCAAAACCCACGCCTTCGCGAATATGCGATGCACTGGTAAAGAGTTTGTCTCTACGCACAAATCGGCCATTGCTACCACGGTTGGGGTCGAGTTGGCGCGTGATTAGCATACCGCCAATGCTCTGGAAAATTCGAGTGCCATCGACATCGTAAATGGTCACGCTAAGTGACACGGCCGGAATGGTCTGAGTCCAGTCAAAGCCCTGGGATACCCCGGTTGCGCCACCCTTAATTTTGGGTTTACGCATCACGCCATCCCATTTAGCGGCGCGGTTCAGGTGGTTGCCAAAGGCAACTTGCCGTTCAATAAGATCAGTAAATACCACGGCATCGATGTCGGTTTGCTCTTTAAGCGTAGAAATCACTGTGTACATCACGCGTTGGAAAGCCCGGGTATTAATTTGTGAGGTGACGGTACTGTAGGGTTCACCGTATTTTCTTACCGCATCGCGCCAGGCCTTTTGAAAGGCTTCGTTACTCTCTACCTGGTAACCGCCTTTTTCCAGATAGCTCTTTAGCGTCGAGTCGACTTTGCTTTCGTGTTCATGCAGGTAGGACTTTGAAGGGTTGCCGAAATTAACATGGGCAATAATCAGCTTTTTGACTTCGCGCTCTGCCATTTTTTCAGTATTAATGGAGTAAGGATAAGCGGTATCATTAAACGAACCGCTCTGGCACGCCATAAGCATCACGCCGGCCAGCAGCACTATTGTGGGTTTTAACGCAATCTGAGTAAGCCGTTTAAAACGTAGAGTAAACCGTATAGGTATAGAACGTGTCATGTGTGCGATTATGCGGTTAACCATAAATAAAATCCCGAGGTAAATGACTGCACAATTCTGGCTTAAATTCTGGCTTAAATCGTGGCGACAATCGCTATTCTAACAATTGCCAGTGTGAATAACAGTGGCTTAGTTGAAATAGAGGGCGAGATAAGTAACCAGCTAAGGGCAACAAAAATTTACCCGACATCCTGTTCAGCACATTTTATGTTCTGCTTATGACTGCGTTCAAGAATGCCAAAGTATCTCCGCTCAATGTTAGCTACTGGGGTGATGACCTGGCCCAAGCGCAACAGCCAGAGGCCGTGGTGCTGTTGCACGGTTTGTTTGGTATGGCCAGAAACCTGTCTGGCGTGGCGCGTGCGCTGGCCGCAGAGCACTGTGTCTATGGCTTCGACCTGCCCAACCATGGTCGCTCACCGCATAGCGATAGCATGACCATTGAATCAATGGCCGAAGCGGTGCTTGCCATGCTTAATGAGCTTAAGCTCGACCGGGTCAAAATACTGGGTCATTCACTGGGTGGTAAAGTGGCAATGCGTATCGCGCTGGACAGCCCGGACAGGCTGGCAAAACTGGTGGTTGCCGATATTGCACCGGTTGAGTATCCACCAAGGCACCAGACGATTTTTGCCGCGCTCGACGCGGTAGACCTGGCGGCTTGTCACTCGCGCGCTGAGGTAATGGCATTACTTGAAACAAAAATCGATGACCAGGCGGTGCGACAGTTTATATTGCAGAATCTCGATAAGCAGGATGAGCACTTGCAGTGGCGAATGAATTTGCCGGCAATCAAGCAAAACTACCCGGCATTAAGTGCAGGCCTGGCACTGGGCGACAACAGCCAGCCATTTAACAAGCCCACGCTGTTTATTGCTGGCGGAGATTCTGAATATATAAAGCCTGAGTATGAGGCCGCCACCCGGGCGTTGTTCCCAAGCTTTAGCTACCGGGCAATTGCCGGTGCTGGCCACTGGCTGCACGCCGAGAAACCGGCGCTATTTAATCGCCTGGTAGGCGATTTTTTTGCCGATTCTGGCAAGCTAACAGGGTTTAAGTAACCGTATTTTGCTGGCCACAGCCGTGCGAAAGCGAAATTTTTCGCTATTTAACAAAGCGATCTTTTACTTGTGAATTAGAATAAAGGCATAAAAACAATGATTTATAGTGTTTTCTACCTCAGTTAATCACCCTTGGCAGAATAATTGATTAAAAAACAATCGATTGACATTTAGATGTTCAGGGTTACTATAGCGGTCCCCTTGGTCCCTATTGAATTAAAAATAAGGCTATCCTCAAGAGTTTAATTTTTAAGAGATAGGGCGTTTCAAAACATGCGCATGCCGCCGACCCGCTTAATAGCGCAAGCAGTGGCTCGCGGTGAATTAAGCCCTAGTCGATACCTCCAGGTATGGATGCTTCGGCTGCGTTCCTCTTATCTAAGATCTCGGTAGGTTAGTCCTCAATTATGCAACTGAGGGTTATTGCTGTGAAAACTACAATTGTCGCGAAAATTGGCGCGAGTTTATTACTGAGTTTGTCTGTGGCTGCCAATGCTGCAAACGTCACTGTAAGCACGCCAGCGGGTGAAGGCGGCTCAAGCTATGCGTTGGGTGGTAACACCGAACTGGTGTTTGAAAATGTGACCAGTGGTGATGGCATTGTCAATGCTGTTGATAACCCCGAGGGCGAGGAGCTGATATTTCTCGGTGCACACGAGACCATCAATTTTGATGTAACGGCTGAAAATCCTACTAGTGACCCTAATATTTCAGTCACGGTCAATAATACTAATGGTTCGGGTGCAACCACTGGTGGAGTTTCTTTAGTGCTTTCTGCCGCTGAGTCATTACAGTGGAATTTAGTAATCGACAGCAGCGTCCAGCTGAACAATATCTATATCTTTGGTCTTGAGTCCCAGCAATTATCAATTAATGGCTCAACAATCACACTGGTGAGCGGAGCGGCCACGTTTAGCGATATCGACATTATTGAAGGTGAAGTGGTTTGTGGTTATACCTTGCCCGATAACGGCGAGGGCTGTTTTACCGATGAAATTTTGGGCATTAATATGGGTGAACTCAGTAACCTTGGCGATGCAGATTTTCTGGGCGACTTAACCGATTCAGATGTCACCAACTTTAACGGCTCTTACCTCGTTGATAGCTTTAATGTTGATATTAATACCACAGCTATTCCAGTGCCGAGTGCGTTAATATTGTTTAGCTCGGCCCTGGCTTTGCTGATTCGTCGCAAGTCAGCGCTTTTGCAACAGTTTATGGCAACGTGCGCTGCCGAAGGTGGCGCTAGCGCGTAAAACATTTATTCTTTAAAACGCCGACGATACTGGCGATATTAGGAACAACAATAATGCGTTTTTCGTTTATCCCTAAAGCCATTGTTACCTGCACGCAAACTTCGCAGTTTTACTACAAGCAACTCAGTGGCAAGTTGCGCGTGGCTTGCATCGTCGGCTGCTTGTGTCTGGCTGCCCAATCACCAACGCTTGCACAGAATCTGCAACCTGGTGCCGTTGAGCCCGAACGTGAAGTTGATTTATTACCGGACATTATCGACGACGATATTGTCACCGTGCCAACGGTAAGCGAACGGCCGGTAGATACTGAGAGTGGCCCAAAAATCATTGTTCACGAATTTTCTGTTAGCTACGACGATGATACTTTGGTGGTACAAACCCAGCGTGATACCGCAACGCAAATGGCCAGCGAGTATTTAGCAGCTCAGGGTAAGCAGTTGTCATTGGGCCAGCTAGAGGACTTTGCTTTTTCGTTAACGGAATATTTTCGTGATTCGGGCTTAATGCTGGCGCAAGCAATTCTGCCTGCTCAAGAAGTAGAAAATGGTGTTGTACTGATAAAAGTTTACGTTGGCAAGCTTGGCGCAGTTGCCGCAGCGGGCAATTCGCTTTACGAAACAGAAGCGCTGAAACGTCCCTTTGAAAATTATCTGGGCGGTGCAGTCAGTGTCGATGCCGTAGAAAGCAATTTATTACGTTTAAACGATATGCCTGGTTTTACTGCCGTGGGCGAATTTAAGCCCGGTAAAAAAGTGGGTGAAACGCGCTTGACCATTAAGTCGGTTGAAGAAGCCCCTGCGAGCTACTTTGCCCGGCTCGACAATCACGGTGTTGAGTCAACCGGCGATGTTCGCTTATTACTGGGTGTTGATGTTAATAATGTCACCGGCCATATCGATCGCTTGGCTATTGAGGGTGTTAAAACATTTAATCCTGGTGATTTACGTAACGCGCGTATCAACTACGAAATTACCCATCCCGAGTTGGTGCATACGCTGGGGCTTGAATACAGCGAAACCCGTTACGATGTAGAGGGAGCTGGCCGAGTGATTAAGGATCTGGGCGTGGCCGGTGATACAGAAATTGGCCAAGTATACTTGCGCTCGCAATGGCTGCGCCAGCGACAGAAAAATATTGCTACGGTAATTGGCGTTGCGGTTAAACGTGCAGAAGTTGAATTTGAATTGTTTAACCAAGTGCAGGGCGTTGACCGCTTGGCGGTACTTGAAGTTGGCATAATTGCTGATGCGGTCGATACCCGCTTTAGGGGGTTGCACCGCGCGACCTTGACATTATCTCATGGCTTTAACGATATGCTGGGGTCAATGGACGGCCGCGGTAATGATAATAGTCTTGGTGTTATAAATGGCCAGCGCGAATTGCCGGGGCAGTTTAGTAAAGTCAACGCCAGCTATAGCCGCCTGCAATCGTTGGTACGTAATCACTCTTTGTTGTTTCGCTTTAATGGCCAGTACTCCGACGACTTGCTGTCTAGTCTTGAGCGCATGAGTTTGGGTGGGCCTTATACGGTCCGCGCTTATCCGGTGGCAGAGTATGTGAGGGATTCTGCCGTGTTTGCGAGTATGGCCTGGGTGATTAATGGCGCTGCGATTTCCAATGCGACGGTCTACAAAGACTATAGCTGGGGCGATATCCTGTCGTTATCGGTTTTTGCCGACTACGGCTGGGGCAAGCTGAAAGATGGTGCTGGTGGCCCCGATGACCAGATTGATATTTCTGGCTGGGGTAGTGAAGCTGAGTTTCGCTTTCCAGATACGAATAGTTTCGCCCGGTTTGCAGTGGCAAAACCCTTTGATAATTCTGAGGCAGCCAATGGTGAAGAAGTTCAATATTGGGTCAGTGTGGGCATTAATTTTTAAGCTAACCGGGTATTGGCAACTAAGCGTTCTGCAACATTCTGGTGCCATGCAATATTCTTGCGTTTCGCAACAATGTCGAAACGATTTACAGGTTGGCCAGCATGGCTAGTTAAAAATACGAATGTTTGCACTAAGTATTCGGCTAAGTAATTGATAGCAAAACACTTAGGCGAATTGGCAGGTTAAATGCACTTTTTGGGTAATGATTTTTTAAACATCTGTTTTAGATTCAAATACATCGTTCCAGTTTTAACGGGCGAAAAAAAGAAAACAGGGCTATGAATAAATTGACGTATAAAAATTTCCGTACACTGTTCTCAGCGGGTTTGAGTGGCCAGCGTAAGCCGCAGCGTCCAGCGCGGTCGCGCGTCATTGCCTTGGTTATGTCAGCGCTAATGGTTGCACCTTATTCAATGGCGCTACCCAGTGGTTTGGATATGACCGATATTATCGGTAATTCAGATTACACTATCGTGGGAAGTGAAGGCACGCTAGAAATCAGCCAGGATAGGAGTGTCATTGAGGTTGCCGGTGGTGGCGTTAATGTTGGCAACACCGAAACCCTGAATTTTACTCACACGGGTGGCAATTCAGCTTGGTCGGTGCTGGTGCGCGATTTGTCCGGTAGTGCCAGCGCGATTGACGGCGCGCTTAACGGCGATATACGGGTGTTTTTGGTTAACCAGAACGGTATTGTTTTTGGCGCCACTTCGCAGCTGGGTTTGGCAAGTTTGGTTGCCAGTACCTACGACGGTAATTTTAACGGTGACACAGTTGAATTTGTTGCCAATGGTTCCAGCGGCAGTATTGATGTTGAGGGTTTAACGTCCGCAGTTGCGGATGGCCAGGTGATGCTGGTATCCAGTGATATTAATATCGATGGTCAGGTCAACCTGAATGGCAATCTCGATATGGTGGCCGGTGAAAGCGTTGTGGTTTCATTTTCTGGCAACGACCTGATGCAGTTTAATATCACTCAGGCATTGCAAACGACCAGCAGCGACCGAATATTTTCAGTTGACCGTGGCAGCGAAACCAACGCAGCCAATGTCACTATGGAAGGCAATGTGAGCGACCCACGCAGTCTTGTGGTTAACAATCGTGGCATTATTAGGGCTAATGGTATTGATACCTCTACGCCCGGCGTTATTCGCCTGGTGGGTAACGGTGGACGAATTTTATCGACGGGTACGCTCGATACATCAAGTGCTAATGGTGATGGCGATATCGAACTTGCCGGTGGCAGTGTTGTGCTGCGCGGCAATATAGACGCAGGTACTGGCGAATTAAACGCCATCGTAGGCCAAAATGTTGACGAAGGCCTGTTTGCAATTTTATCGGGTACGGATATTACGGCGGATGCTGCAACCATTACGGCTGTAGGCACCAATAACGGCCTTATAGGTTTGGCTAACTACACTGTTGCCAGCCTTGATAGCGGCACCGCAGGTTTACAGGGCGTGGGCTCAACCGACTGGTCTAACACAAGTGCGGTAAGCTTTAGTAATTTTTCAATGCTGACCGCTACGTCAGCGGTGGATAACACCATACAAATTTTAGATGGTGCGGGTTTAAGCGAAAATACGCTGGGCGAAGATTCAGTTACCGGTGGTGGCTTAAATGATACCTTCGTGATCGTCGGTTCACTGCCTTCGGCCAATGGCGCAGGCGGTAACGATCGCTTTGAGATGCAAGGCGGTACCGTGTCAGGTCAGATTAATGGCGGTGCGGATAACGATATTATTATTAACGTCATCGGTGTTGAAACCTTCGATAACAATAACCAGCCCGACCCTAATGGTGCTAATGGTCAAAGCGATTTTGTTAACTGGGTCAGTGTTGAAGATTTTTTCGAGAGCCAATTGCCACCGACTACGGATGATCCTAGCGGCCCTGTGCTAGGTGATCCTACCCCTGGCATACTAGTGCAGCAGATTCCGGTAGACGATGTTAGCGGTTTGGGCGATGTGTCCTTGGGTTTGGTGGCTGATGATAATAACCTGCGCCTGCCTTGCGGCCACAATACCGAGCGCGATTTCGTAACCGAAGAAGAACGCCTGGCGGCGGCTGAAGCCGACTGTTTTAATCGCTACGGCGGCCCTGAGTATCAGAAATTAATTTCAAGCATTATCCACTTCGATAACGATAGCCATGCAATTACTGCGGCGTCGGCCAACCGGCTCGATCGGGTATCTGCATTTGTCGTCGAGTCGGAAATGTTCGATAAAATCGTATTGTCCGGCCACACTGATGACAATGGCTCTGTTGCTTACAATATGAAGCTATCGGAGCGTCGTTCTAACGCCGCCGCCGATTATATGTCGAGCAAAGGTGTGGATGTGGCTTTAATGGAGCAGCACTATTTTGGTGAGTCTTTACCTGGGCGCCCCAATGATTCGGATGAGAATCGCGCGTTTAACCGCAGGGTGCATATAGACCTTAAGCGGTAAGATTGTGAAGTTAGCGCTTCAATAACCCTTCTAAGCCCCCAACTGCGACGCGGTTGGGGGCTTTTTACTTTGGCTGATATAACTCTCCTGTACTTCGCTTATGCGGCTATCATGCAGGCCCCGGTGAGATTACTCAAATTGCGATTTGGCGCACATTATTTACGCTAAATGGTGGAAAAACAGTCGTTTAGGGCTAGGATTAAAAATCAACCAAAAAGGTTTATTTTAAGCGAGCTGTTGACAGTGTTGAGTGAAAAAGCAATTAATTCAACGATATACAAACCGCTTGTCGCATGCATAGCGGCAGGTATGCTAGTGCAGCTGTCGTTGCGCGAGCGTTTATCACGCTTGCGCCTGGCTTGGGACGCGAGCAAGCAGCTCAACCAGCGTTTCAATGTGCGCGTCACTGCGTCGAACACCATTTTCTATTGCACGCGACGTGCGCTTAAGACCTGCTTTGTTGACGGTCAGCCCAGCATCATTTACCACGCAGTGTTGCGCCAGCGCGCTCCACTGGCGTTTAGTGAGCTACAACTGGTTGCCAGGGCCAATGGCTGGACTGTAATTGAAGACAGGCGTAAAGTCAGCGTTTCGGTTAAGCAGGAGCGCCGCCAGCAGACACTTAATGCGTCGGCATATATGGTTTTATCATCATTAGTGCTGCAGCCTGAGGCTACTTTGGCAGCTGCTGATACTGTACAGGATAATCGCGCTTACCCATTTTATTCGGCCAGTGGTATTCATGCGCAAAGCATTGTTCGACCCCTGGGTTTATTTAGCGCCAGCCAGAATAACTTTGATCAATATTTTAATTCTGCTATCAAGCACGCTCCAATCGATTCAATCGCCTGGCAACAGGGCGATTACGACCATAGCCAGCAAGCTGAGGGCATGGCGCTTGACTATGACCAGGCCGATTACCAGCAGGCGCTGGCAATACTGAATAAAAAGTGGGTCAGTAAAAAATCCGACCCGCACTACTTAGCTGGGGATATTGAGAAAATTGCAGCTTATATTGCGGCACGCCCTAACGCTTATAAATTACTGACCAGTATCAGTAATCAGCCCTGGACCTTGCATCATCAGCGCGGTGAATTTCGCTCGAATATTCGCGGTAATGCCTATAGCGTACACTCGGTGAAAATCTATTTTGATTCGCGCTCGGCGGCGGTTTTAAAGTCGCACCAGGCCTGCGTTAATCATGCCGGCCACTGCACTGCCAGCCCGGTGGATGCACTGTTACATGAATTGCTGCACGCCAAGCTTGCACTGACCGATACCGCTGAGTTTATTCGTCATGGTGGTATGAATAGCGTTGTTTACCCGTATAAGCACGAGCGTAAGGTGATTGCGCTAGAAAATGAAATGTATCGTGCGATGTCTCAGAAAGATCAGCAGCCGCGTCCATCGCGTCGCGCGCATATCGGCAAGCTGGTTGCTGCCAGCTGCGCCACCTGTATTTAATCGTGCTTACTTTCGTTTGCTAATAGCTGGTCTATTTTAGCTAGCCAGTGCTGCTCCTGGTCGCCAGGCAGTTTGCCTTCGTGATATTTGCGAACCATGCCATCGTTATCAATCAACATCATCACCGACAATGTATCTGGCAGCAGCCAGGTATCGCGGCTAACGCCCTTTTTGTCATTTACCATAATTGCCGCCGGGTGGGCCTTTTTATTTTTTTTTAACTCCTTTTTGACAAAGCCACCAAACAACTTAGGAATATTATTTGACACAATAATCGTTGCAGACGCGACTTCAGCATTGCCTTCAAAGCGCGCGCTAAATTGGTCGAGGTAGGATTTGTTTATATCGGCGGCCTCCTGCGATGCGGCTAGCACCTGCAATAAAGTGACCTTGTCAGCTAATGTATCCGACGACCAGGCAATAAATTTTGCCTTGCCATTGTCCAAGGTGATTTCGCCGCCGTCGCTAATACTCAGCGCGGGCAGTGCTTTGTCAATGTCAATCGCGTTGGCTTTAAGCGTAAACAACGGTAGGCTAATTAAGATAAACGCGTAGACTCGCAGCGAGCGCTTAGCTCTTTTGCGGGGTAATTTGCATGCGCTGTAGGGGGGTGTGCTCATAATTTAATCTCTGTTCGTTGTGATCCAATGCTGCAAAAGCTTGTTTACTTGAGCTCCGTTTGGCTATCTCCCCCTGTATGTGCCTATTACTCTGACCTCGATCAATTACACTCAACTCATAGCTAAACGCTTAACTTCTGCATGATAGCTAACAGGACTTAGTGTGCCACAAATTTATCAAAACGAGCGGCTTGATGTTAGATCTTGAACAAAAGTTAAAAAAAGCGCGTAAAGACTGGTGATCTGGAGCTGCCGGTACGACCCGCCGTGGGTACCCAGGTACTGGCGTTAACGCAAAGCGAAAACTCCGATGCCCGCGACCTTGCTCAGCGGATCCATAATGATCAGTCGATGGCAAGCTATGTGAGGAAGGTAGCCAACTCGGCAGCGTTTAGCTCAAAAGTGCAAATACAACCACTGCAGCATGCCATAATCGAGCTGGGTATGAAAAATATTAGTGAGATGGCGCTAAGTATTTCCGTGGGAAAAAACGTGTTTAAGGCTGGTCCTGTAACTATAGAAATTATTCAGTACTTATGGCGGCACTTATTAGCTTGTGCATTTGCAGGATCAATAATCACCGGTACCCCAGCACGCGTATTTACTGGCTTTGATTGAGCAGTACCAAAAAGTGATTGGCGAAAACCATGCGCGTCGTTGGGGCTTGCCTGTATCGGTAGTAGAAGTGATTAATTATATCGATGACCTTTCTGCTGCGCTGAATTTTCGTATGCAAGTCACCACGATCAACGCCACACGATTACTCGCCGATATTAGTGTAAGCGCCAGCCAGTGTGTCGGTTTTGCAGAAGCTTTGTCTGACCAGAGTGTATTTGATGAGTTAAATCTTTATGAATAGCTTGGTCGAAAATATTATTAACTTCCCAGTGTTGACCGAAGCCTATCGGGTGGCCGCGTTAAAAATGGTCGGACAAAGCAGCCAAAGCGATGAGTTACGAAAGACCGGTTAGCTGGTCGATTTTTTTCGCCAGGTAAAAGTCGCGTTCACTCACGCCATTACATTCGTGAGTGGTTAACGCAATTGAAACCTTGCTGTAAACATTAGACCATTCGGGGTGATGATTAGCTGCTTCGCTTAGCAGCGCAACCTGGCTCATAAAGCCAAACGCTTCAATAAAATTGCTAAATTTAAATTCCTTGCGCAGCGCATTATCCTTAAATTGCCAGTGATCAAGATCACTCAATCGAAGTATGATGTCTGTGTCGGCTAGTGTGTTTATCGGCATAATAATCTACGGTTTTTTGGTTGCTTGTCTGGTTTAGGCTTTGCGTTGCAGTATCAAGCCGCACTCACAATGATGGGTGTAGGGGAACTGGTCAAATAAGGCAAACTGCGCAATGCTGTGACTGGACGACAGTGTTTGTATATTGTCCGCCAGGGTGTTTGGGTTGCAGGAGATGTAAATAATCGTATCAAAGCTTGCAACCAGTGCCAATGTTCGTGAGTCCAGTCCCGCGCGTGGGGGATCTACCAGCACGGTAGAAAAATCATAGTCGTTAATGTCGATATGTTGCAGGCGGCGAAACTCTCGTTCTTGGTTTAATGCGGCCGCAGTTTCGTCACTGCTTAGGCGGATAAACTCAATGTTATTTACCTGGTTGGCTTCGCAGTTTTTTGATGCCAGGCGGATACTGGATTTTGAAATTTCCGTGGCTAACACGTTATTAAAGTGGCGAGATAGCGGAATGGTGAAATTGCCATTACCGCAGTAGAGCTCAAGTAGATCGCGGCGGCCCGAGGGCGAGCGGCGATGACTATTTGATAGTTTGTCGCTTAGCCACTCAATCATTTTGGAATTAATCGCTGCATTGGGCTGGGTAAAGCTGTTTTCCTGTTGATGATAGGTTAAAGTCGACCCGTTTACTGTAAGCTGTTCAACCACAAAGTCTTGCGATAAAACCACTTGTTGTTTTCTGGCGCGGCCAATCACAAAAATATTCAGGCGTTGTTCCAGTGCTTTGGCAGCTTGCTTCCACTCTTCGTCGAGTTGTCGATGGTAAATCAGGCTTGCCAGTATTTGGCCCGTAGTGGTGCTAAGAAACTCGACCTGAAAAAGTTTATGTTTGAGCGTTTTGTCGTTGTTAATGTTTGCCAGCAGTGGCGTCATTATTGCGGTTATCGCCTTACTGGCAATAGGGAAGTCGACAATTTTAACGGGCACGCGTGGCTGTTCGGGCTCAAACATCACATAGTGGCAGGTATCATTATCGGCACTATCATCGATATCATGAATTTCAGCACCCACTGCTTGTTTGTCGTGCCAGATACGAAACTCGGTACGCATACGAAAATGTTGTTTGGGTGAGTCAAATACTTCAGGTGGTGGTGGCGCAAAGTCTGCTAGAAGCTGTGTTATTGCCGCAGCCTTTTGCTCCAGTAGCTCGGAATATTGCGCGGGGCGATAATCAATTGACGGGATTTTTTGTGGTGCAGATTGCAGCATAGTGTTACCGGGGCATGGCTTGGGCGATGGTCATGATTGTAAACTATCCGCACTGCCACAGCCTGTGGTGTGAAATCGACCGTTTGCAGCCGTGAGTTTGCTCGGGATTGTCCGTAATGCGCTATTATATAAACGGATAACCATAAAGTAAGGCGTATTTTTGCTAATTCTGCGTTGGTGATGGTTTTGACCAGCGGTTGGTCGGCAAAAAAGCGCTAAAAAACAGCCCATGGAAATAGGTAAATGACAAAGATATTGGTAACCGGCGGTGCGGGCTATATTGGCAGCCACACCTGCATTGAATTATTGCAAAGTGGCTTTGATGTCGTGGTTGTCGACAATCTGTCAAATAGCAGTACTGAGGCGCTGCGACAGGTTGAGTCGATTGCGGGTAAAGCCGTTGAGTTTTGCCAGGGCGATATTCGTGATTCCAACGTAATGACGCGCTTATTCGCAGCTCACTCGTTTGATGCGGTTATCCATTTTGCTGGCTTAAAAGCTGTGGGCGAATCGGTTGCCCAGCCGCTTAAGTACTTTGACAATAATATTTATGGCACACAAGTACTGTTGCAAGCTATGCAACAGTACAGTGTCTTTAATTTGGTGTTCAGTTCTTCGGCTACGGTTTACGGTGAACCGGCTAGTGTGCCCATTACCGAGCGTTTTCCTTTATCAGCGGTTAACCCCTATGGCCGAACCAAGTTGGTCATCGAAGATATGCTGCGTGATTTGGGTGCTTCCGACAATCGCTGGAACGCTATTTTACTGCGCTATTTTAATCCTGCAGGCGCTCACCCCAGCGGGCTGATTGGCGAAGACCCAAAGGATATTCCCAATAACCTGATGCCGTATATCTCCCAGGTTGCGGTTAAAAAACTCGAGTGCCTGTCGGTATTTGGCAGTGATTACCCCACCCACGATGGTACCGGTGTGCGCGACTATATTCATGTAGTTGACTTGGCCAAAGGGCATTTAAGCGCATTGAATAAGCTGAATAGCAACCCTGGTGTTGTACCGTATAACTTGGGTACTGGTATTGGTTACTCAGTGCTGGATATGGTGAGTGCCTTTGAAAAAGCCTCGGGGCGCGCCATACCCTACAAGTTAGTTGACCGGCGGCCCGGCGATGCGGCTATTTGCTACGCTGACCCGGCATTGGCTAAAAGTGAATTGGGCTGGTCTGCTGAACTAGGTATTGAAGACATGACCCGCGACAGCTGGCGCTGGCAATCGGGTAACCCCAATGGTTACGAATAGGCGATTAATCCCAAACTAAAACGGCGTGAGTTGACTGTCTCGCTGTTGCCAAAGTTCTGTGGCCAGCTTAAACGCCGCATCGATATCTATCTCAACGCCCATGGTTTTTAATGCGATTGCGGTGGTTCCAATGACGGCCTGTAAACCGTACTCATTCACTCTATAACCATTTAGCTCGTCGCCTTTTGGAGCCTCCTCGTGCCATAGGTCCAGCAAAGCGCTTGCGCTGGGTAGTTGCTCGCTCGAATCGGTGGGCTGTCTTGCAATTGTATACTGCTGGCTTTGTTGCCGTTGAATGGATTGCACTTGCAGCTCGGCCTGCGGGCGGTATTCCACTTCGCCACCTTCACCCTTAAACACGGCTGCATTCGCCTCGTTTAATAGCAGTGCAGCTTGGTGATGGGTGTTGCTATAAGAGGGGTGAAAAACACTTTGCAAAGAAGCCTCAGCACCCAGTGGATTTAGCAGCCTAACCAGCGTATGCACAGGCGAGCGTAGGCCCAGCAGTGGGCGCAGTTCAATAATGTCGTGCAGTGGACGACAGAGTTGCTGGATTGGAAGGTAGCAAAAGTTATGCTCGTCAAGTTGCTGCTGGCATCGCTGCCAATCGCTTGCGATGGTAAAGCCCAACTCGATCAGCACATCTTCGGTGTAGAGTCGATTGGGGGTGTGGCCTTTGGCGCCGTGCATAAACACCTTGTAGCCAGCTTGAGCAAGCAATAGCGCCGATAACAGATACCAGGGTGGTTGGCGTTTTTTCCCCGCGTAAGATGACCAGTCTAGATTTGGTGTAACGCTTGAGTCGAGCTGGCTCGTTTTAATTTGATTGTGGATAAACGCCCGGCAGCTCTCAACAAAACCGGCAATTTCTTCGGCTGATTCTTCCTTTACCCGCAACACCATTAAAAATGCACCCAGCTGCACCGGTTCAAGCTGGCCATTTAAAATGGCTTGCATAGCATCGTGCGCTTCGCTTTGGCTTAGCGAGCGACGGCCGGTTTTGCCTTTGCCAATGGTGCGGATATAGGGAGCAAATCGGTGTTCGGTCTTGTTCAATGTGGGATCGCTCAATGCTGGGTTGGTCATTGCTACTGTCTAGTAAGTTGCACATAAAAAAGCCCTGCATCGGCAGGGCTTTTTAAGTTGGGCTTTGGTTTGCCCGTCTGTATCTTGGCTTTAATCGTCCATGGCGCCTAAAAGATGCAACAGCGACGTAAACAGGTTAACGATATTAAGATAGAGCGCAACCGTTGCACGAATATAGTTGGTTTCACCACCGTTTACGATACGGCTGGTGTCAAATAATATCAGGCCAGACATAATCAGTACGATGCCTGCTGATATCGCCAGTGACATTGCAGGAATCTGGAAAAACAGGTTGGCAATCATGGCGACGATCATCACCAGCAAGCCCACCATTAAGAATCCGCCCATAAATGAGAAGTCTTTGCGAGTGGTAACCGCGTAGCCCGACAAGCCGAAGAATACCACTGCTGTGCCTCCCAGTGCCTGCATAATGAGCGTCGGCCCATTAGCCAAGCCCAAGTAGGAGTTAAGCATGGGGCCCAGTGAGCCGCCAATTAAGCCGGTAAAAGCAAATACCACTAACAGGCCCGCGCTGGAATTTTGTGTGCGTGGTAGCGCGAAAAATATTAGCCCCAAGGCTGCCAGCGACATAACAAGTGCTGGGCCGCGACCAAGACCGACAGCCACTGAGGCAGCTGCTGTAATCGTACTGAATACCATAGTGAGCGAGAGCAGCAAATAGGTATTGCGTAACACCTTGTTGACTTCAACTGCTGTGCCAACGCTAGCATTTTGTGTATTTAAAAGCGGTTTATCCTGCATGATTTTGGCTCCTGAATTGCCACTAAACAAATAAAAAAACAAGGTTAATAAAGCGAGCAGTAATCTACTGGTTAATCGTTAGATGTTCACTGTTGGATACTCAATTGGGTACGATTCAAGTGCCCAGCTGGATTGCCACTCGTGTATTGCCTGCCAAGGCCTTAAGTATAGGCCTCACTTAGAGCATTATGATACGCAATAGTTGCATAAACGCAAATGCCCCAAAGCTAAAATTGACGGCTTTGGATTCCTGCTTTTCTGAACAAAGCTCCAATAGCGTCCTAGTGCCGTTTGTTTTAAATTCAAGTGGACTTATCGGCCATTTAAACGCGATTTAATCCGGCTAAACGCAAATTTTAGCGCTGTAATAAGAATTAAATAGCCACGATACTGTCGATGAGCCCCAGGCCTGTCTCAGAGTTTAACGTCTATGCTTAAATCTTATGCCTGGCGCACAGTATCCGCAGTGCCTGAGAAATAAGCGGCATTGCGCATAAAGTTGGCCAATAATTGGTTATTTTTGTGAATTCGAGTGAATTTAACAGCGCAAACCATTGAATTAACTTAATATTTACTCTTATAGTTGATAGATAACTTTAACTTATTACCGCAGGAATCCCGCTATGCCGCCAGTGCCGCGCCCCGGTTTTTTACCGTCCCTTAGCCCGGTTAACTGGCTCTGTATACTAATTTGTCTATCGTTATTGCGCCCGGTATACGGGCAATCGAGCAGCACAGCACAGCTAGGTTACGGGCTTGTGTCCTCAGAGGTTGCTGCACCGCATATCAGCGTTAGCCTGGTCAGTGAAACTGCGCCTATTAGGGCGGGCGAGACAGTGCAGCTTGCGCTGCGCTTAAAGCCCGACAAGGGCTGGCACACCTATTGGAAAAACCCCGGTGATACCGGTTTACCCACCAAACTTATCTGGGATTTGCCGCAGGGCTTTCGCGCGGGCGAGATTGAATGGCCCGTGCCGGAGCGTATTGATTTTCAGGGTGCGATAAACTTTGGCTACCATGGTGAGACCTGGCTGCCGGTAACGCTCTTGGTGCCCCCAAGCATTGATCCCACGATGCTTGCTAATGGTAGCGCTAATATCGCTGCCAAGGCCACATGGTTAATCTGCAAGGATGTCTGTATTCCCGGTAGCGCCAATCTCAGTTTACGCTTGCCCATTATTAATCCCGCTGATGCAGGTGCGCCACGCACAGCTAAACTAGGAATCTCCATACCCTATACCGCGATATCAGACACCGCCATATCAGATAGTGCGAAGCTTGAAAATAAGCTTTCCAACACCGCAATAGACTGGCGTAAGCAGTTTGCCCAAACTCGCCGGCAAATTCCTGAATTGATTCACAGCAGCGGCGCGCAATTCACTATTACCGACACGGTTACTATCGAAGTTGATGTCGATCAGTTGCCAACGTTTACCCGACCACTCCAGGTACTAATAGGCAGTAAGCAAGTGGTGAGTAATGCCCGCGAACCCACTGCGGCTATTATTGGTGATAAGCTGGTTATCAGCGCGGCAAAAGACCCGTACTTATCATCGGCGCCTGCGGTCTTGCCTGTCGTGTTAGTTGCCCAAAATTCTGATGGTGAAATTCAGCAGGCGGTTGAGTTTGTGGCCCGGCATACTGAACAGCTGGTAACTACAGCAGCTGAGTTGGCACCATCGCAAGGCGAAATCGCAACGGTTGCTAACCCGGGTAGCGGTGTAACTCGTTTGCCAGGCATATTGCTATTTGCGCTGTTGGGCGGAATTATCCTTAACGCCATGCCCTGTGTTTTCCCTGTGCTGTCGCTCAAGGTTGTGAGCCTGGTTGAAAGCGGCAACCATAGCGCGGCGGTGCGCAGGCAGCACGGGATTGCGTATACCGCAGGTGTGATTCTCAGTTTCTTATTAGTGGCTGCGGTATTAATTGCCTTGCGACTGGCAGGAGAGCAAATTGGCTGGGGCTTTCAGTTGCAATCGCCGTGGTTTATTACATTCCTTATTTTTCTATTGTTTGGCCTGGGCTTGTCGCTGTCCGGGCTGCTGGAGCTGGGTTCTTCGTTGCAAAACCTCGGTTCTGGTCTTGCCGTTGGACAGGCCGACTCACAGCATTGGCGCGGCTCATTTTTGACTGGTGTGCTGGCAACCGTTGTTGCGACTCCGTGCACCGCGCCGTTTATGGGCACGGCGATGGGATTTGCGCTAAGCCAGCCGGTGTTAATTGCGCTGTTGGTATTTGCCGTTATGGGGCTTGGGTTGGCACTGCCATTTTTGCTGATTGCATTTATTCCTGCTTTGGCAAATGCTTTACCGAAACCGGGGAACTGGATGGTGCAGCTAAAAGAGCTGCTGGCTTTTCCTATATATCTTACTGTGGTTTGGCTGATATGGGTGCTATCGCGGCAGGCGGGTGACGACGCCATTGTTTATATTCTTACTGGTCTGGTGCTGTTGGCTCTAACGCTATGGTTATGGCGCTTAACCCTATATCGTGACAGGGCGATGGTGATTAAAGTGCTGGCAGCATTAAGTCTGCTGGGCGCGTTGGCGTTTGCTTGGTTAGCTGTTAGCAGTAAGGGCAATAGCGAGTTGTTAGGCAGTCAGGGTAGTTTGCAGGCCTCGGTGGATAATAATAGTGAGGGTTTTATCCAGGCAGCTTATTCATCCGCGCGCTTGACAGATGCGTTGAATAAGGGGCAGCCGGTATTTGTCAATATGACAGCAGACTGGTGTATTACCTGCAAGGTCAATGAACGCGTTGCGCTTGCAACTGGTGAAGTGAAAACGGTGTTTGCGGAACGAGGCGTGGTTTATCTGAAGGGCGACTGGACCAATGCTGATCCGGCTATTAGCGAATACCTGCGAAAGTTCAATCGTGATGGTGTGCCGCTTTATGTTTATTATGCGCCAGGGCAGCAAGCGGTGGTGCTGCCCCAGATATTAACGCCGAGTATTGTGCTTAATGCCTTGCGCTAGTTGTGTTGGACACTTCTGTAGAGCTAGTTGCACTGGGTGTCGCTGCTGAGCAGGGTCTAGTGTCGCTAGGTGTTTTTAAGCCGCTTGAGTACCGATTGTTGAAATAGTTTTAGCGATTTCCAGGCGCGGTCAACGGGAATTCCACCAGCCAGTGGATGGTGGACAATGGTGGCATCGGGGTCCGATTCCAGACGCGCAAGGCATTGTGCTGGTGTGATGATTTCGAAGCGGCCGGAACGTTTTATATCTTCTATATTGTCGACATGGTCCTCAGCGGGTCGGGCCACACCCTCAGCTTTCCAGCTACTGTATTCGTTCATTTCGTTGAGAAAATAAGGCCCCAATTCCTGCCAGGCTTGTTCGGGATTATTGTCGATAAAGGACATGGTATTGGCCTGGTCGGGTGAATAGACAAAGCCTTGTTTACCGTGTTGTTTTAATGCCTCGTGATAAATTGCCTCGAGGTCTGGGCGTGGCATTGCCGGGTAAAACGGCAGGGCAAATTTAGCCGCGCGTTTGGCGGCTGCGGCGCTCATACCGCCAACAAAAAAAAACGGATGGGGTTTTGACAATGGTGTTGGTGATACACGTACCGTTTTACCCTTGTATTCAAACGGTTCGCCTGTCCACGCTTTTAATAATGTATCGATCATTTGATCCATTAATTGTCCCCGCTTGCTCCAGTCTTTATCCATGGCGTGGTATTCGATAGGGCGATAACCCATGCCGGCAACAAAGCTAAATCGGCCACCGGATACTAGGTCGATAACAGCAATATCTTCGGCGAGTCGAATGGGGTCGTAGAGCGGTGCCAGCAATGCGGTTACGCCGATACGAATGGTTTTAGTGCGTGCGGCAATCATTGACGCCAGTGTTATTGGTGAGCCAAGCCAGCCGTTTTCGGCGCAATGATGTTCTTCGAGGTTAATGAAATTAAAGCCGTTAGTTTCTGCAAACTCGGCCATTTCCAAAACCGCTTGATAACGTTTTGACTCAGTGATTGGATCCTGGCTGGCCCCGGTCATATTAATTCTAAGTGCGATAGAGATGTTTATGGCTCCAGTGGCTGATGTGCTTGTTACAATGCGAGTATTATGCGACCGACCTGCGCATTTTGCGCTGCAATTGTAGTGTTATAAGTCTTACTCGCCAGTGGCAGAGGCAGTCAAAGCATATTCTAACGTTGGTTTACGTTGATCGCTGAGCGATAAGATTAGGTCAATGACGAAAATAAAGCATCAAATTATCTAAGCTGGTGAAAACACTCTTGTTATTTAGTGTGTGTCTGATGGCGTTAGTGCGGTTACTAATGATTGCTTATTTCATGATTGGGGGTGTAGGGCACGTATTGTCGCTTATTTGATGCGGTAGCCGATGCTTATTACGCGTTGCCGTATTTGTGGGTAGCGCATTGCATGCTGGGGACTGTACCATCGAATACTTGTTTGTAACACGGTTATATTTTTGGGCGTGATGATCAAACCCGTGTTTAAGCCGATGCGGCGATGGTGGATTTTTGTGATTGGTATTTAAAAGCAGGCTCAACCTAGCATTTGCTGGCGTGTATTGGTTAACGTTTATCGGAGTGATTTAGCGGCGAAACAAC
>CBFHXO010000049.1:0-20533 GCA_965659815.1 Pseudomonadales bacterium
TCTCCGGGATTAAACGTCGGGTCGTTTATGTGCTTTCTTTTGGTTACTTTTCTTTGCACAAGCAAAGAAAAGTGACTCGCCTGCGGGCGAAAACCGCAATACAAACCCAACGAGTAATTAAAAAAATAACAAAAAGCCAAGCCTCAAAAAAACAAAAAAACTATCGCTGCGAAGAAATATTCCCCCCATCCACTACCAACTCCGCCGCAGTAATATAACTCGCCTTATCCGAAAGCAAAAACGCCACCGCATTAGCAATCTCCCCAGGCTCACCCAACCGCCCCAGCAAAATCCGCCTCTCAAATGCCTCCCTCAACCCCTCAACAACATCCATAGAGCTTGCCAACATCGGTGTATCAATTTGCCCCGGCGATACCGCATTAATCCGAATCCCATCTCGCGCTAAATCATCCGCAAGCGCACGAATCACCCCAAGCAATCCACTCTTGGAAGCACTATAAGCCGGATTCGCACCATTTCCTAACGTCGCATTAATCGAAGCGATACCCACAATCGCCGAACCGGCATTGGCTTTTAAATCAGGCAATAATGCCTTCACAATAAAAGGCAATGCACTTAAATTAATATCAATAACTTTTTGCCACAAATCAAAGGTTAGGTTTTCCAGCGAACTGGCACCATCGACACCCGCCGCGTGCACCAGGCCACCAATATTGGCATGGCTGCCACGACACTCCTCAACAACCGCTAACAAATTGTCCAACTGGCTGACATCAACCGCATAACTACTGGTGTCTACCGAATAAACGCGCTTAATGTCTTCGGCAACATCGGCACTTTTCGTTGCATGTAAATCCCAAATCGATACCGGCCTGCCAGCACTGGCCAACGCCTCTGCACAGGCTTTGCCAATGCCTGAGGCACCCCCGGTAACAATGACTGCTGTGCTTAAATTACTCATAAATTATTTCCTCGCAGGTTGATACCAAATTGGTGAACTCCATGCGCGCTCTTGCAACGCCTCAGCTACGTCTTCGATTAAATCCCAACCATTGCGCAGTGCATCCCAGGTGGTCCAGCGACAGCTTGGATTTTCCAGTACCCGTGCATAATAAAAAGCGTGTTGGTTACTATTGAAAGCAGGGTCGTCCCAAACCGCAGCTAACTGCTCGCTACCATCGTCATCAACAATACTGCAGTCACTAAAATCCACCTTGGCCTTGCTTGCCTGGCAGCGGTTTGTTTCAGGATCCGGTTGCGAACCATCGCCACAGGCAATATCAAAGACCTTCTCTTGTAGCGTATCGCCATCATACCAACCCTTAATAATTTGCAGTCGTTGCAAACTGGTGCTGCGCGTATCCTGGCCCGCCCAAACATAAAGCCTGGCCGTGCCATTGTGCAGCTGCGCGCTACCGATGTTATTGCCCATAGCTACACCGTTAGCATAAAGTTCTGCCGCGCTGATGCCCGCGGCAGAAACACTATCGGGGTAATGACCCGAAAACAAACGTATCGCAATTTTAGGTCCACTGGTGGCAAAAACTTCCTTTCGACGCATTGCAGCAAAAATCGCTTCGCGGGTGTTTTCGGCTGCCCAAACGCCAGTAAGGCCCGCAGCTCCATAGTCAGCATGCTTGCTATTGATAAAACTGCCCCCGAGACGCTGCTCCGCAGTTGCATCTATGCCGATTTTTCCTGTGTAGTTGTCTTCCTCAACCGGTACGCTGGAGTTGTGCGAATCACTGGCGGCAACCAAACCAAACTGGTAAGGGTTGAAGCCGTTTTCTTGCTGGAACTTTAAGCCATTTAAGTAAGCCTCTCGCACATAACTGCCGTTGATTTTTCCTGTGCGCACACCACCTAACAACTCTTCAAGAATTTCAAAGTTGGCCCACTCATCGCCTGGAGAGAGAATAGGGTGGGTTTCGGAGGTGCCTTTGATTTGGCTTACTTCGACAATTGGCTCGTTACGCATTCTTTGCTCGGCATAATCCTGGGTAAGCGCATTGCCCCAGGAGTCCTCAAGCCGAAACATCATGCCATCGCTTACATTACTGTTATGTGGAATTGCAATAACATCACTGCCGTTGGCACGGGTCTCATCTAACCATTGCCATAATTCCTCAGGCTTGTCTGAGTCAAAGGCAGAAAACGGCACCGCGGGTACATCGGTGCCTTCAAAAATAATATTTCGATGCAGATTTTGCTGGTCGGGAATTAACGTCCATTCATAGGCGACAAAGGTGGTAAAAACGCCTGGTTCATAAAAGGCATCGGCTAACTCTATATACGATTGCCATATAGGCCCACTCACTTTGGGTGCAACCAGTTCTGGTATCGCTTTGGGTGGCGTTGCGCCCAGCGTCATCAGTATTTGCATGGTCGCTTCATGATAGCGCTTGCGGTCACCGCTTAATGCCTCGGCACCAAACCAGGTATTAGCCAAGGGTCCATTGGGGTTTGACAGTGAGGGTAAAATACCCAGATATTCTGCATGGTCGGTAACGGCCATAAAATCCAGTGGTTCATTATTCTGAATTTTAACCCCACTGATATGATCGATAGCTTCGCCGCGGCCGTAGCGGTAGGCGTCTTCGGGTGTAGATCTGACGCCAGTAATAAATGCATCGGGTGAGTTGCGGCTATGAATATGAAGCTCACCAAAAAATGGCAGCGTTGTCGTACTATTATCTAAGCCTGCCACCTTCGCTGCGGGCTCTGGTGTTTGCGTATTTATCGCAGCTGGTGTTTTATTTTCTGGTTGGTGAACGTCGTTGCTGCAGCTGGTTAATGCACCGATAATTACCAGAGTGCCGGTAAGTGCGTACACGGTATTCGATAATTGTAGGTTGAACATTCGCATTGCAGATCTCCTGTGTTAATTTTGCGTTGCGTGCCGACCCGCCCGGCGTCCAAAGTAGGTGGCTTCGCCAATGCAGGTCCCACTGGAATACCCGGTACCGTCTTGCGCAATATTTGATGCGCAGGCACCAGCGGCATACAGCCCTGGTATCGCATGGTTGTTTGCATCCAGTACTTCGGCATCAATTGAAACGGCAAGACCGCCCAGCGTAAAACCGGTGTAGTTTGACTTACCAAACGAGCACTGTAATGCAGCGAAGGGCGGTTCCTGTAATGGCTGGAGCCAGTCGGCATACTTGTGAAATTCCGGGTCCTCACCATTGGCGGCGTGCTTGTTATATTCAGCCAGGGTTTGTTGTAGCGATCCTTCTGGCAGCTCAAGATCCTGTTCCATTTCTTCTACGCTCTCCCAGGCATCAATTAATTCCTGCAGACCGAGTTCCGGGCGACCAAACACTGCATTGTCGCAAATCAAATAGGCAATACCATCGGGTTGGTTAATTGATGCTGTGGCTGAACGAGAATGATACGAGTCCTCATTAATAAATCGTTTACCATGCTTGTTAATTAAAATGGCTTTTAACAGGCTTTCGGGCGGATAAAACGGGGCAGTTAAAAATATTTGCGACATATGAATGGCTTTGCCACCGGCGCCGATACCTAACTGTATACCGCTGCCATCATCGTTATTTGTGCCCTGTGGCCAGACATTTTGACTCACCAGTTCAGGGCAATGTTCTTGTACCATCTCTTTATTAAAGCTGAATCCACCTGCGGCAATAACCACACCTTTATGGGCTTTGGCGTATTTTTCTTCACCAAACAATTTGTACTGTACCCCTACAATGCGGCCGCTTTCATTGGCGACTAATGCGGTGACCCTGGCATCGAATTGGAAATCCACGCCCGCCTGCTTGGCAGTATCTCCCAGGCGTTGCATTACCACAGCACCGCCGCCGCTACCCACGTGTTCAACTTTATGGCCGCGTGGTGCGGGTTTGGCTTTTTGCGAGTAGGGCCAGGCTTTTTCGTTGCCTGACCAAATCAGGCATTCGTCCGTGGGCTGCTCAAAGTGCTTTTGACGGTAGTAACCATCGTTGAAAGGCACACCTTGTTCAACCAGCCAGTTAAAGTGGTCGACACTATCGTCGGCATAGGCACGAATTTTTGCTTCGTCCGGCTCCGGTGTATTCTCCATTAGATACGTAAACATTTCGTCAGCAGTGTCTTCAATGCCATTGGCTTTTTGAACACGTGTTCCACCGCCCAGGTAAAAATGCCCAGTGGCCAGACTGGTGGTGCCACCAATACCACTGCTGCGCTCTAGTACCAATACATTACTTCCCGCCTTGCGCGCCTCAATGGCGGCGCATGAGCCAGCGGCGCCAAAGCCGATAACAATCAGGTCGGTGGTTTGTTCCCAATGGTGGATGTCGGATTGTGGGATTGGTTTTGGGTTCATTGTTTGTTTGTACCTTTGTTTTGCTTTTTTTCGGAGGAGGTTGACGCTGGTGATAAAAATATCAGGCAGCCAAAACGAAGACGACCCCCATGTCAGGCTGCTGCTGCATCCTTGCAGCAGAGGTTTTGGCTGCCTGATATTTTTATCACCAGCGCCAACCTTGTGCCAAGTTCTGGTGTTGGTTATTTTAGGCAGCCGATAGTTATTAGTTAATCTGTTAAAAGATCTTTCTTATTACCGAGAAGCATTTTAACTGCCAAGCCCGGCCCCCAACCAGCAATTAATAGCCAACAACCAATAACAAAACCCACCGCCAATAACTGGTTATTTAACCATTGCCTCCGGCGGCACACCGGGCTCACCCATAAACGGTGCATAGGACATCGGTTGCGCGCCATCGATATCTTTTACGCCAAGCTGTTGACCGAGCTCTGAATTCCACCATGAGCGGCCCGAGTAATCCATAAAATTATCCTGCTTTGCAATCGCATCGATAATGCGACCGGGAAACTCAGGTGACTCCATGCCAGGTTTTAGCGGCTCGTACTCTTCCGGCAGTGCATCGGCTTCAATGGCTGGCGCCAGACGTTCGGTTTTAACAATCCCTGGCCATAGTGCAAAGGCCGCGACGTTATGCTCGCGCAATTCTTTGCCCATATCGTGCATCATTTTATCTTTCGCGGCTTTGCCCAGGCCGTAAATCACCGAGTGCAAGTAACAGCGTGCGCCGGGTGATGAAATATTGACTATCATGCCGCTACCGGCTTTCACCATATGTGGGGCCGCATGATAAGCCGCAACATAATGCGCGCGCAAACCCAAATCGATCATTGCCTGCCAGTGATCATCCAGCGGTCTTTCCCAAAAGGGTTTCCACTCCAGCATATCGTCGGGTACGCGATAGACATTGTTCACCAATATATCAATTGGGCCTTGTTCACTAATCACTTTATCGATTAAGTTTTTGATTTGGGTATCGTCAGTGTGGTCACAGGCTACAGCAATACCTTTGCCGCCACGCGCATTGATTTCGTTAGCAGTGGCATCAATAGTGCCAGGCAAGGCGGAAGTTTCGCCTTCGTTGCGTGAGCGGCCCGAGACATAAACCGTTGCGCCGGTTGCGCCCAGTGCCAATGCCGTACCTTTACCAACGCCGCGACTGGCGCCGGTGACTAGTACCACCCGATCGGATTTTAAAGCCATGGGATACCTCTTGATAAAAATATAAATTCGTTTAGCTGCTTGGCGGTTTTTGGCCACCGCAAAGAATATCGGTCACCATTTCGGTATCCATATATTCTTTGAGGCGATAGACTTTTCCATCGCGCAGCTCAAATAAAAAGTGATAGTAGTTATGGTAGGGCTGGCCAGAGACATGCATGCCATCGGACTCAGCTTCGACGGCAATAAAATCACCTTCGGCTGTCATGTTCTTGATCGTGAACGCCAGCTTGTCGGGAAACGCCTCTAATACCGCAGGCGCGAACTGGGCTATTTCATCCAGCCCGCGCTCACCCGATATTAAGGTATTGCCCATGGTCATTAACCGGGCATCGGGATGATAGGAGGCGACAATCGTATCGCTGTCGCCTTCACTCATCGCCTGAATAAATCGGGTGATAAATTGTTTTTTCGCTTCAATATCCATTCGGGTAGTCCGTTGCTGTTAACCTTCCATGGCCTGGTAGGCATGACCCCAAAAATCGCCCTCGGTTGACTGCGTTGGCGGAAACTTGCTCCAATCTTCAATTTGCAGCCCATCGTAGCCAAACTCTACTGCAATACCACCTGGGCCAATCGCGTAAAAGCTCACCATGTTGTCGTTGCAGTGACGGCCTAACGTAGAAAGTAAGGGGATACCGGCCCGGTTAACCCGGTCGAGGCAAGCACCGACTTCATCAATCGTAGTCACTTCAACCATCATATGCACAATACCAACCGGGTGTGGGAAATTCGCCAACGCCAGGCTATGGTGGCGTGGGTTACTGGCGTGCATAAATATGATACGCATCTCTGGTGCGCCTTCTGCTGGCGGTGGCAGACGCAAATCGTCGCTATTGCCAAAGCCCATAACGTCGGTATAAAAGGCATGGGTTTCTTCGGCATTGGGCGCAGGCACTACCGCGTGACCCAGGCCCATATCACCGGTAACAAACTCTTTAATACCGACGGGCGAGACAAATGGCACATCCGACTCAGCGCAGCTGGTGCGGGTGTGAAATATCTCAAACGGGTTACCCGCAGGGTCGCTGGCACTGGCGTATTGGGTAACGCAGCGCAGCGTGGCACCTTGCTCGTCACCCGCGGTTACGTTCACACCGGCCGCCTCGAGTTTGGCAACCATGGCATCAAACCCCGCCTGTGAGCCGGTATCCCAGCCCGTGGCTAACAGTTTGGCTTCGTCGCGTACACTCACCAGTACTCGAAAGGGGGCATCGTCCATTTTAAGAAAGGTATTATCCGAGAAGTCAGCGCGCTCGATGGGCATCAGGCCCAAAATACCGCCGCCAAACTGCTGCCAAGCGCCTTTTTCTGTTTCGCTGATATGAATGTAACCAAGATTTGCGACCGACATAGTAGTTCCTGCTGTGATGATAGATGATTGATTCGCTGCCGTTTTTTAATTGAAAAAGCGTAACCGGGGCAGCCCTGCTATGGCTAGCAGTATACTTTGCGTGCTTGTGGCAAGGCCATGATTCGAAGCGCCAGATTGACAGCTTGTAACCCGAAAATGCCATTGATTTTGGTCGTTTAGGTCTATTTTCGCTAACGCGCGCGGCTGTTGCTAGAAGCCCGTACGACGGGGGAGGTTGCGCGCTGGCGGTGGCGGGTTGAAAAGGCCGCAGATGCTGGCCTCATGGCGATAATCTGGCTTATAATTGCACGCTTTTCCCGAATTAAGAGAAGCCTTAATGAGCACTGTAATCGATCCCGCACGCAGCAATTTAGCTGCCAATCGCGTTTTAGCTGTTAGTAATAATTTACCGATCCGCACCGACGCGCCTACCCACAGCGGTAAAGTCCGCTCCGTATACTGGTTAAGCGATGCCGATAGCCAGCGACTCATTCAATCGCAAGGTTACGATGTTGCACCCGATTCGCAATTGGCGGTAATGGTGATTAGCGACCGGATTTCGGCGTTTGAATGTATTTGGCATGGTGAGGGTGGTATGGCTGGCGTACCGGGCAAGGGTGCGGCGCTTAATGCAATATCTAACCACTGGTTCAAGCAGTTCCGTGAACACGGTTTGGCCGATAGCCATATTCTCGATGTGCCGCATCCGCTGGTATGGATTGTTCAAAAAGCCCGGCCTGTAATGATTGAGGCGATTGCACGTCAATATATAACGGGTTCGATGTGGCGCTCTTACGCCAAAGGGGAGCGCGAGTTTTGCGGCATTCAAATTCCCGATGGTCTGGAGCGTGATCAGAAATTACCTGAGTTATTGATTACCCCTTCGACCAAAGGGATACTCACTGGCATTCCCGGTGTGCCCGAAGTGGACGATGTGAATATCACGCGTAGCGATATCGAAAATAATTTCGCCGCGTTTAAGTTTAATAATACAGACGACATTAACCGTTACGAGACGCTGTTGCGCGAAGGTTTTGATTTAATTAGCGGTGCGCTGGCAAAAATGGACCAGGTATTTGTCGATACCAAATTTGAGTTTGGTTATGTGAAAGATGCTGCGGGTAATGACAAGCTGATATACATGGATGAGGTGGGTACGCCCGATTCATCGCGTATTTGGGATGGTGAGCAGTATCGCAACGGTAAGGTGGTAGAAAATTCCAAAGAAGCGTTTAGGCAGTTACTGTTGGCTCATTTTCCTGACCCGGATATTTTGCTTAATAAAGAGCGTATGGATGAGCGCACTGCATTGGCTGAAGACAATGACTTGCCAGAGGAAGTTTTGATGCAGGTGTCTGCAACTTACACGGGTATTGCTGAAAAAATTACCGGTGAGAAATTGCCGCTAAGCGACAACCCACAAGCTGAGATTCTGGATATTCTTAGCAGTAAGTACGGTTTAATTAAGTAGCGCGTTTTAGATGGCCGCTAGCAATGCACAAGGGCGTTTGCTGAGTCGGTACACGCAAAACCTTCCTGCGGGCGAGCTTAAATGGATAGGCTTGCGTCCGGCTCGTAAAGAACCCATGCAAGTTGTTCAGCAAGCTCAGGCTCTGGAGGGGCTTGGGCTTGAGGGTGATCGTCGCTGTGGTGGCAAGCCCGGTTCCGCCCGGCAGGTGACTATTATCAGTGAAGAGTATATCGCGCAGATTAATCACTTTCTGAAATGTCATCGTGCGGCTGTCGATTCGGTTGAGAAAAATTCCGTAGCTGCAGTGCCTGAGCTATTGCGACGTAACCTAGCTGTGTCTGGCGTAAACTTGACGGCGATTCGTCATCAGCGTATTCGGATAGGTGGCGCGGAGTTTGAAACCACGGCGTTGTGTCATCCTTGCCTGAGGATGGAGGAGGCGTTTGGTGAAGGGGGCGTCGCGGCGATGTTAGGGCATGGAGGGCTATGCGCAAAGATTGTTAAGAGTGGGGTGATTCGCGTTGGTGATTCGATTGAGGTGGTTTAGGTCTTTTACGATTTTCACTGGCTTTTGAAGAAAGCCTTAAAAAAATCAATAGCGATAGATAAGCTGGTTTATGTACCAAGATGCAGCGAAATACCAAATCACTCATGCGTTTATTATGAGGTAAATTGAGCGTATTTTCTTTCACTAACCCTAGTGCGTGGGTAAGGGGGGGATCGTCGTGTTATGCAACGGTTTGATGGGTTACTCCGGCACACTTTGTGCCGAAGAAAAAACAGTCTGTACTGAAAAAAGAGTAGTCTGCACTGAAAAAAGAACAGTAAAATTCATTCTAATCAAAGTTCATGGGGCCGATTAGCGCGGGAAGAATTCGCCACCGTTCACATCCAAGCTCGCGCCGGTAATGGCTTTGGCATAATCCGAGGCCAAAAATATTGCCGCCTTGGCGCAATCCGCATCATCAGGAATTTCACCCAGTGCAATGGTCTTTTCAACATCTGCCTTCACAGTGTCGTAGTCACTGCCATAACCTTTGGCCATCATCTTAAGCGCAGACTCAACCGGTGGGCCCATCATCCAGCCCATATAGGCGGAGTTAACCCGAATTTTATACTTGCCTAACTCCAGCGCTAAATGCGCAGTGGCACTTGTTAACGCCGATTTCGATGTGGCATAACCTCCCTGGCCCTCTAATGGTTTACGCGTCACCATAGTGTTAATCATGACAATCGCGCCGCCACCGGCGTCTTTCATATGCGGTATAACGGCCTGGCTTAGCTGCATGGTGCCAAACAGGTTGACATCCAGCGCATCGCGCCAGCCACCTAAATCGGCAGTTTCAATGGGTCCAAATGGGCCTGGGTTATAGGCGCTGTTAATCAGGCAGTCGACGCGGCCAAACGCCTCCAGGGTTTTATCAACCAGGTTTTGGCATTGGGCGACATCGCTAATATCTGTAGGCACCTTAATCAGCGCATTATCTAACCCCAGTTCACGCAGCTCCGCTTCGGAGTCATCGAGCTTGGATGCTGTTCTGGCAGCAATGGCCAATTTGGCGCCTTGCTTGGCGGCTTCAACGGCCAGTTCTTTACCCATGCCGGGGCCAATGCCTGAAATGATAACGACTTTATCTTGTAGCAGCATATTGCATTCCTGTTTTCTAACCTTGGTTGGTGACGAGCTTGCCATTCTAAGCATTGCTCATCTTTGGGCAATGCCCTGAACAATCGATAATATTGGACTCACTTTGCATTAACACTCAGATGGCTAAAAAGTAATGCAGAATAAGAATCCCAGACCAATCTGTAGGATAAAAACACGGGCGAAAAGCCCTATAATATGCGGCTTAATAATCCTTGAGTTCAACCCAAATTAAAGCGCCGGAAAAATACACTATGGGCATGACCCGCGACGAGTATCAAACCATTATCGACAACACTAATCAGGCATCAGTCAATGTCGCCATGCAGCGTGATATTACTATCGCTGATTGTTTTGAGGGCTTAACCGAACAACACCCCGATAAATATTTTTTGATTTTTGAAGATCATCACTTTAGTTACGCCGATATCAACAATAGTGCGAACAACTATGCAAAAGTATTGCTTAAAGCCGGTGTGACCAAGGGGGATAGCGTCGCATTAATGATGGAGAACCGGGTGGAATTCTTTTATGCCTGGTTGGGTATTTTAAAAATTGGCGCCGTTGCTGCACTGATTAATACCGAGGCTAAAACCAAAGCGGTCTCGCATGCGGTCACCACGGTTGATAGCCGTTTTGCTTTTGTTGGTATCGAATGTTACCCACGTTATGCCACTGGTGATGAGCGGCTGTTTAAAATTCCTGTGGTGGTGGTCGATGACGCTTTTGCCCGATCTGATGTAATGGCTGCATTACCTGCAACTGTGCTCAGTGATGACGCCGCGCTTGCAGATGCCGCCAGCCAGTCGTTCGACAAATCAGTACGTGGTGATTTAAATAATACCGATAACGCCTGCTATATCTTTACCTCTGGGACCACCGGTTTACCCAAGGCGGCTTATATTACACACTTTAAATGGCTCTCTACCGGTCATCGTTGGTTGGCGATGGCGCCGATTAATGAAGACGACATTTTCTACTGCACCATTCCTATCTTTCATGGCGCGGGTTTAATGTCGCTGTTTTCTGCAGTGCTGGCGGTGGGTAGTCACGGTATTTTGCGGCGCAAATTTAGTGCGCGAAACTTTTGGAAGGATATCGCCAAATATAAAATTACCGTTGCCATTTATGTAGGCGAGCTGTGTCGTTACATGCTGCAAACGCCGGTCTGTGATGAAGAGAAGAATCACACGCTGAGAATTATGCTGGGCTCGGGTATGGGGGTTGATATCTGGGAGGATTTTCAGGCGCGCTTCGGTGAGCACATTTTAATTCGCGAGGGTTGGGGTGCTACCGAGTCGAATTGCAATATGAGTAATTTTGATAATCGGCCAGGTTCTTGCGGCCGTGTGCCGTATTGGGAAAAAACCTTTATGCGACTGGTGGCCTATGATGTTGAAAACGACTGTCATGTACTCGATGACAATGGCTTTTGCACACTGGCGGGCGTTAACAATCCGGGTGAGCTACTAGGTCAGGTGAATACGGGGTCGGGGCAAGTGGTGTCACCGTTTGACGGCTATACCGATGCCGAGGCTACCGAGAAAAAGCTGCTTCGCAATGTGTTTGAAAAAGGTGATTGCTGGTTTCGCAGTGGTGATTTATTTCGCGAAGATGACGAGGGTTATTTTTACTTTGTCGATCGAATTGGTGATACCTTTCGCTGGAAGTCTGAAAACGTATCGACTACCGAGGTTGCCCATCAGTTGGCCGATTACGCCGATGCAGAAATGATTAATATCTATGGCGTTAAAGTCCCCAATGCCGAGGGGCGTGCCGGTATGGCGGCTGTGGTTATGCAGCAGGGCAAGACATTTGATGGTGCACATTTTTACAGTATTGCAAAAAATAATTTGCAGCCCTATGCGATGCCATTATTTGTTCGCGTGGTCAGTGCAGCCGATTTAACCGGTACCTATAAATTGCGAAAGGTCGATTTATTGCGTGAGGCTTATAATCCTGCGCGCTTTGGCGATCCATTATTTGTGCTGGATAATAACAGCGCCACTTACACGCCTTATTCTGAGCAGGCGTTAGCCAATTTAGGTGTTGCAGCAAGCGATTGAGGTGAATGCTATGGCCCAGTTAACAGTAACTCCGCTTAATAATGTTGGCGTTCAGGTTTCAGGCTTTGATATCAACCAGCCGATGACTGAGGCTATGCAGCAGGAGCTGCGTGATATCTGGCACCAACATGCGATCTTGCTATTTCGCGACCAGGATATCGACCCCGAAAAGCAAATTGAATTTAGTCGTATTTTTGGTCCGTTGGAAATGCACCCGCTTAAAACAACAACCTCTGAAGAGTATCCAGAGTTGTTTGTACTGGAAAACGGCGGTGAGATGGATAAGTACAACACCGCTTTTTACGATGGCGAAGAAATCGTTAATCGCCTAATTTGGCATATGGATTTACATTACACCGGCAAGCCTAACCGTGGGGCATTGTTGCGTGCGGTTCATATTGCGCAAGAAGATGGCCTAACCGGCTTTGGTGATTTAACCAAGGCCTACAATGCGCTCGATGCTGCCACACAAGAAAAAATCAGTAATATCGAAGTAGCCTATAAATTTGAAATGCAGCGCATTAAATGGCGTTTTGCGGATAACCGCGGCTATAAACCGGGGCCATTTAGCCCTAAAAAGCCGGCGGATGTTGGCTTTCCTGACTTTCCCGATGCGATATACCCTGCGGTGGTGACTCACCCGGCAACCGGTGACAAAGTGTTAGAGATTGTCGAGCAATTTCTTGATCGGGTAATAGAGCCCGAAAAAGCAGGTATGTCTAATGATGAGGCCGATGACCTGCTAAGAATGCTGGTGGAGCATACGCGTAAAGAGGAGTTTCATTACTGGCACGACTGGGAACCTGGCGATATGGTGTTATGGGATAACTGGCGCGCCATGCATTGCACTACCGGCACGCGAGCTGGTGTTAAACGACTGATTCATAGAACCACAATCGAGGGCGATCAAACGCTTGGTCGCCAGTTGTAATCTCAATAAAGCGAGATAATTAAAATGAAAATTCGCCTGTTTGTCTTATTTATATTTAGCTGTATTGCTAACACAGCATTCGCCGAAACCTCCTCAGCTTACGGCGGCAGTTCCGAGGCGGCGCAAACCCAATTGCTCTGGGGTGATACCCATGTGCACACCAATTTATCCGGCGATTCTGCATTGTTTGGCAATAAGTTAAGCGGTCCTGAGCAGGCTTATCGCTTTGCCCAGGGTGAGGCGGTGATGTCTAACCTGGGTCATAAGGCGCAGCTCGAAACGCCGCTGGATTTTTTATTGGTATCAGACCATGCCGAAACCATGGCGGTAATGTGGCAGTTGCGCAACCCCACCAAGGCGCAGCGGGCGTTGCCGCAATTGCAAAAAGCCTTTGGCATCATTGAAGAGGGGCTATCGGCGATTCCCAAAGATGTCAGCCAGATAGAAACCGTGCAGGAAATACTGGGTAAGTCGGCGGTGGTTTTAATTTACGGTGAGTACTCGGTACCGGGTTCGGCTGAGAAAGCCTGGCAAAATTCAGTAGCACTTGCCGACCAGTTTAATAAGCCAGGTGAGTTTACTACTTTAATTGGCTACGAATGGAGTTCAACCGATAAAGGCGATAATTTACATCGCGTCGTGATGTATCGCGATGGTGCGGGTAAAGCCGGGCAGGCATTACCGGTTAGTACCATAGCCGGTGCATACGATCCGTCAGCTTACCAGCCCGAGGCATTATGGGCGGGTTTGCAGGCTTATGAAGAAAACACCGGTGGGCGTATATTGGCGATTCCGCATAACAGTAATTTAAGCTCGGGCTTGATGTTTGATATCGAAACCGCAACTGGCCCTATGACCAACGACTATGCACAAACGCGTAAGCGCTGGGAGCCGGTGGTTGAAATTACGCAAATTAAAGGCGATAGCGAAGCGCATCCTTTCTTATCGCCCGATGATCAGTTTGCCGACTACGAAAGCTGGGATAAAAGCAATATCTTCAATGCCAATGTTTATACACCTGAAATGTTGGCGGGTAGTTATGTGCGCGAAGGATTAAAGCGTGGTTTGGCCTTAGGGCAGCAGTTGGGTGTTAACCCTTATCAGTTTGGCGTTATTGGCAGCACCGATTCACATACTGGCCTGGCAACCGCCGATAGTAAAAACTATTGGGGTAAGTCGCCATTGGCCGGTCCCACACCGGCGCGTATGCAAACTGACTGGGCAACCGCTGGTAAAGCCGGTGCGCTTATCACCGTTAAAAATACCGAGTCAGCGGCGTCGGGTTACGCGGCAGTCTGGGCCAAAGAGAATACCCGTGAGGCGATTTTCGATGCCTTTGCGCGGCGTGAAGTTTACGCCTCGACTGGCCCGCGAATTGCGGTTCGCTTTTTTGGTGGCTTTGATTTTTCCGATGAAGATTTGAATAATCCTGATTTTGCAAGCGTAGGCTACAAAAAGGGCGTGCCAATGGGCGGTGAGCTTTCGAAGTCTGACAGTGCACCGGTATTTTTGGTGTCTGCGCTTAAAGACCCTAAAGGCGCAAATTTAGATCGCATTCAAATTATCAAGGGCTGGCTGGATAGCGAGGGTAATACGCAAGAGCGCGTTTATGACGTTGCTGTATCTGATGGCCGCAAAATTAAGCGCAATGGTCGGACCAATAAACGGGTTGGCAATACGGTAGATGCCGACAATGCGACTTATACCAATAGTATTGGCGATGTATCACTGGCAGCTCGTTGGGTTGATCCTGATTTTAACGCAGCACAACAAGCGTTTTACTACGCTCGCGTGCTGGAAATTCCCACGCCGCGATGGACGACCTACGATGCAGTCAATTTTAATCTCGACCTGCCTGAAGAGGTTCCTGCAACCACGCAAGAGCGGGCTTATACCTCGGCTATTTGGTATGGCGCAAAATAGGCAGTAGCCATGGCAAGGACCAAAACCTTTTGTCGAATCTGTGAGGCGCAATGTGGCCTGGTGGTTGAGCACAACAATAACCAGGTGATAAAAATTGAGCCCAATAACGATCACCTGGTCAGTAAGGGTTACGCCTGTATTAAGGGTTTAAAAATGGGGGAGTTTGCCCATAGCCCCGACCGCCTGCAAACACCGCTAAAAAAGGTTAACGGTGAATTTCAAGCTGTCAGTTGGAACCAGGCGTTAACCGAGATTGGTGCAATGCTTAAGGCTATTCATAGTGAACACGGTGGTGAGTCTATAGCGGCGTATATGGGCAACCCTATAGGCTTTAGTCTTTGGCCGACCACGGCAATGACTTTGCTGTTAAAAGCGTTTGATGCCGACAAATTATTTACGCCAGGCACGCAAGACTGCGCCAATAAATTTGCCGGTGGTGAGCGCCTGTTTGGCACTGCCAACGACCAGGTATTTCCCGATATTGATCATACCCAGCTATTGATTGCGGTGGGTAGTAACCCTGTTATTTCTAAAATGAGTTTTATCTCGGTTCCGCACCCTATGGATCGCATTAGCGCGATCGAAGAGCGTGGTGGTAAGGTTTACTGGGTTAACCCGCGTTTAACCGAATCGGCAAAACGTATGGGCGAATATGTCGCCATTCGTCCGGATACCGACGTATTTTTTATGCTGGGTTTTTTAAATGAGGTGATTGCCCGCGATGCGGTTGACCACCAGCGTATTCAGCAGCATATTAATGGTTACGATACGCTGGTAGAAATTGCAGCGCCGTGGAGTGCAGAGCGTGTTGAGCAGGTAACCCGAATACCTGCAGCGCAGCTTAGGCAGATGGTTAGCGATTATTTAGCCGCCGATGGCGCAGCCATATACTCTTCGACCGGTGTAAATCAAAGCCGCCACGGCTTAATGGTTTATTGGTTGCAGGAATCAATAAATGCAATTACCGGTAATCTTGATAAACGGGGCGGGGTGCTGGCGGGTAAAAATGTATTTCAAAAGTTCGACCCACCAAAAGAAGTTAAGCGATCACGGATTAATGATATCCCATATGTAAACAGCACGATTCCCGGCGGCATTATGGCCGATGAAATTCTTACGCCGGGTAAAGGAAAAGTGCGTGCAATGTTTAATATGTCTGGCAACCCATTGCTTACTTGCAGTGGTAGTGAGCGCCTGGCCCAGGCATTTGAAGATTTAGAATTGTTTGTATGTATTGATATTGTACGCAATGAAACGGCTGAATACGCCGACTATATTTTGCCTGGCTTGCATTCACTTGAGCGCGCCGATGTACCGTTTTACTTTTTTACCATGATGGGTTTAATGCCGGTGCGCAGTTTTGATTATACCGACCCTGTGCTTAAACCGGCGGGTGAGTCTCGCGATGAAGGTTTGATATTCAGGCAGATTTGTCGCGCTGCAGGTAAGCCGTTAGCAGGATCAAAGCCATTGCAATGGGCCAGCAACATCGCCCAGTGGTTTGCTAAGTTACCGGTGATCGGTAGTAAAAGCACAGTCGATCGGTTTTTTCTCGATATGATGGTGCGTGGTGCCAAGCTAGGCGGTATTGGTCGGTTGCGGCAAGCTGAAAATGGTTTATTGCTAACACCTAATCAGCCGGGTGATTATCTTGGTCAGCGTGTTAACACTGCATCGGGTAAGGTAGAGTTGGCGCCAGCCGATTTGGTCGAGCGTGCTAAGCAAATACAGCAGGTGTTTGATGAAGACCTTGCCAATGCCAGGCAGTTAAAGTTAATACAAAAGCGTGAACGCTTTACCCACAATAGCTGGGCGCATAATGTTGCGGCTTTTGTGAAAGGCGACCGTAATACCAATTATCTTTATATTCACTCAGTCGATGCCAGCGCGCGGTCACTTGCCGACGGCGCTATAGCAAAGGTCAGCGCTAATGGTCGCAGTATAGAAGTGCCGGTGAAAATTGATGATGATATGATGGTGGGCACGGTTTCTGTACCCCATGGCTGGGGTCACCAACAGGCTAAGGGTTTGCGTGTAGCCAACCAGACGGTGGGTGTTAATGTAAATATCATCACGCCTGACGGCCCAGGCTCGATTGAGCCAGGTTCGGGTATGTCACATATGAATGGTGTTATTGTTGATGTATCCGCTGCCTAATATTGTTAACCGAAAATAACATAGGGTTAAATCATGGAGAAGTTTATTTACTTTATTGGTCCGCCTGACACTGGCTCTATCGAAGATCTAAAAAGTAAACTGCTGATCGATGCAATATCGACACTGCGGTTGCAAGGCGCTTCGAATATTACGCTCAATATCGCCGACTTAAACGAACAGGTAAACGCCGCCGCGCCCGGGCGCATGATAGGCCCATGGCAGGATATCGCCGCCGCTGTTTCGTTTTGGCATAACTGTCTGGACCAGCGTGGCCCAATAGAGAATTACTTGCAAACTCTGGGCAGTAGTTTAACCGGCTATCTGGTTACCGAGTCGATACCGCAGACATTTGATTGCGATTGGGAAGGCGGTGCACGAAGGCCTGGTGTGACGCAGTTTGGCGCCAATGGCAAGCCTGCGAATGTGTCCGACGAAGAGTTTTACCATAACTGGCAAGTTGATCATTCTACGCTGTCATTTGATTTACACCCGCTGCGCTGGTCATATGTGAGAAATGCAGTGGCTCGCCCGTTAACCGAAAATGCGCCAGCTTACAGAGCAATAGTGCTTGAGCATTTTCGTGATATCGATATATTTACCGATGATAGCAAGTACTTTGGTTCGCCCGAGGTAGTGCAGGCGATGATTGAGGAGATACCGGGTTTTTGTGATATCAATCTGATGTTTTCAGTCCCGACTAGTGAGTACTTTTTTAAGTAATGAGCACGCCACAACCCAGCAAATTCTGGCAGAAGATGATTCCTTATTTGGCCAACCCCAGGGGTTTGGCGGTTGATCGCTTTTTAATGCGCAATTTCAATTACTCGTTTATGGGGCGAATGTTTACCCGAGCAGCGGGTTTTACTGATCGGCCCCACCTGATTTTGCGTACTATTCATTGGAAAACCGGTGCTATTAAAGAAGTGGTGCTACCGTATTCACGCGATGGAGAAAATTATTTGGTAGTAGGCTCGCACGGTGGCAGGCCAACCGATGCCATTTGGAGTTTGAATATTCGCGCCAATAGCAGCACCTGGATTTGCGTGAACCGGCAGTGGCATTATTGTGATGCTCAGGTGTTACAGGCTGACGCACGCGAGAAGGCATTTGCAATAGTGAACGCCGATGGCGGTTATAGCAATTACACGCGAATGACTAAAAAGATTCGCCAGTTGCCACTGGTTTGCCTGGCGCCAAACCCGGCGCGGCAGCGACCACAGGAAGATCCTCCACCGAATATTTAGTGGGGGAGAGGGATTTGGGGTTGACGGTTTTTGGCCGGGAGCGATGCAAGTAGCTGCTGCATTGGCAGCAACGAAAACAAAGATTGCATCCATGCGGTCGACGAAGCCATCCCTGGCTTCGTAAGTTTTCATTGCTGCCAATGCAGCAGCTACTCACATCGCTAGCGCGAGATTTTTAGGACGGTTTTTAAAGAGTTGGTTTTGGGTGGGGCAGGAAAAGATTATGGTTAAGATTCATCATTTGGGAGCATCACGCTCAGATCGAATTATTTGGCTTTGTGAAGAGCTGTCAGTGCCGTATGAGTTGGTGATACACCAGCGCGACCCAAATACTATGCGCGCTCCCGCAGAAATATGGGCAATTAATCCGTTGGGTAAAGCACCGGTAATTGAAGATAACGGCAAAGCAGTATTCGAGTCTGGCGCTATTATTGAGTATTTGGTAGACACCTACGGTGAAGGCAGGTTTAAACCTGCGAAAAATGCGCAAGCATATATTCAGTACCTGCATTGGATGCATTGTGCTGAGTCTACCTTAATGACGCCGATTCTATTTGGTATTTTAAGTTCGGCAATGGGGGTTGAGTCTGAGATCTTGCCATTGTTTATTGAGGGCGAGTATAAAACCTTATTCGATTACGCCGATGCCGAGTTGGCTAAGCACCAGTATATTGCCGGTGAGGAGTTTACAGCCGCCGATATTATGGTGGCCTATACCTTAATGATGGCAGACCAGCCGCCCGTGGGGCCAGGCTTTGAGCCAGGTGATGGCAATAGCTTTGTCAGCCCCTTTGTCAACTATAAAAATATTCAGCGTTATTTGGGCGATATTAGAGCGCGCAGCGCGTACCAGAGTGCAGCGAAACAGTTTTAGCTGTATCAATAAAAGAATGGATTTATTTTCTAATTTAGATGCCAGTCGCAGCTCAATGACTGAAGGTGAAAAGATACCATTGGTCGACGGTGAGCTTGCGCTTTACGAAAATGCGTTCTCGCATGCAGCGGCCGATAGTTACTTTGATACTTTGCAGCAATCGCTGGAATGGACGCAAGAGAAAATCACCATGTACGGCAAAACGCATAATGTCCCGCGTTTATCCGCCTGGTATGCTGATAGCGGTATTCCGTACACGTATTCTGGCATTACCGCCTACGGTTTGTCGTGGACAAAGCCTTTGCTTGAAATCAAGCAAAGGGTAGAGCAGCTTGCCGGTGTTAACTTCAATAGTGTATTGGCAAACCTCTATCGCGATGGCAGCGATAGCGTGTCCTGGCATGCCGATGATGAAATCGAGCTGGGGCAAAAGCCGGTTATTGCCTCGCTGAGTTTGGGGTACGAGCGTGTATTTCAGCTAAAACATAAAACCAATAAACAGCTGAAAGCGAATTTTTTATTACCGCATGGCAGTGTGCTGGTGATGAGTGGCTCAACACAGCAGCATTGGTTGCACCAAATTGCAAAAAGTAAAAAGCAGATGGGGCCAAGAATTAATTTAACGTTTCGCTATGTCGACAAAGAGCTGGCTCAGTCGGTGGTAAAGCCACCGCGCCAGCCGAGCAAAATAAACTAAAGATCGTCGTTAGATTCGATATCGGTGTTTAGGTCTTTTAAAGTGCCACTGCCTAAATCGTAGATCCAGCCGTGTACGCTTAATGCTGTACCATTGTCCCAGGTTTTCTGTACGGTATCGGTTTGGCAAACATTTTTTACCTGTTCAATAACGTTCAGCTCCGCTAAGCGCGCCTGTTTCTGCTCCAGCGAAAGCGGGGCGAGTTCGTCGGCATAGTGGTCCTTAATTTTCTTGATATGGGCGAGCCAGTTGTCGATAAGCCCCAGCGGTTTGTCATCAATTGCGGCGTTAACACCGCCGCAGCGATAGTGTCCACAGACAATAATATGTTTTACTTTAAGCGCTTCAACGGCAAATTGAATGACCGAAAGACAGCTTATATCGTCTGCGACCACTACGTTGGCAATATTGCGGTGAACAAAAATCTCTCCCGGTGCAAGACTTAGTAGCTGATTGGGAGGTACGCGGCTATCTGCACAACCAATCCACAGATATTCAGGTGTCTGACCCTGTGCCGAGCGGTTGAAGAAATCTGGATCGCCGTCAGTTACGCTTTTGGCCCAGGCGGTATTGTTGTCAAAGAGATGCTGTAGTTTGCTCAAGTTTGTAGTCGCCTCTATGTTGTATCGAAAACTGTTGTAGCGAATAGCGCCGTAGTGCAC
>CBFHXO010000050.1:0-20057 GCA_965659815.1 Pseudomonadales bacterium
TGCGGTGTTACCGTGTTACCAATCTACTCACCCTATCAATTTTTATGATATTCGATGTTAGGCCGGGCGATGAAAAAAAATTTAATTTCAGTTTTAACAGTATGTACGCCTAATAAATTTGCGTATGCCCCTTATATGTTATTAAAATGCGCGCCTACTTTTAAACGGCCTTTTTTAATTTTTTGGGTCGTTGCGGGTATTAAAGCGATTTCGTTAAACCAATTCTTTAGACCTTCGGTAGAGTCAGCGTGATCTGTTCTGGTGCGGTAGTAAGCATTGAGCGACAAATTGACTTATCAAGTGGTAACAAACGACAAAAACAGTTGTTTGAGGTTTATCGTTTTTACATAATTGCACTTCGGTGAGTGAATTTATTTACTGGTTGTTGTCATAAATGAATAACTTTTAAAAGTGCAACTTTAATTCGTCCTCAATTTCGGAACTACGAATCTCATGGCTACTAACTCTCTCTATCCGATTCCACGGGCTCTTTCGCGCGTAGCGCGAATTGGCGTATGTGTAATGTCTGTCTGCTTATATGCGGGCAATGCGAGTGCAGACAAACTCGACGATGTATTCAAGGTCGGGCAAAGCAAAGCGGCTGCTGCTCAAAAGTCACAAGTGAAAATTGACGGCATTGCCGATCAAACTGACAGCTTGCTGCAAAGCTTTAAGCAAGTGAACAAAGAGATTGAGGGTTTGCGAGTTTACAACGCGCAGCTCGAAGCGCGAATTCAAAATCAGCTCGATCGTATTGCTGAAATCGATGAGGCGATGTCGCAGGTAACAGTTATTCAGCGTCAAATCACGCCGCTGCTAATCAAAATGCTCGATGGCTTAGAAAACTTTGTTGCGCTTGACGTGCCATTTTTGGCTGAAGAGCGCCAGGATCGTCTAGATACCTTGCGCGGCAACCTCGACAAGTCTAACCAAACGGTTGCTGAAAATTTCCGTCAGGTGTTAGAAGCCTATAAAATTGAAAATGAGTACGGTCGTAAAATTGAAGCCTACGATGCATCTATCGATTTTAATGGCGACGGTAAAGAGCGTCAGGTTGATATGTTCCGCGTTGGCCGTATCGCGCTGTTATACAAAACTGAAGACGGTCAGGAAGTTGGCCGCTGGAATAACCAGTCTCGCCAATGGGAAGCGCTTGATGCTTCAGAGTGGGGGAGCTTCATAAATACCGGCATTCGCATTGCGCGTAACCAGGCGGTTAAAGACATTCTCCAATTACCGATCGCAGCGCCGGAGGCAGCTCAATGAAAACCCTATTTAAGCAATTAAAAGAAAAGCAAATGAGCATTAAGCCTATCACTGCGGTACCAGCCGCTATCGTTTTGGCCGCGTCACTCGCCGTTGCGCCAGCCAGCTTTGCACAAGACAGCGCCAAGTCGTTAGACGAGCTGTTAGATTTTGTTAAGCAGGGTAAGGTAAGCGAAGCACGCGAAAGCCGTGAGCGTGAAGCACGGTTTGTCAAAGAAAAAAACCAACAGGCGGCTGCGCTGTCTAAAGCAAAGCAAACGCGCACTCAAGAAGAGCAACGCTCTACCCGTCTGGAAAAAACCTTTGAAGCCAATAAAGAAAAAATTGCGCTGAAGCGTGAGGCCTTAAACGAAGCCAAAGGTTCATTGACCGAACTTTTTGGTCATATCAACTCAACCGCGGGTGATATGCGTGAAAACTTTAATACCTCATTGGTTAGCACCCAATACGCCAATCGCGGCGATTTTTTAACTGACCTTATTGAAAAGTTAAAAGGTGATTCACTGCCAACAATTGAGGAAATTGAGCGCGTATGGTTTGAGCTGCAGCGTGAAATGATTGAGTCGGGCCGCATTGTTGAGTACAAAGCAACGGTTGCAACGCCAGCTGGTGATGATATTGAGGCTGACGTAGTTCGCGTTGGTTCATTTAATATCGTAACCAAAGATGGCCAGTACTTGAAATACGAGCAAGACGCATTGTCTATCTTGCCACGCCAGCCAGCCAGTTCGTATACCGGTTGGGCCAGCGAATTGGCCAATTCAACCGACGGTTTTAATCGCTTTGGTGTGGACCCTACAGGTCCAACCGGCGGTAGCTTGTTAGCTGCTTTTATCGATACGCCAACTTTGGTTGAGCGTTGGCATCAAGGTAAGCAAGTGGGCTACGTAATTACTGCAGTGGGTGTGTTTGCCATGCTTATTGCCCTATGGCGTTTTATTGTGCTGACAGTTGTCGGTGGCAAGGTAAACTCGCAGCTGAAGTCGGGTACTGCCGATACCGGCAACCCACTGGGTCGAGTGTTAGCCGTTGCTGACGAAAATCCGAGTATGGATACCGAGACGCTGGAACTGAAGCTGAACGAAGCCGTTTTAAAAGAAATTCCATCGCTGGAAAACTCATTAACGCTGCTGAAAATTATTGCTGCAGTCGCACCGCTGCTGGGTCTGTTGGGTACGGTAACCGGTATGATTATTACCTTCCAATCGATTACGATTTTCGGTGCTGGCGATCCTAAGACCATGGCAAGTGGTATTTCAAGTGCATTGATCACCACGGTGTTGGGACTGTTGGTTGCGATTCCTACGCTGCTGGCGCACACAGTGGTTAACGGCCGTGCCAAGCGTGTGATTCATGTGCTCGAAGAGCAGGCGGCTGGTATTATCGCCCGCAATGCCGAAAGCAAATAATGCGATAGGAAAAAACTAGCATGCAGTACATTACAGAAACCTTTGGTGTCGTTCTCGGCTTTGTCGAAATGGGCGGCCCGGTTTTGCTGCTGATTGGCGGCCTGCTGTTTGTCATGTGGAGCCTGATTTTTGAGCGTGCGTTTTACTTTGCCACGGGCTTAAAAAACGATCTTGATGAAGTGATTACCCAATGGGAGCAACGCTCCGAGCGGAGTTCATGGCGGGCACGTAGAATTCGTGAAATGCTGATTTCCGAATCGGTCATCAAAATCAACCAAAATATGGCGGTGATTAAAACGCTGGTAGCTCTGGCGCCAATGTTGGGCTTGTTAGGTACTGTAACCGGTATGATTGAGGTATTTCATGTTATGGCCATTACTGGCGGTGGCGATCCTAAATCGATGGCCGGTGGTGTTTCTAAAGCAACAGTGCCGACCATGGCGGGTATGGTCGCGGCATTGTCTGGTGTATTTGCCCAGGCTTACCTGACGCGAACGGTAGAGCGAGAAAGTGCCCTACTGGAAGATCGACTGACGTCTGATCACTAACAGTCTGATCACAAACATAAGCAATTCAGGATTCAAAAGATATGGCAAGCAGAGGTATAGCAGCAAAAGCCAATCAGGAAGGGGGTGAGATCGATCTTACCCCCATGCTCGACGTGGTCTTTATCATGTTGATCTTCTTTATTGTGACCGCTGTATTCATTAAGGAGCCAGGTGTGCAGGTTAATCGCCCGGTGACCACAGAGCGCGAGCAGGTCAAAAACCAGAATGTCTTAGTGGCTATTGATAGCAAAAACGTGATCTGGATTGACCGTAAAAAAGTCGACGAGCGAGCAGTAAAAACGGTAATTGAAAGAATTCACGCCGATAACCCGCTGGGTGCTGTAGTGATCCAGGCTGACGGCGATAGTAAAGCCGGAACCTATGCCTTGGTATGGGACGCCGCCAAAGAAGCCGGCGTGGCCGATATCCATATAGCCACCGATCCGAAGTAAGGAGATAGCGACGATGCAAGCGATACGTCTAGGCGGAAGCATGGTGCTGGGGTTGGTAATAGCTTTTGCGCTGTTTGTGTTAATGAGTGCGCTGATCGATATGGGTGACCTCGAACTCGATAAAGATAAAGGCATTAAAATTGCCGACTTCACCATGCCTGATACTGAAATTGAGGCCAAGCTCGACGAAGAGCTACCCGATAAGCCCGATGAAGTTGAAGCACCACCACCGGAAATGGAAAGCCAGGAAGTCGAGATCGACTCTCCTGAAAATGCATTAAATATATCTTCGGGCGCCGGCAAATTTAATCCCGATATCGGTTTGCAGGGTGGCTTTAGTCGCGATACCGATTTTATACCCATCTACGTGCCGCAGCCTCGCTACCCTTCGCGAGCACAGAAAAGTGGTAAAACCGGTTATGCGGTTGTAGAGGTGACAGTTACCACTGCGGGCGGCGTAAAAGATATTAAGATGCTTGAAGAGTGGCCTGAGAACTATGGCTTTGGCAAGGCTGCGGCAAAAGCGGCAGGAAAACTCAAGTACAACCCGAGGGTGATCAACGGTGTTGCGGTTGAGGTCCCTGGTGTTTTGTACAAGTTTACCTTTGCTGGCTTTAGTGATTAGTCACTGAGATACACTGAGTGAAGAGAAGCAGTTGGTCAGGTAGTTTTTAAAGACGATAGTAAAAGAGAACGCGTTGTTATGTCTGTTAAACGAAATCATACAACTGGGTTAAAAGGCCATTGGCTGGCGCAGGCTTGCCTTTCGGTTTTGATTGCAGTATCGGTTTGTGTTGTCTCGATTACTACCGAATTTGCTGTCTCCTCTGCCTACGCTCAGGAAGAAAAAAAGAAGAAGCTAACCAAGGCAGAGAAAGAAGCCCGGCTCAAATATAAAAATAAGGTTGCACAGCGACGTAAGTCGGTGGGTGCGACCTGTGCCAAGAGGCTGACCAAAGTGCAGGAGCTTACCGAAGAGGAAGATTGGGCGGCGGCCGAAAAAGAGCTGCGCGGCGCACTGACTCGCGGATGTTCGCCAGGCTTTGAGCACTCACAGGTTAATCGTTATCTTGGTTATGTTTACTATGCGCAAGATAAAATTCAGCCCGCCATTGAGGCGTATTTGGCGTTGGTTAACGAGCCCGAAGCCGATGAACAGCAGCGAACCGATACTCGTTACACGGTAGCCCAACTGTTATTTGTCACCGAAAATTATGCTGGTGCGGTTAAGCAGCTTGAAGCCTGGATGAAAGAGGCGGCTATTGTCGATCCTGGCGGTAAAATCCTGTTGGCGCGCGGCTACTATCAACTGAATCGTAAAGCCGATGCATTAAAGCTGGTAGAAGAAGTGGTTGACGAAGCGGTTGCCGCAGGTCAGGTGCCAAAAGAAAACTGGTTAAACTTCCAGTGGGCGCTGTACTACGAAAAAGATGATTACAAGGCGACCATACCGGTTAGCACTATGTTGCTTACACATTACTCTAAAATCAAATATTGGAAGCAGCTGTCGGCTATGTACGGCGCGTTGGAGCAAAGTCAACGCGAAACACTGGCGCTGGAGGTGACTTACTTGCAAGGTGGGCTTGATAAAGAGAAGCAACTTATTGCTCTGGCCTATCAATACCTAGCGCTGGATATCCCGTATCGTGCAGCCAAAGTTTTAGAGCGGGGTATCAAGGACGGTATCGTTGAGCGCACTGAGAAAAACCTGTCGCTGCTGGGTTCTTCATACCAGCGTTCGCAAGAATACCGCAAGGCATCGCCTATTCTTGAAGAGGCCGCCAAAAAATCCACTAACGGTGATGCCTGGTCACGATTGGCGGGCGTATACCTCAACCTGAATGAAAACGAAAAGGCGTTGATTGCCGCGCGAAACGCATTGAAAAAAGGCAAGTTAAAGCGTGAAGATGTGGCTTGGATGAACCGTGGTACTGCTGAGCAAGCACTGCATTGCTATCAGGCTGCCAGCAAATCCTTTAGCCGTGCCAGTAAGTTCAAGAAAACCGAAAAAGGCGCGCGTAGCTGGAATCAATATGTGAAGAGTGAAGGCGATCGCCGTCGCAAGCTAATTGCGAATGGCGCCAAGTTGGCAACCTGTAAAAAGGTTTAGCACGCAAAAATCACTCGCTTAATAAAAGGCCGCTTCACAGCGGCCTTTTTTATGGGTGGTTTGCACTATTTGTTAGTTGCCTCGGTGTTATTCCATCAAAGAGGTTGTGGGGACTAGCTCAAAACTACCCCAAAACTACCCGAGAGCAATATTTCTCGCTGGCGTTATTGTCGTTATACTGGTCGGCCAGCGCAGCTTCTTTCAACCGTTATCGAGAATTAGACTAAAACTTTGAGCGTTACACTTATGGCCAAATCAGATAAAACCAAACAAGCAGCAAAAACCCGCAAAACGGTGAATCCACGGGCCTACTCATCGGTGGTAGTCGATGGTAAAGATCGAGCCGCCAGCCGCGCGATGTTGCGCCCGGTGGGCTTTACCGATGCCGATTTTAAAAAGCCACAAATTGGTATTGCCTCGACCTGGAGTATGGTCACACCCTGCAATATGCATATCAATACGCTGGCCGATGAGGCCTGCAAAGGTGTGGATGGTGCGGGCGGTAAAGGAGTTATTTTTAATACCATTACGATATCAGATGGTATTTCTATGGGTACCGAAAATATGAAGTACTCATTAGTGTCGCGCGAGGTTATTGCCGACTCCATTGAAACAGTGATGGCCTGCCAGGGTTACGATGGTGTTGTTGCTGTTGGTGGCTGCGATAAAAATATGCCGGGCTGTTTAATGGCAATTGCGCGCTTAAATCGCCCTGCGGTGTTTGTTTATGGAGGTACTATTTTACCGGGCGAGCACAATGGCAAGCAGTTGGATGTTGTATCGGTTTTTGAAGCGATTGGCGCAGAAGCTAACAATAAAATTCCGCTTAAAGAATTAAAAGCCATTGAAAGCAAGGCGATACCTGGGCCTGGCTCCTGCGGCGGTATGTATACCGCCAATACCATGGCATCTGCGATTGAAGCTATGGGTATGAGTTTGTCTAACAGTTCTGCTCAGGCGGCGGTATCCAATCACAAGTTAGAAGATTGCGAGGCGGCCGGTAAAGCGGTAATGAATTTGGTGAAGAAGGGTATCACACCAAAAATGATTATGACCAAAAAAGCGTTTGAAAACGCGATGACGGTGGCAATTGCGCTGGGTGGCTCGACGAATCTGGTATTGCACCTGCTGGCCATGGCGCACTGCGTTGGCGTTAAGCTAAGCCTTAGTGATTTTACCCGCATTGGCAAGCGCGTGCCGATGTTAGCGGATTTAAAGCCTAGTGGTCGCTACAGTATGGCTGACCTGATTGAGATTGGTGGTATTCAGCCGTTATTGAAAATGCTGCTCGATGCCGGTTTGTTAAACGGGGACTGTTTAACCGTAACGGGTAAAACCTTAAAGCAAAACCTGGCCAAGGTTAAGCCTTACCCAGGCTCGCAAGATATTATTCGTGCGCTGGATAACCCAATTAAAGCCGACAGTCACCTTGTGGTTTTAAAAGGCAACCTGGCACCTGAGGGTGCCGTAGCAAAAATCTCTGGTCACGAAGGCTTAAAGTTTGAAGGTCGGGCGCGGGTTTACAACTCATCCGATTCGGCGTTAAAGGCTATTCTCGATCGCAAAATTAAAAAAGGCGATGTCGTTGTTATTCGCAACGAAGGGCCAAAAGGTGGGCCTGGCATGCAGGAAATGCTGTCGCATACCGGTGCGATTATGGGTCAGGGTTTGGGTAACGATGTTGCGCTGATTACCGATGGTCGCTTCTCCGGCGGTACGCACGGTTTTGTGGTTGGGCATATCACGCCTGAGGCGGCAGTAGGTGGCCCCATTGGGCTAGTTAAAACCGGCGATCGCATTACGATTGACGCGAGCACCAAGAGTCTGAAGGTTGATGTAAGTGCGAAAGAGTTAGCTGAACGCAAGAAAAAGTGGAGTGCGCCCAAGCCTAAGTATCGGCGTGGTGTGTTAGCCAAGTACGCGGCGAATGTTAGCTCTGCTTCGGACGGGGCGATTACTGATAGGTTCTAGCCTTTGTTGCGAGGATATATTTTGTCTGACTGTCTTTGCAATTTCACTCACATGTATAGATCTAATGCCTGACGCAGCGGCAGTTTTGTAGCATGTCGTTTTTTCATGCGAGGGAGGCAGTCGAACGCACAGCAAGTTTTGGAAAAAATGTCCGACTGCTCCCGGTAGTCATATTCATTTTTCTGCTGAAAATGTTTTTATCGCTAAGAATAATGATATGAGCAATCTTGAATATGTATTGCAAAATTCAAAAATTCCCGTCTATAATTACTAAAAATGGCACCTCTGGCGACTCCTCCCGAGATATGGGAAGTGACAACCCAGAGGTTTTTTCGTTATGAGTGAAGAAATATGTCTAGACGGACCGTTGCCATTTTTGTTGACGCGGGGTTTTTTTATAAGGATTTTCACCAAGTCAGCCGACCCGCTGATGAATGCTAATCCTGAAAAGCTCGCTAAATAAATGTGGCATTACTGGATCAAACATTTAGATCGTAAAAATTCAGAGGAGCTTTATAGGATATTTTTTTACGATTGTCCTTCCTTGTCTCATAAAGCACATCATCCGATCACTAATAGATTCATCGATTTTTCTAAGAGCGATATTACCAATTATAAAAGCAAACTTCATGATGCTTTACTTCATTAGTCTTATGTTGCTTGTAGAATGGGGCAGCCCAGTACATCCGATAATGGGTGGGGTTTTATTAGGGAAGATTCAATTCACCGCTTCAAAAAAATTATAAGAGGCGATGTGGATGTTAAAAACATTAACCCCAATAACGTTTCACTGCGTCCAAGGCAGAAGGGCGTCGATATGAAGCTTGGTATAGATATAGCTACAGTTGTTCTAAAAAAGCTTGCCAATAAAGTTGTGCTAATTTCAGGTGATATGGTGCAACGTTCTCGGCTGCATCGTTTCAGTCTTAGCTCATATATTGATATAAGACGCCCCATTAACCAAAAACCCCACCTCCAGGTGGGGTTTTGTGTGTAACAGCGGTGTAATAACATGCTTAGAATCAAGCCCCATCATCCGGCGTCACCAACGCCCCCGGTCGCGCCTGGGAGGGTTTGCCGTCCTCAAATGTCGATATGCCATTCACCAGCGTTAGCCGCACCGGTGCGGCATCGCGTGTCCAACGCCAGGTAAATCCGCCTTTACCGTCGGGTACATCGTAAATCTTGTATTTGTCACGACGCTCAATCTCATCAAGCGCAAATACGGTAATATCTGCCCGCTTGCCAACCTCGATAACTCCGCGATCAGTAAAGCCAAAGTGTTCAGCCAGTTTACCCGTCTGTGAGTACACCGCTTCTTCTACGCTTAACTTGCCCTTGCGAACATAATCGGTATACAGCAGCAGATTATCGCCGGCGCCACAGAATAACTGTCCGTGTGCACCTGAGTCGTTGATGTTGCCAACCGCATAAGGGTCGCGCGTTAGTCGTACCACCATATCGTCGTCTTTGTCCCAGGGCGGCATGGTAACTGTCGACGACAAGCCATTGGCAATAAACCACTCGGCTAATGCGTCGGAGGGATGAACGCCAAGTTGCTCAGAATATTCGCCCAGCGTAATTCCCATTGGGCCTGCATCGTTTTCTGAGTTATCCAACACCATAGCCTGGGGCTTGCGGAAAAAGCTTGTTTCCAGTGATTCGTTGTCCCATGAATGCCTGGCCCGTTTGCGCCACTCTTCACTACCCAGTAGCGCTAGTTTGGCTTCATCTGATTCGGCTGTAACCACTTCATGCCAGACAAATTCATTAGACTGGGCAAATAACAATGATTGGCGAATACTGGCGGTAACAGTGACAGGTACATGGGCATAGCCGGTCCAGAAATCTCGGCCCTCTTCGGCAAAGCGTTCATGCAAATCAACTAGCGGTTGTTGCAATCCATAGTCTTTTTGCCATTGTAACGTGGGTACACCAGCCCACTGCACCCGTATATTAATACCTTCGCTTAAGCGCGCCAATCGGTCCATCTGATCAGCTGCGGTCATTCGCATCAAACTATCGACAACAACCTGCATTGTGGCGCGCGGGTATTTTTCTAACACTTTGAATAAGGCGATAAACTCGGCATCGTCGGCTAACAGTGAGGGTACCGGTCGATCTTCGCCGTCGTGATCCATTAAATTGGTCGACATGCCTAGCGCACCAGCAGCGAGGGCGTCGTCCAGGTGTTCGGCAATTTGCTTAATTTCCTTGGCGGTGGCGGAGCGCTCCCAGGCATCCATACCCATTACCGCGAGGCGTAGTGCAATATGGCCAACGAAAGTACCGTAATTAACCGGTACGTCGACATTGCTCACCATTGATTCTTTATATTCTGACCACTTGCGCCAGTTCCAGGGCAGGTTTTCGAAAAACGGCTCGGCGGGAATATCTTCGAAAAAGGAAAAAATTTCAACGACCTGGGCACGCACCTTGGGGTCGTCGTGAACAGGTGCAATAGCAAAGCCGCAATTACCCATAACCACGGTAGTTACGCCACAGCCCGGCAGTGGGTCTAAATCGGGTTGCCACCACATGGTGCCGTCGAAGTGGGTGTGGCTTTCAATCAGGCCCGGAGTAACCAGACAACCTTGGGCGTCAAAAACCTGCTCTTCAGGTAATGGTGCGAGATCAGCACCCAGCTCGGTGATCAAGCCATTATTAATCCGAACATCGGCAGTAACAGGTGCTGCGCCGGTGCCATCAACCAGCGATCCGCCGCGAATGAGTAAAGAATTGGTGCCCATAATCTCTCTCCAAGTGCCAAAAGCCCAATGTATAACGGATACATTTAGCCGCATACTTACAAAGCCGCAAGCTCCATGTATGGCGTAATTGGCCAGTGTTTACTACCAGGGGTTGGATCTTTCCTGAAGAAGCTGCAATTTAGTTGCGTGCTTGAGCCGCTATAATGAGAGCTATATTGCACACGAGTAAAAAACTATGAGTCAGAATGACAATCAGCAAGACTTGCCGCCACCTTATGTAATTGAAAGCTCGCTGCCAACGCGCTATCCGCGCGGCTGGTTTTGTATTGGGGCCGATTACGAATTTACCAATAAACCCATGCAGCTGGACTATTTTGGTACTTCATTGGTGGCCTATCGCGGTGAAGAAGCCGGCGAATTGCATGTGCTCGACGCGTTTTGTCCGCATATGGGAGCTAACCTTGCCGACGGCTGTGTCAAAGGCGACTCTGTGATTTGCCCGTTTCATGAATGGAGCTGGGGTAGCGATGGTTTTTGTAATGACATTCCATACGCCAACAGTATTCCGACCCGTGCGCGTATAAAAAGCTGGCCAACCATGGAAATGAATGAGTTGGTTTACGTATGGCATGATCCTGACGGTGGTTTGCCGATTCCTGAACAGGCCATTCCTCAAGATGATGAAGTGCTCGAAGACGGTTGGACACCGTGGGTGATTCGCCGTGTGCCAGTGCCCAATAACGCGCGGGAGTTAATCGATAATATGGCCGACAAGGCCCACTTTGGCCCGGTGCACGGTGCGCCTGCGGTCGATGTATTTATCAATATTTGCGAAGGTCACACCTATACCCAGTTGCAAGAAACCAAAAGCGATTATATGGGGCATGCCAAATCGCGCGCCACTTACTTTGGCCCGGGGTATATGATTCATCACCAGTCGATTTCAGGCGGTTCGCTGTCTGAGCCTCGTCGCTTTATGTCGTTAGTTATGAATGTGCCCACTTCAATGGAGAGTTTTGAATTTTTAGCCGGTTTTAAAGAGCGTGTGCCCGAGGGTATGGAGGGTGATCGCGAGGCCCAAATCCAATATGTCAAGGATATGATGGCCGAGGCCGAAGATCGCGGCGTGTTTGCTGATATGCGTATTTGGCAAAATAAAATTCCCATCAATAACCCGATTCTTTGCGACGGTGATGGGCCGGTAACGCGCTTGCGTCAATGGTACGAACAGTTTTTGGTGCCGGTAGACCAGGTGCCAGAGGTGCTAAAAGAGCGCAAGGTGTACGATAAAAGTGAGCCGCGCATGGAGTGGCCTGCGAACGTCGCCGAGTATGAGGCTTTACTGCAAAAAAACAGCTAGGGCTTTAGCTCTGCCTGGCGTGCGCCTTGGTGAGTCATATTTTCGTATTGCCACTATCATTTTGGGTTGCTCTTTTCCTTGGTCTTTTTACTCTACGGCAGTGCTATGATATCCCGCCTGCCGTATGGGCAGGTCCTTGATTATATTGCCCTGATCGAATTAGCTTGTTGGAGCGTGATAAAAACCCTATCAAAATCCTGTCAAAAGCCAAGCCAAAAACTAAGCCATAAAATAAGCCATAAAATAAGCCATAAAATAAGCCAGGTGAAATGGAAACCCTCTATGTCAAATACGGCCGATCTCTCCGTATACCCTGCCAAAGAAGAATTTATTAATATTTACTCCCATGCGTTGGGTTTTTTGCTCAGCGTTGTTGCAACGGTGTTGCTGGTGGTTCAGGCCATCAATTATCAAAGCGGTGTATATCTCTTTAGCGGGCTGGTGTTTGGGCTGAGTTTAATGGCGCTGTATGCTGCATCGACTTTTTATCATCGTGAGCAAAATCCTGAGCGTCGTGCCAGGTTAAGAGTGTTAGATCACTCGTCTATTTATCTGTTAATTGCAGGCACTTATACACCGTTTATGCTGGTGACACTCAAGGGGCCAACCGGTTGGACAATATTTTTAATCTGCTGGGCAATGGCCTTGGCCGGTATTGTGCTCAAATGGTTCTACACCGGAAAATTCAAGCTGTTATCAACATCCATGTACCTGTTTATGGGTTGGATGATTTTATTCGCTATTAAGCCGCTGGCAGAAAATTTAGCACCGCAGGGTTTGAACTGGCTAATTGCCGGTGGGGTGGCCTATACCCTTGGTGCGGTGCTCTATAGTATTAAGCCAATGCCTTATAACCATGCAATTTTCCATATCTTTGTGTTGGCTGGCAGTACCTGTCATTTTATCGCCGTTTACCGATTTATCCTGCCCGTACCAAGCCTGCTATGATCGCAGGAAGTTATTGTCCTGCTTGATTCTGTGTGATAATTTTTATCAGCAAATAAAGTGTTTATCACCAATTCGGTTTCAATTCTAACTAAAGGGCCTAAGCGCAATGAATGCTTCGCAGCGGTATTACGTGCCTGGATATTCTTATAAGGCCGGTGACGTTTGTTATTGCCCCAGCGGTAAGGATTTTTCCGATTGCTGTGGCAGTACCGCAGCAGATCGCCCGCCACCTGTACATATTTGCGTTGTTAATAATTTTATTTCACCTCAAGAGTGCAAAAAAACGCTGCGCTACCTCGAAAAGCAAACGCGCACCTGGCTAAAGGTTTTTCGTGCCGGTGAATCGGGTAAATCCAAACAGGTTATGGATAAAGACCGAAAAACTCAGGCGGTTGATATTCGCAGCAAGCAGCTTATGTTTAACGACTGGGTTAACCGCGCGCTGTTAGAGCATGTCGAGCCGACCACGGGTGGCAGAATCGAGTGGTTTGAAATTCCTTATATTCTTCGCTATGGGCCCAACGGCTTTTATAATAAGCATGCCGATGCTGAAGTGTTTGATATTGATGCTAAGCGCTGGTATCGGGTAATGGACCGCGATGTGAGTTTGCTTATTTACCTGAATGATGACTTTACCGGTGGCGAGCTTCATTTTCCAAGCTTAAACTATACCTATCAGCCAAAGCAGGGTGATTTGGTTTTTTTCCCCTCAAATCATTTGTTTATCCATGAATCGCAGCCGTTAAAAACCGGCAAAAAATACGCGATGGTCAGTTGGTCGGTGATGCAGGGCAGTCCACGTGCAGTGGCTAACAACATCATTCCGCGGGCTGCACCAGTACGCCAGTATTAATGAAATAAACCAGGTATGGGTTTGCTATGAGTACCTTTCCAAAATTCAAATCAACTGAATACCCCAAGGTTTATCTGGAGCAAACGGATAAAGAGTTTTCTGATGCCTTGCACTCAAAATTCCGCTACGCCTATTTTAAAACCATTGCTAAAGGCGGTAAATCGCTTATCCAGTCCTGTAAGGATTTACATCTTGGCAGGGTGGTTTGCTATAAATCGCTGCTGCCTGAGTTTGCCGACGACCCTATAGAGAAAAAGCGCTTGCTGCGCGAGGCGCGTATCTCGGCAATGCTGCAGCACCCCAACACCATGCCTACTTATGAGCTGGGATGCGATCGCAACGGTCATTACTACTTTACAATGAAGCTGGTGCACGGTTATACCTTTCGCGAAATTATTGAATATCGCGAGCGCTACGACCTTGGTCAGTTGCTTGAAATTTTGGTTCAGGTTGCCTATGCACTCGATTACGCCCATACCCATGGCGTGGTGCATCGTGATATTAAGCCGGCCAATATACTGGTTGGTCCTTTTGGTGAGGTGTTGTTGCTCGACTGGGGTTTAGCCAAGGTGCGAAGTGAGACGGATGCTGAGTCAGAGTTGGATTCAATGGAGTCGAAGTTTGCGGCAACAGAACAAAGCATGACCGGTTTTCAAAAATTGCAGGGTACGGTGTGTTATATGTCGCCGGAGCAAATGGATAAAAAGCCGGATATCGATGGTCGTACAGATATTTACAGTATGGGCGTGATTTTATACGAGATGATTAGTGGGCAGTTGCCTGTTGATGGTGATACCGTGGATAAAGTGATGGAGAGTGTGAGGAATGATGTGCCGCCGCTGCCTTCCAGCCATACGTCTATGCCGGTGCCAGAGTTGCTTGAGGAGATGATTATGCAGTGTTTGGCGAAAAAGCCTGAAGCGCGTTTGCAGAGTATGGGGGAGTTGATTCGGTTGTTAAAGCAGTGTTTTTAAAATAGTGTTATTAGAACAGTGTTATTAGAACAGCATTATTAAAAACCGCCTCCCACCCGCGCAAGAATCATAGAAATATTATCCTGCCCACCACAGTCTAGTGCTCGGTCGAGCAGTTGCTCGGTCAGCTTGTCAATTTCATCGCAATACTTAACCGCATACTCCAATAAAATTTTATCATTAACCCGATCGGTTAAGCCATCCGTGCAGGCAAGTACGATATCGCCGGTGTCCAATTCCACTGAGCCAGTCTCGGGCTGCAATAACAATATGCTGCCCACCTTTTGCGTAAGAATAGACGCCGCCGATTTTCGCAGCCGCGGCGCCAGCTCCGGATCAATCTTACTCGGGTCTAGCGTATGGTCTTTACTCAGCTGTTCCAGCCGCTCAAGCGCAGGCTGGATACGATAAATTCTCGAATCACCCACCCATGAAAAAACCAATTGCTGACCTACCAGGGTAAAGCAGCTTAACGTACAGCCCATTTTGCTGTATTCAGAATTATTGCGTTGCACGGCAATAATGGCTTCATTGGCAAACCGTACTGCGTTTGCTAACGCGTTTTCCGGTTTCTGTTTGAGTTCGTCGTCCGACTCTGTAAGATACTCCATACAGGCATCAACCGCCATTTGACTGGCGACTTCACCAAAGGCGTTACCGCCAATCCCATCGGCAATCGCCGCAATTGCCTGCGACTCATCTATCGCCAGATAGTCTTCATTTTTACGGCGCACTTTACCGCGATCACTGCGACTGGAAAATTGAATGGATTTTGACATGCGCCTAGTTTAGCTAATCTTCGGTTATAAGCCTACCATTGCCGCAATCGATGATATCCAATAGTCAATACCAAGTAATAAATACACTGCCAAATAACACCGTATTATTAGTGACCAATAAAGCGTTTACGCGTCGCTTGTAATTGTGTTTTTCAGTGAATATGCTGCTACACAGAATAACGAAACCGTAAAATGAATGGCGTCGATAAATAGTATTAGCCAAATATAACTCAGGAGCTACGCAACGAGGAAAGCCAAGGCATGAATAATCCATTACCGCCCGAGTTAACAATAAAAAAAGCCATGGATACAGAGATGCCAACGGTATGCCGCGTGTTGGCAAGCGCCTTTACGCATGACCCTGTGCTCACCTGGTTTAGTGGTAAACCACGTATTTATGCATCATTGTTTCGCTCAGAAGCAGAAGCCTTGTATAAGCATCATGGACAGGTATATGTTAATCAGTCGGGTACCGGTGCGGCAATGTGGTTGCCACCCGGCGTTGCTTCGCACGCGCCATTTCACTGGCGCTTATTGTTGACACCGTTGCAATTGTTTTTTACCGGTGGTTTGCAAAGCCTTAAACGCGGCCAGCAGGTTGAGCAATTAATGGCAGACAATCATCTGGCGGAACCGCATTTTTATTTGCATGCCATTGGCGCAAGCCTGACCAGTCAAGGTATGGGAATCGGTTCGGCTTTATTAAAAGCCGGGCTTGCCGACTGCGATAAGCAGCGTATGCCGGCGTACCTTGAGTCGAGTAATAAAAAAAACAATCCCTTGTACCAGCGCTTTGGCTTTGAAGTGATTGGTGAGGGCAGCTTGGATGATAATGGCCCAACCATTTGGTTTATGCGCCGCGAGGCGAGCTAACGCTACTGGTAAACTCGCACATAGTCGACAATCATCTGCTGTGGAAAGCTCGCAGTGCCATTGGGGTTAGGTAAAAAGTTACCGCCAACGGCGACGTTCATAATAAAAAAGAACGGTGCGCGAAGCTCGCTGAGTGCTGATGGCGTTATATCAATTACATGAAACGGTGTGCTTGCATCATCGAGATACCACTCAATTTTGCTTGCATCCCAGACAATGCTAAAGACATGAAACTCATCGGCAAAAGTGCCTGAGGAGAGTACCGGTGAATTATTGGTGCATCCTGGGTTGGCGCAATCACTGGTATAGAAAACGTGACCGCCGCTGTACCAGTGTGCGGCTGCAGACACGCGGTCGGGCTCGTTGCCGCGCAATTCCATAATATCGATTTCGCCGCTAAACGGCCAACCAACGGATGAAAAATTATCGCCCAGCATCCACAGCGCTGGCCACAAACCCTGGCCTTCGGGTAACACGGCGCGAATGTCAATGCGACCGTATTGAAACGCCTGTTGGCCTTCGGTTTTAATGCGCGAAGAGGTGTAGTTTTGACCACCAAAGGACTCTTCTCTGGCTTCGATGGTTAAATAACCATTACCCACCGAGGTATTTTGCGAGCGATAGTATTGCAGTTCATTATTACCCCAACCATTGCTGCCGGTACCAATATCGTAAACCCAGTCTGAACTGAGAGTGGTGCCGTTAAATTCATCGCTCCAACTTAGCGTTAAACCAGGGTAAGAGGTCGGTGCATCGTAGCCACCAAAAGACGTTAAATCACAGCCATCACTGCCAACAGCAGTGTTAGCTGGTGTGCCTGGGCATTGGTCGGCGCTATCGATAACACCGTCGTTATCAGTATCGCTGCCTGTGCCAGTGCCGTAGACTTCCATTTCCCAAATCGAGTAGCCCCACTCGTTACCCACGCTGCGTGAAATACCATACATTTGCACATAGCGATAATTACCGGCAACTGCCACGGTATCGGTGCGGTCGCCAAATAAACCGCCGGTTTCCGTTGCCAGTGTTGTCCAGTTGCTATTGTCGTTAGAGCCGCGAATTTCATAATTCTCCGCGTTAGCCGCTTCCCAATAGATAGTCACGCTGGTGAGATCTTGCGCGCTGCCCAGGTCTAGCGTAATCCAGGCAGGGTCGACGCCAATCGCTGAGCCCCAGCGAGTACTAAAGCTGCCGTCAATGGCCAGGCCAGGCCCAAAGCCGCAGCAACCAGAGCTTGCGCTGCTTGAGACGACGTTGAGTTGTAACTGTTGTGGCACGGTCGTGACGTTGCCAACCAGCTGGATAATAGTGCTATTACCTGCTGCAAACATAATGCCAGGTAGCGCCAGTACAATAACGGCGATTGCCATAATAAGCGTGCGTAGTCGATTGAGCGCGTACATTATTTCTCTCCCTTTATTGGCTGGCGCTGGGTGCGTTTAATTCCCAGTGCAGTCAAAAGCAGACCCAGTAGTAAATAGCCGGGTAGCCCCAATATGGGCACACGCACTTCCGTCGGCGTGCAATTGATTGCTAGCGGGTCAGGGGTACAAGGATCGTCATTGGCAGCATCAACTTCATTGGCGAAGCCGTCACCGTCGTTATCAGTTATTGATGACTCCTGGTAATCAGGTGTTCCATCGCCATCGGTATCCGTTAACTCACCTTCGCTGCCATCGGTTTTACCATCGCCATCGGTATCCTGGTTGCAGTTAAGGTTAAACACGGATGGTGTACACGGGTCGGTATTAGTCGCATCGAGTTCGTTTGCAACACCATCGCCATCGTCATCAATAATGGATGACTCCAGATAATCGGGGGTACCGTCGCCATCGGTATCGGTAAGCTCACCTTCGCTATTATCAGATTTGCCATCGCCGTCGGTATCCTGGCTGCAGCTGCTATTAAAGGCCGATGGAGTGCAGGGGTCGGCATTAGTGGCATCGAGTTCGTTAGCAACACCGTCATTATCGTCATCCACTAATGATGACTCCTGGTAATCGGGTGTGCCGTCACCATCGGTATCCGTTAGCTCGCCCTCGCTATTATCGGTTTTGCCATCACTATCGGTATCTTGCGTACAAGCAGCGTTAAAGTCCGATGGGATACAGGGGTCGTTAGGTGCGGAGTCGCTGCCATCGTCAATACCATCACCATCGGTATCGACCTGTCCGGGAATAGAGCTGGCGGAATTTGGGTTGCTGCCGTATGCCACTTCGAGCGAATCAGGAACGCCATCACCGTCTGTATCGGTGCCGCCAGGGTTGGGTGTTGGTTCGCCACTCCCCACAAAGCCTTGCGCTGCGGGTGCGCTATTCACAACCTCCAATGGCACAGTGAATACCACATTAATTGCCGCGCCTGCTGCTTGCCCTGCTACGGTAATTTCTATGGTGCCTGTAGCGCCAACCGAGGCAGAAGGTTTGACATCGAAGTCCAGTGCTGCCAGGTCGCTGCCGCCGCCGTTAACAGCGGCGGGAACAATAGAGGCCACCACGGTATCAACAAACGTTGGTACGGTCTCGGAAATACTAATCGAATGATAAACGGCACCGGGGTTATCATTGAGCAACAACATATAGATTCGGTTGGCTGAAGTGTTGCGTTCTACATCGTAGGCTTGGGCCGAAAATGTTGTAGCCCAGGCCAGCAGCGCGACGAGACCTGCCAGTATGTGCTTTAGCTTAAGGGTTAGCATAATAGGGGTTCCGGTTGTACGCGACGTCATTATGATTATTTGGGCTTCCGGTCGATTATTATTCGTACATACCCGGCAAGGTTAGACCATACTTATATTAAAAAACAGTCTTTTGCGGTGAAATACCCCGAATACGAAAATTGGTACGCCATAGCGAATAACCAAGTTACCATTTGCAGGCTTCACGGATAGGTTGCACAGCTTCAGTCAACTCTGAAAGATCGAACTCTGCGGTCACTGGTCTTTGGCCAAAGGGGGTAACTTCGGTTACCAGTTGTTGGTGTTTCATCATTTTTTTAATAAACGAAATATCACTGCCGCTGAGTAAAACTGTTTGGTTGTCATCGGCGATCGACCATATTCGCGATCGATTTGAGTGCTTATCGAAATAGGTTTTGATTCGTATTGAGCCTATACCAAGATACATGCCCCAGTCGATTGACACGTTAATCTTTGCTGCCTCGCATGCAATGGTAAGCGTGGGGCTAACGCTTTCGCCTTCAAGTTCAATATGTGTTTTGGATTGTGTCGACAGCCAAAAATCATTGCGACTTGCGCTGGGTGAAAGGCGTGTTTTCAACGACCAATAAGTATCGATTGACGCGGTTTCTGTTATCGCTTCACCCGCCAGTGACTGGGCAATGGCATCGTAGCAGATCAGCCTGGTCATTGCGTCGGGTTCGGCGGCACATTGAGCAACTTGCTCCTGGTCAAATGCCAGTGCGTAAATTGGCAGCAGTGAAGCAAGTACAAATAGTGGGACTCGTTTCATCGTGCTCCTGTCGTACGTAATTGCCGGATAGTTAAATCAATACTAACAGATTTAGCCATCTCAATGAGTATTTGGGTTGGGGTGATTGATGCGGATTTGTTTATCGAATTTGATGGTATTCAGGATGATGAATTGGATATCAAGGCAGCCAAAATGCATTAGCTAACTGGTACATGTGTAGAGGTGCCTGTCTTCACTGCTGAATTTACTTGTTATAACGCGTTATCTAGAAAAATGAAAAAAGGCCACCCCATAGGGTTGGCCTTTTGATTGGTGGAGACGGCGGGAGTTGTCTTAATAATATAACTAATTGATAAGATTGAATTTTTCTTA
>CBFHXO010000051.1:0-19793 GCA_965659815.1 Pseudomonadales bacterium
CAATTTAAACGCGACTATCGGTTTATACCGCAGGTGCACTCGCCTGCAACCACTGCGCTCAATGCGATTCAGAGCATACCGGCGGTTCAGCGGGCACTCGAGCACTTTTACCACCAGGAATTTTCAATGGCGCGCAGCGAATGGCGTCGCGCGAGCCGCAGCTTTGATAACAGCCAGCTTATTGATTCGGCGTATCTTGCTCGTCAATTTAACTGGCATAGCCAGGCGATTGTTGCTGCCATCGAAGCCGGGTCTTGGCAGCATTACCCTTTACGCTTTCCTAATATTTACGCAGACTCGTTTGGCCAACAGGCCAGACAACATCAAGTACCGGCACAGTGGCTCTACGCTACTGCAAGGCAAGAAAGTGCCTTTGCCAGCGATGCGCGCTCAGGGGCTGGTGCAATGGGCCTAATGCAATTACTACCCACAACCGCAAAGGACGTTGCCACAAGTGTTGGCCAACCTTTTCGACGCAATAAACTCTATGAGCCCGACTATAACATTTTGTTAGGCAGTCAATACCTGGCCGATTTGTACCAACAGTACGATAACCGGGCCCTGGCATCCGCAGCCTATAATGCTGGCCCACACCGGGTAAAACAATGGTTAAAAAACCTCAACACCCCTATTCCCGTTGACGCCTGGATTGAAACCATTCGCTTTAATGAAACGCGCCAGTATGTGCAAAATATTTATAGCTTCAGCCTGATTCATACACTACTTTACGATACCGACAAAGCAAATGGCGATAGCCAAACCCCACCGTTTATTCTACCGGGCGAACAACAGGTTTACCCTTACCCTCAGCAAATTGCCAAAGCTGATGATTGATACTGCTAGAGCCTATGATTGATATCGGCGCCAACCTTGGCAATAAAGCATTTAGCAACGATTTAACCGATGTTTTGCAACGTGCCAAAATGGCAAATGTGCAGGCAATTATTGTTACCGGCACCAGCGCTGAGAGCAGCGTTACTGCAGCCCGCCTGGCAGACCAACACCCCGGCTATTTGTACGCCACCGCCGGCGTTCACCCACATGATGCAGATGCTTATAACGCAACTATCGAACAAGAAATCCTTCAGCTACTACAACTTAAGCAGGTAGTCGCAGTGGGTGAAACAGGACTGGACTACAACCGCAATTTTTCAACTCCGCAAAACCAGCGCGCAGCTTTTGAAGCGCAGCTGGCTCTTGCCGGGAAATGCAAAAAACCGCTATTTTTACACGAGCGAGAAGCCTTTGATGATTTTTATGCCATTATGCGGGCCAATAAAAATCACTATAGCCATGCGATAGTGCATTGCTTTACCGGTAATAAACAGGCATTACGCGCCTATCTGGATATGGGTTTATATATTGGCATTACTGGCTGGATCTGCGATAAAAAGCGTGGAGCCGAACTACGCGATATTATTCGCTACACGCCATTGGACAGGTTAATGATTGAAACCGATGCGCCTTATTTAACACCGCATGATAAATCGATTAAACAGGCCCTGGTAAACAAGCACCGCAACGAACCCTGGACCTTATCGGCAACGGCAGCTACATTGGCCGAATGCCTTGATCTCAAAGCCGATGTATTGATCGGGGCAACAACACACAATACCAAAATGTTTTTTGGTATTTAAAATTTATGCACTGTTATGAGCGCCTTGATTCGGCTATTTCAGTAGCGCCTTGATTCGGCTTGGAGGAAACGGCCAATTAAGCTCAGCGCCGGTATCGGGCCGTGCCAGCACAGGTATCAACCAACCGTACTTGTCTTGCAGTTTTGGGTCGGTATCAATATTGATTTTTTGCAATTGCCATTTACCGCCGGCAATCACCTGAGCCACCACCGCTTCAGCCTGATCGCACAAGCGGCAGTCATCGCGAGAATAAAGCGTTAAACTCAGGTCTGGTTCTGACATTGAAAATCCAATAATTAAGCGCTAACAAGCAAAGCCGGTTGCGCTAAAAGAACTAGTGGCGATTATTCCAGTTGTGCAAGCTTCGCGTCAGAAGCTTGTCGATGCTGTTTTCTATTGCTGCCTGAGCCGCTACACCGAGTTTTTCCTGCCAGCTTTTCTTTTGCACGTATTTCACTTCAAACACCGAAGCCTGCTTGGCTACACTGGTAATATATTCGTCACTGGTGCTAATACTGTCGATTAACTGATTATCGACTGCCTTGGTGCCATACCAGGTTTCACCGGTGGCAACAGCCGCTATATCGAGCTGAGGGCGATACTCAGCGACAAAGTTCTTAAACAATTCGTGCGTGTCTTCCAGGTCTTGTAAAAACTTTTGCCGCCCCGCATCGGTATTTTCGCCCAGCATGGTCAGCGTCCGCTTGTGCTCACCAGCGGTCAATAGCTCATAGTCGACATCATATTTTTTTAACACTTTATTGAAGTTCGGCATGCTTGCCACTACACCAATTGAACCCAGCACAGCAAAGGGGGCAGCCATAATTTTATTGCCGATACAGGCCATCATGTAACCGCCGCTAGCGGCAACTTTATCAACGCATATGGTCAGCGGAATATCTGCCGAGCGAATTCTAGCCAGCTGCGACGATGCCAGGCCATAAGCATGCACCATACCGCCGGGGCTTTCTAATTTCAGCACCACCTCATCATCTTTGTTTGCCAACGTTAAGATCGACGTAATCTCTTCACGAAGATTATCAACCGCCGATGCTTTCATATCGCCATCAAAGTCGAGCACATAAACATTCTTACCGTTGCTCGCCGAACTTTTTTCTTTAGCTTGTTTTTTTGCCGCCTTGTCTTTTTGCTTGGCATTGTCTTTTTCAATTTTATCATGCAGCTTTAGTGCGTGCTCATCGAGCACTGCATGGCGAATCGCATCTTCCATTTGACTAAAGCGATCGTTAATTTTTTTAATTTCCAGCCGCCCTTCGCCTTCTCCACCGCCGCGCTGGCTAGCAGTAACCACCGCGATAATAACAACCACAATGGCAATCACAAAGGTGGCAACTTTGGCAAAAAACAAACCATATTCTGCAAGTAATTCAATAAACACGTTAAAACCTTATCGTCAAAATGAATGTATAAATTAAGCCTTATTATCCGGTAATCTATCCAATCATAGTTCCGGCACTTGATCCGTATTAGCCCCCGCGCAAGCTGGGCGACTAACAAGCGAGGGATTAAACAGGGAAAGGACTTGGATGTCTAGCGATGTATTAAAGCAATAGCCTCATTCGACCAAGGCAAGGGTATCACCCGCCACCATATTAATCGGCACCACCCGTAGAGCATCTTGCTGATAGTGAACTTTATAAATAGCACCATCGGCCAGTGGCATAAAGCTGGCGGCAGACTCTTGCAACTGGATACCTGCGGTTTTTAGCGGCTGCTCAAAATGACTAATTAGTGCCCAGCTATCAAGCAGGTTCATCCATAGCGAGGCGGCAATACTGACCCGCCTGCCCTGCTCGCGGCGGTCGAACGCGTAATAGCGGCTGGATATCGCGTCGAGACGATAAATAGGTTTACTGCCCAGCCACCCAAATAGCCCATGCCATTTGACTGCCCTCAAACCAATCTGCCAGGCATCGCCTTGCAACACCGCAGAGGTTGAGTCTCCGCGCCTATCGGTAATTTCGGCTACGTAGCTGCGCTCGTCAAGCTTTGTAATGGTCACAGTGGCAATAGGCCGGTGCGCAACGCTGTCAAAGCGTAATGTATCGTAAATGACCATGCCACATACTAGTGCAAAACCCAGACATAAAATTGCGCAGGTGCCACGTATCCATACCGCAAACCAATTATCCAGACCAACTAGAAAAGTACGACCCACTAACAGCGCAACAAAGGCGCTAATCAGCAATAGCAGCGGTAATATCCATTCGTTCATAGCTTAGCCTTGTGCTTATTGGCAGTGCTGTCGTTTTGCGTACCTTCGAGCAAGTTTATTGCAGCGCCGCATGCCACCATTAAACCAGTGCCTTTAAGCTTTCATCAACCAGCTTTTTACTACCAGAATCCATTCCACGGCCGCGGGCCAGTTCATCTAACAAATACTCTACACTGACCAGCGCATCGGCCAAGCTTTCCAATAATGCGGCATCGGTGCCGGAATCATTGGAGCTTTGACTACTGTACTCGGCGCTGATTAGCTCAGCGCAGCGCTGCATTAACTGCTGTGCGCTTTCGATATCGACCATACTGAATGCACCGGCAATTGTCTCAAGACTAACGCTGACATTGGCAATATGCTCGCGGTCAAAATTCGACTCGATATAAGATATTACCGCACGCTTGGCCAAACCAATATTCGCCTTAGACTCTTCAAACAGATCGAGCTGCGCCTGTTGCAATAAACCCCTGGCAACGGTTGAGTCTTTATCCAGCTCTTGGCCGCACTCATTTAGTGAACCGGTCAGCAACGCGTTTTCGAGATATAACATCATATTGGCAACGCCGAGTAGCTCTTCCTGGTCGGGTGTGGCACCGCGCCAAAGGATAATTTTATCAATCGATCCGTCTATGACGTTGGTCGCCGTGTCATAACCACCCACTTTTAGCACCGCAGAAATACGCTCGCAATTTTTTACTAAAGTGTCGATATCATCGTTTTCACAGATACCACTTTCGGAGATCATATCGAGAATTCGCTTACCACCAACCAGTTCTTCTTTAATCACCTCGAGCATGGTTAGCAGCGCTTTATGCGTGCTGCGCTCCATTGCTTCACGATGGTCAACAACGGCCTTATCTGTCCAGGTGATGCCACTAAAGTTACCCAGCGCAAGCAGATCAGCGTTATTCACGTTATCGGCATCAATCAATAACATTAGTAATGTCAGCTCGCGCAATACTGCACGCTCAGGTAGCGTAGTCATCGCTGCCGCTGGGTCTTTTTCTAGCGCTTTAAGCGTGCGGTCGAATTTGGCAAAGAAATGGCGACGTTGGGGTGTAAGTTCCAACTCTGCGTTTACAGCAGCATTGATATACTGTTGTAACACACGCCAAACGGCGCCAACTGGACTGCCATTACAAAGGCTGACACAACGCTCAGCAACCCGGTTTAGCAATACCAGTTTGGCTGAGACATTATCGTCGCGCAACATACCGATTAATCCGGTCTGGTACATTTGGCGCAGGCGTCTAAAGGTTTTGCTATTAGCTTCGGGGTTGAGTTTGGAAGCAGATTCACCAGGACCTTTACTTGCCGTTTCACTTACAGTTTTAAAAGGCTCACTCTGCAACTCAAGATCAGCGCCCAGATTGGCAATAACATCGGCGCCAATCTCTTGACCGCCCACGCCGGCACTATTACCTGCAACACTACTTCCTACATCAATGTTACTACCAGCTATTTCAATATTAACCGGCACCAGCGACAAGCCCGTGCTGGGGCTTTCGCTTGCGCCAGTATCTGACGGTAAAACCTCTAACACCTGATAGTCAAATTCGATTAATTCACTCTCGGCGGCAAAGGGAGCAAGTCCAGCGCTGGCCAGCGCATAAAAGCTGGGAGCCAATAATAACGGTGATGTAACACCGGTTGCCTGGACGTATTCGAAAAAGCGTGGCAATAAATAAGCACATTGAAACAGCGCCTGATATTCGCGCTCTTCTATTAAATGCTGGGACTGGCACACTTGTTTAACCGCTAAGCCTAACTGAACCGACAAGTCAGCGGCTGCGGATAAATTCAGCATGGTAAATACGCCAGCAACCTCGTCTAACTGCGTCGCCAGTTTTTCTGACAGCGCCTGTGCGGGCGCCTCCTCGTTAAAGCTTTGCGCAACAATAATATCGAGCTGCTCGGATACGTGCGACAATGCCTCAACCAGCTCAGGCTCAACAATGTCCAAGGCACTTTGCGGCGACCGGCTAAGTACTGGCTGCGATTTAATCTGGGCGGTATCTTGTGCTGCTGAAATGTGCTGGCTCACGTTACGTCTCTCTATGTCGATAGATTTTATGTCGATAGGTTTTGTTAAGGTCGATTTCCTGACTTCAATGCTGACTTATTCAAACTTGACTGCATTTTTGAGCCAATTGGCAGTAATTCGATTTCTGCCCGTCCGCATGCGTGCAATCGATAAAAATTGGCTGTCCAAATGAGTATAGATAAATTGTGATACTGCGCTCGAAAGGTGCCGTGCGCTTGCGCACAAATAGTCAAAACGGAGGGTAGCGATGCAATTTTGGCCAGCTGCTGCAGCTGCCACCGGCACTTGTGGCCAGCAACAACGCTAAATGATTGTTTTTAATGCGTATTATTCCAACAAAAGACGCAAATTTGGTTAAACCAGTCTATACTTCACGGGCTGTAAGCAGCGATAATTGAAAATCATAATTTCAGCTGCGAATAACAATAGATTACGCGGATACACGCAAATATTTCAGACCAAGTTTATAACGATGATAGGGTATTGATTCATGTCGACTGTTTCTTCTAGCCAGGCGCTTTACCGTAATTTTTTGGGCGACGCCCCAGAGTGGTATAAAAACAGCATCCTGCTTTTCCTTATTGCCAACCCGATTCTATTAGCGACGCTAGGGCCCTATGTTACCGGCTGGCTTTTGATTCTGGAATTTATCTTTACGCTGGCAATGGCGTTGAAATGCTACCCACTGCAAAGTGGCGGACTGCTGGCCATCGAAGCCATATTCCTGGGTATGGCAAGCCCGGGCGATGTTTATCATGAGATTCAATTGAATCTGCCCGTCATACTACTATTAGTTTTTATGGTGGCCGGCATCTACTTTATGAAGGATCTGCTGCTGTATGTCTTTACCAAGTTGCTGACCAATGTTCGCTCCAAAACCATGTTGTCGCTGCTGTTTAGCTTTGTCGCCGCGGTTTTATCAGCATTTTTGGATGCGCTGACAGTCATCGCTGTTGTGATCAGTGTTGCGGTGGGCTTTTACGCAATATTTCATAAGGTTGCCTCTGTTAAGGGTTTTGCACCCAGCAGTGAAGATGAAGATATCCACGAACTCCATCGCGAAGACCTCGACCAGTTTCGCGGATTCTTGCGCGACCTAATGATGCACGCAGCGGTGGGCACTGCATTGGGTGGCGTATGCACCCAGGTGGGCGAACCTCAGAATCTAGTTATCGCTGCGCAATCGGGCTGGCAATTTATCGAATTCTTCCTGCGCATGTCGCCGGTCAGCCTGCCGGTACTGTTGGCAGGTTTATGCACCGTGGTACTACTGGAAAAAACCAAATGGTTTAACTACGGCTGGCAATTGCCTGAGGCAGTGCGCGACGTATTGGTAAAAGATGCCCAAGAGCAGGATGCCAAGCGCACCAAAAATGAAAAAGTCGCGCTGGTTATACAGGCGCTAGTTGCCCTGTGGCTGGTGGTTGGCCTAGCACTGCATCTGGCCGAAGTAGGTATTATCGGCTTAACCGTGATTGTGCTTGCCACCGCCTTTAACGGCATTACCAATGAGCACCAGCTGGGTAAGGCCTTTGAAGAGGCGCTGCCATTTACCGCCCTGCTGGTGGTATTTTTTGCCGTGGTTGCCGTGATAGACAAACAGGGCTTGTTTAAAGGTGTTATCGATAGCGTGCTAGCAATGGACAAGGATGTCCAGGTGCCCATGTTTTACCTAGCTAATGGCGTGTTGTCGGCAATTAGCGATAACGTGTTTGTTGGCACGGTTTATATCACTGAGCTTAAGCAAGCGCTGGCTAATTCGGTGATTGATCGCGCCCAGTATGATTTGCTGGCGGTGGCGATTAACACCGGCACCAATATTCCCTCGGTAGCCACTCCCAATGGCCAGGCGGCATTTTTATTCTTATTAACCTCGTCGCTGGCACCATTAATTCGACTGGGTTACCTGACCATGGTGTATAAAGCATTGCCCTACACCATTATTATGACTATCGTCGGCTTGTTGAGCGTTAACTACCTGCTGCCACCGGCCACTCAAGCGATGATTGAAAACGGGATTATCGCTGACCCGGCAGCGTATGAGTACAGTGTTGATGAGTCTCACGGCAGTCCGTCTGCAGGACACCATTAAAGGGCACTACCGTTAACACACAAATCATCGCATGGCTGTTAAAGCTGTTTGCGCTTCTCCCCCTGCCGCTGGCCAGAGGCCTGGCCCGCGGCATTGCTAAACCACTTAGTCTGTTTAACAGCGATATCACCCGCGTGACTAAAATTAATTTGGCCATGACGCACGCGCATTTGTCCACCGACGAACAACAAGCACTCTACAACGAAAGCATTGCCAGCACCTTAATTAACGCCTTTGAAATGCCCATTGTCTGGCAAAAAAACCAGGCCTGGGTGGGCGATAAACTTATTGCTATTGAAAATGACGCGCTGATGCAAGCCACCGTGGCTGAACAGTGTGGCGTCATAGCAATATGTCCGCATATTGGCAATTGGGAGATCTTTGGCAGGCACTTGCCCAGCTATGCACCCACGACCAATTTATACCAGCCGCCAAAAATACAGGCCTTTGAAAATATTGTGCGCTGTGGTCGCGAGCGCAGTGGTGCCACCTTGGTGCCCACTAACCAGCGCGGAATTGCTGCTTTACTAAAAGCGTTAAAACGCGGAGAAATTATTGGCATATTGCCGGACCAAGTGCCGCAACGAGGCTCTGGTGCCTTTGCCTCGTTTTTTGGCCAGCAGGCCTACACCATGACATTAGTACACAGCCTGATAAAAAAAACCGGTTGCAAGGTGATTTTAGGTTACGCACTGCGCATGCCGGGTGGTTTTAAAATTGTTTATCAAGCGGCACCCGAAGCAATTTACAGCGAAGACCAGCAAAGCTCGGTGCAGGCATTAAGTGATATGGTGACAATGGCAGTGAACAATGATGTTGCCCAATATCAGTGGGCTTATAAGCGTTTTAAAGCGCAGCCAGAAGGCCTATCTGACCCCTATTAAGCTAATCTACCGACTAATTAACCTCGCCGCATTAGCAGTTCTTATTAATCATTAATCGCAATGGTTAGTCGCTTTTTAACCACAGACATTCGCCATCGCTTTTTTCATCTATCACTGCCAGCAGGGCTTTATGCGCCTCTATTTCCTCACGACTTGCCGCTATCACCGGCAGCTTTTTACGCTTTTTATCAAGCCGAATAATACTAGCTTGCCCTGCATCAACCATAGTACCAGTCTCGGCCTCGCTACCCAGATGCAGCGAGGTCTGGCCGCCCGTCATCGTTAAGTAGACATCGGCCAGTATTTCGGCATCGAGTAATGCACCGTGCAATTCACGCTTGGAGTTATCAATAGCGTAACGCTTGCACAAAGCATCGAGATTATTTTTTTGACCGGGGTGCTTATTTCTTGCCAGCACCAGCGAGTCGACAATGCCACAAATACTCGAGGTTTTACTTACCTTATGCCCGGACAGCTTTAACTCGTGATCGATAAATCCAATATCAAACGGCGCATTGTGAATAACCAGCTCAGCACCATCGACAAAGGCAATAAAGTCATCGACAATTTTGTCGAATACCGGTTTATCCGCCAGAAACTCATTACTGATTCCGTGAACCTCTAATGCACCTTGGTCAATTTCACGCTCAGGCTGAATATACTGATGATAATGCTTGCCCGTTAGCTTGCGATTGATCAATTCAACACAACCGATTTCAATAATTCTATGGCCTTGTGATGGTTCAAGACCGGTTGTTTCTGTGTCGAGTACCACTTGTCGATGTATGGTTTGCTTTTTTGCCATTATGTAATCTTACTGTTGAAATTTTTCCTGTTTAAAAAATTAAAAAGATTTTATGTTGGGTCATGTTTCAAAAAAGGTTTTGTGGCGTCGCTGAAGCATGGACTGGCTTACTTTTAGCTAAAACTAAATCCACACAACCCATGCTCGATTAAAACCCCGACCCACCTCCACAAAACCCACAGCTTTCACATCACGCCAACTGATCAATTCCCTGATTGGCCAATTGATCTGCAATCTCATTTTCTCTATGTCCTGAATGCCCTTTCACCCATTGCCAGTCAATCACATGCCGCTGCGACTGCTCATCGAGCTCGCGCCATAAATCCGCATTTTTAACTGGCTTTTTAGCCGCAGTGCGCCAACCATTGCGCTTCCAGTTATCGATCCACTCGGTAATGCCCTTGCGTACATATTGCGAATCGGTCACCAATGTCACGCTAGAATCCGACTCTAGTAACCGCAAGCCTTCAATGGCAGCCGATAATTCCATACGATTATTGGTAGTGTTTTCTTCGCCACCGCAATACTGCTGCTCGACGCCATCACGTTGCACCAGCACGCCCCAACCGCCAGGTCCAGGGTTGCCACGGCACGCGCCGTCGGTAAAAATCTTGATTGTCATTGTATCTACAACTACCTGCTCATTATTTTAAAATAAAATTATACGTGCTATCAGTATTGACCGGCTACGAATTATTTTTCTATCTGGTGTCTTGCTCAATATAATGCGTCCGTGTATGTGCCGAGGTGCTTCGCGCAGGCTTCATACTGCGCGGCCAATACTGGCGCACAAAGTTAATCGGATAACTCCGCTTTCTGGCAATCAATAAATAAAACAGACCAAAGGGTAAATGACAGCGCTCGCCAAAACGCTCGATTAACCGCAGCCGATCCAGCGCAATTTCGCTATTGATCGGCGGTCGATAAAAGTACGATTGCTGGTGCAACACATCGTAATTCAATACCGATAACCAGTCGGTTAAACGTCCCGGCCGTATACTACTCGCCGAAATCGGCAAGCCCTTACCCCATTGTGCATAGCGCTGGTAAAGCGGCCAGCTACTTATAGGGTTAAAACCAAGCACCATCATATGGCCGCCAGCAGTCAGCGTACGGTCAGTTTCGCGCAGCAGCTGATGCGGGTCTTGCGAAAACTCCAGCACATGGTGCAATAGCGCAATATCAATGCAATCGGTGGCAATAGGAAAGGACTGATAATCCGCCCAAATGCTGTCGCGCCCGGACTCATCGACCGAGGGTGCAAAGCCAAGTTGAATATATTGACCCACACGCGCCGCATAAGAAAACTGCTGCGCCTTTTGCACGCTTAACTGCAACAGGTTATAACCCACCAAACTGGGCAGATGGCGGTCGACTATCTCACGCTCCTGCGCGATGATTGCGCCACCCAGCGCAGTCGATAAAAAACGGTTAAAGTCACTCATCGCCACCGACATCGGTGGCGAAACAGTACGACTGCCTGAATATTGCTGGCGACCCATTTTCATAGACTGCTATCTTTACTACTGTCGGCCCGGTTAACGAAACAACGTATTCGCGGCTGTTAGCCAGGCCTGAGTATGTCGGCAAATGGCTTCAGCTGTATAGCCGCTTCGGTTACACTAGCTATGGTAATTATCCGACACCACAAACACCACCGGTATCGGCCAACAATCGGATAAAACAGGCAAATAACGTTAACAGGCAATAGCAAAACCATGACTCGCGTATTCAATCTTCGCCGTATCCCTGCTTTTAGCGACAACTACCTTTGGCTGCTGGATAACGGCGAGTCAGCTTTGGCTGTTGACCCCGGCGATGCAGAACCAATTATCGAACAGCTGGAGGCCCACCAGCTGTCGCTTGACTATATATTAACCACACATCATCACCCGGACCATATTGGCGGCGTCGAAACGCTGCAATCGCTCTACCAGACCGAAGTAATTGGGCCGAACAGCCGGTATATCCCTCAAGCAACCCGACATGTAAATAACGGCGACCAACTGTCACTGCTGGGCTTGAACATCGATGTCCTGACCGTCCCGGGTCATACGCTCGATCATATCGCCTACTTTATTGCCGCCCCCAACCCTTTGGGTTCACCGCTGTTGTTTTGTGGCGACACTTTATTTGCTGGCGGTTGCGGCCGTGTGTTTGAAGGCACATTTGCGCAAATGCGCGAATCATTGGCCAAATTGCGAGAACTGCCTGCCGAAACCCAGGTTCACTGCGCGCACGAATACACGCAGGCCAATCTGACCTTCGCACTGGCCGTTGAACCTAGCAATCAAGCGCTGGTCGAACGTGCTGAGCAGGTTGCCGCGCTGCGCAATAGCAAGCAGCCTACCGTACCATCAACATTGGCGCTAGAACTCGCAACCAACCCGTTCTTGCGCTACGATGCCGACCCGGTGATTGCAGCGGCGATGCAACGAAAAAACGCCAGCGATCGCGCACAGTTCGGCGCCGATGATGTCTTCGCGGCAATACGCGAATGGAAAGATAATTTTTAACTGGCCCAGATCCAAAACACCCACACCCAGGAAACAAATACTATGCGGCGCGGCGCTCAGCTCACAGCTCTCTTAATGGTTCTAATAACACTTATCAGCTGCCAGGCACCCATCAATCGATTAGCGGTTGAAGCAGACACAAACAATACAGCCAGCATTGATAGCGGCCAGTCGCTGTTTGCCAGCACCGATCCCAAGCAGCTACACATGCAATGTGAGCGAGCGTTGGCTGCACTTAAGCAAGACTTTGGTACCGTACAACAACCATCGAGCGGGCGCTGGTCAGTTTCACGCAGCACAGCTTACCTCGAACGCCTGGACCGATTTTTTATCGACCTCGAAAACAACTATAGCGTTGCCCAGCTCTACGCCAACACTCACCCCGATGCTGCCATGCGCGAGAGCGCCAGTGATTGCCAGCAGACGATGCAAAGCCTTTTTACTGATATCGGGCTATCGAAACCGATTTATCAAAACTTATCACAGCTTACAGTGCGCGATACTGATACCAGGCGCTACCATAGAAAACTGTTAGATGACCTTACCCGTTCAGGCGTCGATAAAGACGATGAGCTGCGTGAGCAGGTTCGCCAGCTCAACGTTAACATTGCCGAGCTTGGCCAACAGTTTTCAAAAAATATTCGCGAGGATGTTCGCCAAATTACACTGGCAAACAAAGCCGACTTAAAAGGCTTACCAAAAGACTATATCGATGGGCTGGCCAAAACGGAAAGTGGCGAGTGGATTATCACCACCGACTACCCGAGTATATTTCCTTATTTGCGCTACGCCCATGCCGATACCAAACGGCTGGCAATCTATAAACAGTTTCTCGACCGAGGTTACCCGGCGAATAAAACCGTGTTAGAAGCAATTATCAGCAAGCGCGACCAGCTGGCTGAGCTACTCGGCTACCCTAGCTATGCGGCTTATGTCACTGAAGAAGCCATGATCGCCACGCCCGATAATGCCGGCAACTTTATTAATCGCATTGCCGAAATGGCCAAACCCAGAGCCGAACGCGACTACGCGCAGCTCCTGGCACAACTGCAAAAAGACCAACCCGATGCTACTGCGGTCGGCAACTGGCAAAAAGCCTTTTTGGAAGAGCAGGTAAAAAAGCAAAGCTACCAGTACGATGCCAAACAAGTGCGAGAGTACTTTGCCTACGATCAAGTCAAGCAAGGAATTTTTGATCTGGTCGGCGAATTATTTGATGTAGCAATTATTGATTGGGAGGGTGCCGTGTGGCACCCATCGGTAAGCGCCCACGAGCTGCGCAGCAATAACGGTGAAACACTGGGCTACTTTTATCTGGACATGCACCCACGCGAGGGAAAGTACAAGCATGCGGCACACTTTGGCATTAAGACCGGCGTGCAGGGTAAGCAAATGCCAGTGTCAGCGCTAATATGTAACTTTCCGGGCGAAGACCAGCGGCGCGATAGCAGCGGTGAGCGAATCAATCGTGGCTTAATGGAGCACAACCAGGTTGAAACCTTTTTACACGAATTTGGCCATCTGATGCATAGCTTACTGGGCGGCCATCAGCGCTGGAGCGGTTTGTCCGGCATTGCCACCGAGCGCGACTTTGTCGAAGCGCCATCGCAACTGCTCGAAGAGTGGGTGTGGGACTATGCGACACTAAAAACCTTTGCGGTTAACGCGCAGGGCGAAACCATTAGCGAAGCACTGGTTGATAAAATGCGTGCCGCGCGAAATTTTGGCAAAGGTACGCATATTCGCAACCAGATGTTTTATGCCGCACTATCGTTAGATTATTACTCCACTCCGCCTGAGCAGCTTGATCTGGATGAAACCCTGATCCGCTTGCAACGCCGGTATTCGCCGTTTGACTATATTGATGACACCCACTTTTACGCCAATTTTGGGCACCTCTACGGTTACTCAGCACGCTACTACACTTATATGTGGTCACTGGTCATTGCCGCCGATATGTTTGCCGAATTTGAACGCGAGGGTCTGCTCGATAAAGCCACTGCGCAGCGCTACCGCAATACCGTACTAGCGCCGGGTGGCGCTAAAGATGCAGCTGAGCTGGTAGCAGATTTTCTTGGCCGACCGTTTAACTACGACGCCTTTATTATCCAATTAAATGCAGAATAACAAAGATCTATCTTGATGCGCTTAATCGTAAATGCCTACCGCAACACCAAGCACGTATTTAAACTACTGGCATGGATCATTACCGCAATGATGTTAAGCGGCTGCGATCTTGGCCCCAGCAATATTGAGTCGGGCAGCCTTGAGCAAGTATTGCATCTTGGCAATGGCGCCGAACCCAAAGATCTCGACCCGCACACGGTTACTGGTGTTACCGAAAGCAATATTATCTCGGCGCTATTTGAAGGCCTGGTGTCACCCAACCCAAAAACTCTCACACCAGAACCAGGCATTGCCTCTTCCTGGACCATTAGCGAAGACGGAAAAACCTACCGTTTTATCATTCGCGACAACGCGATGTGGTCGAACGGCGACCCAGTCACTGCCAACGATTTTGTCTGGTCTTGGCAGCGCATGCTCTCACCCGCACTGGCCGCCGAGTACGCCTACCAACTGTTTACGATAAAAAATGCGCGCGCCTTTAATAGCGGCGAACTCACTGACTTTGGGCAGGTTGGCGTCAAAGCGCTGGATACACAAACACTGCAAGTAGAACTCGAAAACCCAACCCCCTATTTTTTATCGCTGCTAACGCACTACAGCACTTTCGCTGTACATCCACCAACCATTTTAAAATACGGCGCTATTGATGAAGCGGGTACGCTCTGGACCCGTCCCGGCAACTTTGTTGGCAACGGCCCTTTTGCGCTGGACGAGTGGCGCCTTAACTATATTATTCGCGTCAGCAAAAACCCCTACTACTGGGACGCTGACACAGTGCGGCTAAACGCTATCAACTTCTATCCTATCGATAGCGCGCCCACCGAAGAACGTATGTTCAGAACTGGCGTTCTTCATCTCGCCAGTACCATTCCGGTTGACAAAATTGCGGTGTATCAGCAAAACCAGCCCGATAAAATTTCAATTAACCCCTACCTTGGCACCTACTACTATCGTTTTAACGTGACCATTAAACCGCTGGATGATGCTCGAGTAAGGCGCGCGCTATCGATGGCCATTGATCGCGAAAGCATTGTTAAAGCGGTGACCAAAGGTGGCCAGCTACCCGCATACGTTTACACACCACCTAATACGCAGGGCTATACCGCCACCGCGGGCCAGTTGCGCTACGACATTGAAGCCGCCCGCGCGCTGCTTGCCGAAGCGGGCTACCCTAATGGCGAGGGCTTTCCTGACATTGAGCTAACCTATAACACCAGCGATGGTCACCGACGGATTGCCGTTGCCATACAACAGATGTGGAAAGATGCGCTAAACATTAATATAAAACTCTCTAACCAGGATTGGAAAGTTTACCTTAGTCGCATTCAGTCAATGGACTACCATATTGCCCGCGCCGGCTGGATTGGCGACTACCCTGACCCCAATACTTTTCTCGATATGTTTGTTACCGATGGCGGCAATAACCAAACCGGTTGGTCGAACGCCGAATATGATCGGCTGATCAATCTGGCCGCAACACAGTTTGAGCAAAAACAGCGCCACAGTACGTTTCGAGCTGCCGAAGAAATTTTGATTGACGAGAGCCCGGTAATACCGATCTACACTTATACCCGTGTGCAAATCAAACATCCGCAACTGCGCGGCTGGTATCCCAATATTCTCGATCAGCATCCCTATAAACACGTCTATCTTCAGGAGGCCGACAATTAAATTGTTGGGGCGCACATGATTCGTTTTTTTGCGGGGCGTCTATTGCAGGCAATACCGGTTATTTTTATTGTGATAACCGCCACCTTTTTTATGGTGCGTGTTGCGCCGGGCGGTCCGTTTGATGCTGAAAAAGCACTACCACCAGAAGTGGTCGAAAGGCTAAACGAACGCTATAACCTCAATGCTCCCATGCACGAGCAATACTTCGACTACCTCGGCCACCTACTGCAAGGCGACTTTGGCCCATCATTTCGCTACACTAATCGCACGGTTACCGAAATGATCGCATCAGGTCTACCCATTACCTTTGAGTTAGCAATCTACGCCATTATGATTGCATTGGTGATTGGTATTTGCGCAGGTATGCTTGCGGCAATCAAACCGAACACCGCGCAAGACTATATCCCCATGTCGCTGGCCATGACGGGTATATGCATGCCCTCTTTTCTACTAGGCCCATTGCTGGTGCTGATTTTCGGCATCTGGCTGCAATGGTTGCCGGTGTCGGGCTGGGGCTATTCACCTGGCGATAAAATTTTGCCGGCCATCACGCTAGGTTCAACCTATGCCGCCTATATTGCGCGCTTAACCCGCGGCGGCATGCTTGAAGTCTTATCGCAAGACTACATACGAACGGCAAAAGCCAAAGGGCTGCCAACCCACACCATTATTTTGCGCCATGGCTTGCGCGGAGGGCTAGCACCGGTAGTGGCTTTTCTTGGCCCCGCCATAGCTGGTCTGTTAGCCGGTTCATTTGTGGTTGAAACCATTTTTCAAATTCCCGGCCTTGGCCGTTTTTATGTGCAAGCCGCATTTAATCGCGACTACACCATGATACTGGGCACTACGATTTTACTGTCTTGCCTCATCGTATTATTGAATATGCTTTCGGATATGTTAGCTGTTTGGCTTAACCCTCGACTGGCCACTGGCCAGCAAGAACAGTAAGGCTTAACCATGATTGACTCATTGCAAGCCTACCAGGATATTGAATTCGATAAAGGCCGTTCACTGTGGGCCGATGCCTGGTATCGCCTCAGCAGAAACCGCCTCGCGATGTTTGGCCTGTTGGTCGTAAGCTTCCTGATTGTTGTTTCAGTGTTAACACCCTGGATTGCGCCCTACGCCTACGAGGCGCAAAACCTTGCACTGGGTGCATCCGGCCCATCAGCACAACACTGGCTGGGCACCGATATCCACGGCCGCGACCTACTCACCCGGCTAATGTATGGCGGCAGAATTTCACTGCTGGTAGGCTTCGCCGCCACAGCGGTATCGTTAGTTGTCGGTGTACTCTGGGGCACGATTGCAGGCTATATCGGTGGCACCGTTGATACGGTAATGATGCGGATTGTCGATATTCTCTACGCACTGCCATTTATGATTTTTATTATATTGCTCATGGTAGTTTTTGGCCGCAGCCTGTTGCTATTGTTTTTAGCCATTGGCCTCGTTGAGTGGCTCACTATGGCGCGTATTGTGCGCACTCAGGTGCTAAGCATTCGCAAACAGGAATTTGTCAGCGCCGCGATTGTGACCGGCTTAAGCCACTGGCAGATTATTCGTCGCCATGTGATTCCCAACGTGCTGGGGCCGGTGGTTGTCTATATCACCTTAACCGTCCCCAGCGTTATGTTGTTAGAGGCATTTTTAAGTTTTCTGGGCCTGGGCATACAACCGCCGCAAAGCTCCTGGGGTGTATTGATATCGGGTGGGGTTGAAACCATGGAAGAATATCCCTGGCTTTTAATCTTTCCTGGGCTGGCACTATCGATCACGCTATTCGCATTAAACTTTTTGGGCGATGGCCTGCGCGATGCGCTAGACCCCAAGGCTAATCGGGAATAAGGCATGAGCTTACTAACAGTAGAGAATCTCTGTATTGCCTTTCACACCCGCGACGGCCGTGTCGACGCGGTAAACAAGGTGGGTTTTAGTGTCGATAAAGGCCAAACGCTAGGCATTGTTGGCGAGTCTGGCTCGGGTAAATCGGTGAGCTGTTACTCGCTGCTCGGGTTAATCCCGATGCCGCCGGGTGAAATTCACAGCGGCACCGCGCTATTCGATGGCGTTGATTTATTACAAGCCGATGAAGCTAGCATGCGCAAGATTCGCGGCAAGCGCATTAGTATGATTTTTCAGGACCCAATGACTTCGCTTAACCCGTTTATGCGCATTGGCCAACAAATTATCGAGCCGCTACTACTGCATACCGATATCGGCAAGGCCGAGGCTAAAGCAAAGGCGATTAGTTTACTTGAAGAAGTTGGCATCAGCGATGCCGCCAATCGTTATCAGCAATACCCTCACGAGTTTTCTGGCGGCATGCGGCAGCGGGTAATGATTGCAATGGCATTAATCACCGAGCCCGATCTGCTGATTGCCGACGAACCGACAACCGCACTGGATGTCACGATTCAGGCACAAATACTCGATTTAATCCAGGATTTACAACAGCGCCGAAATATCGCAGTGATTTTTATTTCGCACGATCTCGATGTGGTTAAGCGTATGGCCGACCATACCATTGTCATGGAGCGTGGTAATATTGTTGAACAAGGCAAAACCGCTGAATTGTTTAACGCGCCAAAGCAACCGTATACACAGCAGCTGATCGGCTCTATTCCTACCACTGGCAAGCCGGCAGAATTTGCCTTTAGCGATACGCACACTCAAGATACCGACACTGATTTTTTAAGCCTGAATAATATTCGCATTAGTTACCCAACCGGTGGCGAGCGCTTTGTTGCCGTTGACGACGTTAGCCTTAAGATAAAACGCGGCGAAGTATTAGGGCTGGTAGGTGAATCTGGCTGCGGTAAAACCACGCTCTCACAAAGTATTGTACGACTGGTGAATATTGAATCGGGCGCCATTCGATTATTGCAGCCACCGCAGGCGCTGCACAATCTAGAAGGCGAGGCCTTAAAAGCCACCCGTAAAGATATCCAGATGATTTTTCAGGACCCTTACGCATCGCTAAACCCGAGAATGACGGTGTTTAATACGCTGGCAGAGCCTCTTAAGCTGCACGGTATTAGCCGTGGCATCGGAGATACCCGGGCCAAAGTCCTGGCACTGATGGATGATGTTGGTCTGGAAGCGCGCTGGGCCAATAAATATCCGCATGAGTTTTCTGGCGGTCAACGCCAGCGTATCGCCATTGCACGGGCGCTGGCAGTCGAACCAAAACTGATTATTGCCGACGAACCTGTGTCGGCGCTGGATGTGACTATTCAGGCGCAAATCCTCAGCCTGCTACTGGAGCTGTGTCAGCGCCGCCATCTCACCATGATATTTATCTCTCACGACCTGGCGGTGGTGCGCTACATCGCCGATCGTACGGCGGTGATGAACGCGGGTAAGATCGTTGAAATCGGTAATACCGAAACGCTTTATCAATCGCCACAGCATAATTACACCCGCAAGTTGCTTGCCGCGCGCGCCTAGAACCACCTGAATTTTCGCTCTTTGGCCAAACGGACTTTCGGCGCAAGGCCGATTATGGCGAACCTCACCGATACTGACCAAAAAGGGTCACAGTCAGCTTATATAGCCGTTTTTTTACCAAACCCGCCAAACTGACCGTTTTGGTACAGACCAAATTGATAATAGTATTATTTTTCAGTTAGTTATAAACTCTTGTTCAGTTATATCGCATGGCGAAACCACGATAAAGGGGATCAAAGTGACGACAACCGGGATATTTTGCTAGGGATTTGTCGCAAATACTGATAGACTCCCTTACCTCAAACGATCAGTTTGACCTTTTTTGACC
>CBFHXO010000052.1:0-19452 GCA_965659815.1 Pseudomonadales bacterium
AACGTGAGAGGTCGCAATGGTAATACCACGCTCACGCTCTTCAGGGGCATTGTCGATACCGTCAAACGCTACCGCTTCTCCACCAAAAACCTCACTCGCTACACGGGTTAATGCCGCTGTTAGCGTGGTTTTACCATGGTCAACGTGACCAATTGTGCCCACATTGACGTGCGGTTTCGTGCGTTCAAACTTTTCTTTTGCCACTGTACTAGCCCTCTCTGTCTTGTCTATTAATAGTGATAATAATGAATAACTTAAACAATAAAACGAAAAATAATCAAACTAGAAGCATTCAGAATAAAAGCCGTCATTAACCCCCTGAACGACTCTTATTAATAATCTCTTCGGCAACATTATTCGGCGCCTCAGCGTATTTGTCGAACTCCATGGTAAAGGTTGCCCTGCCCTGCGTGGCCGAACGCAAATCGGTCGCGTAACCAAACATTTCTGCCAGCGGCACTTCAGCATCAATCACTTTACCCATAGGGCTATCGCCCATACCCGCAATCATGCCGCGACGACGGTTTAAATCACCAACCACATCGCCCATATTGGCTTCAGGTGTGACCACCTCTACTTTCATCATCGGCTCAAGCAACACCGCCCCGCCGTCCTCTGACAGTTTTTTGGTCGCCATTGAAGCGGCAACCTTAAACGCCATTTCGTTCGAGTCGACATCGTGAAACGAACCATCATACAGCGTGGCTTTTAACCCTAGCAGCGGATAACCAGCCAACACACCGTTTTGCATTTGCTCGGCAATACCCTTTTCAACCGCTGGGATATATTCCTTGGGAACAACACCACCGACAATTTCATTCACAAATTCCAGGCCTTCAGCTGCCGCGTCTTCGGCAAGCTCAAACTTGACCCAGACATGACCGTACTGACCACGACCACCCGACTGGCGAACAAACTTGCCTTCAATATCACAGGTATTGCGAATCGCTTCGCGATAGGCAACCTGCGGCTTGCCGATATTGGCCTCAACGCTAAATTCACGGCGCATACGATCAACCAGAATATCGAGGTGCAATTCACCCATACCAGAAATAATCGTCTGGCCGGTTTCTTCGTCGGTTTTAACCCTGAACGAAGGATCTTCTTGCGCCAGTTTACCCAGAGCCACACCCATTTTTTCCTGGTCGGGTTTGGACTTGGGTTCAACCGCTACCGAAATCACCGGCTCAGGGAACTCCATGCGCTCCAGCGTAATTACCGAATCAACCGAACATAAGGTGTCACCGGTAGTGACATCTTTTAAACCAATACCTGCGGCAATATCACCCGCAAGCACTTCTTTAATTTCTTCGCGATTGTTCGAGTGCATTTGCACCATTCGACCAATTCGCTCTTTTTTGCCTTTAACCGGGTTATAAATACTGTCGCCCTGATTTAAGGTCCCGGAGTAAACCCGGAAAAACGTCAACGTACCCACAAAGGGGTCGGTAGCAATTTTAAATGCCAGCGCTGCAAACGGCGCTTTATCATCGGCTTCGCGGGTATCAACAGTCTCGTCTTTGTCGTCCAGCGTACCTTCAATCGCTTTTACTTCAACCGGCGACGGCATATATTCGATCACCGCATCAAGCATGGCCTGCACACCTTTATTTTTAAAGGCCGAACCACCCAGTACCGGAATAATCTCGTTAGCCAGCGTACGCGCGCGAATACCGGCTTTAATTTCCTCTTCGCTTAACTCACCCTCTTCGAGATACTTTTCCATTAACTCGTCGTTGGCTTCGGCTGCCGCTTCAATCATCTGCTCGCGCATTAACTCGCAGGTATCAAGCATATCGGCGGGCACATCTTCGTAGCTAAACGTCATACCCATGTCGTCTTCACTCCAAATGATGGCTTTCATCTTGATAAGATCGACAACACCTTTAAATTCTTCTTCGGCGCCAATGGTCATTTGCAAAGGCACTGCGTTCGCTCCCAGACGTTCACGCAGCTGCTCAACAACCATATCGAAGCTGGCACCGGCACGGTCCATTTTATTAACAAAGACCATGCGTGGTACTTCGTATTTATTGGCCTGCCGCCAAACCGTTTCGGTTTGTGGCTGCACACCCGATGAGCCACACAGCACAACAACAGCACCATCGAGCACCCGCAGCGAACGCTCAACTTCAATAGTAAAGTCAACGTGCCCAGGGGTATCGATAATATTAATGCGGTGCTGGTCAAACTGTTGCTGCATACCGGCCCAGAAGCAGGTGGTTGCCGCAGAAGTGATGGTAATACCCCGCTCCTGCTCTTGCTCCATCCAGTCCATGGTGGCCGCACCATCATGAACTTCACCGATTTTGTGCGACAAACCGGTGTAAAACAAAACCCGCTCAGTGGTAGTGGTTTTGCCGGCGTCAACGTGCGCGCATATCCCGATGTTTCGGTAGCGGTTAATTGGCGTTTGGCGTGCCACTATATAAACTCCTGAGTTGGATTTAGTCGAAAATTATTGCTGCCTGGCTGGTTTTCCTGCCTCGCATTTCGTCAAAAAATGTCTTTAAGACAAATTTTAGAAATTAGCGGCAAAGCAGGAAAACAAAAAAACGGCAAGCTTAGAAACGGAAGTGCGAAAATGCCTTGTTGGCTTCGGCCATACGATGCACATCTTCTTTCTTCTTAACCGCAGCGCCTTTACCTTGCGATGCGTCAAGAATTTCACCGGCCAAACGTGCAGGCATAGATTTTTCACCGCGACCACGCGAGTACTCTACCAACCAGCGCATCGACAGGGTTTCACGACGTGAAGAACGAACTTCAACCGGTACCTGATAAGTTGCACCACCGACACGGCGAGACTTAACCTCAACCATCGGTGCAATTGTGTCGAGCGCTTCCTGGAAGGCCTCAACAGGGTCATTACCGGATTTTTCTTTCACGATATCCAGCGCGCCATAAACAATGCGCTCGGCAACAGATTTTTTGCCGCTGATCATAACGTGGTTCATAAATTTGGCGAGCGTGACGTTACCGAATTTAGGATCAGGTAATATCTCGCGCTTGGCGACGACGCGTATTCTTGGCATGTAACTTTCCTCGTTTTCAGGCTAACCCAAGACTCGCTGCAGAACATTGCTTACCGCTGGTTCTTTTGTGCAACCGCTTGGCCTTACTGTTGGCAGATTGGGATCAGAACCACGTGTGTTCACACTGCTCTGTTAGTTGCTCTACCGGACAACTGTTTGGATCCTTGCTACTGAGCGATTTTCTGACTCAGGCTAACCTATGGATGATAAAAAAATAAAACTGTTTGGTTCAAACGTCTATTTACTGTCAATTGACTATCAATTTACTCTCAGTTTACTTAGGACGCTTAGTACCGTATTTCGAACGACCTTGCTTACGATCGGCAACACCTTGAGTATCGAGCGTACCGCGTACGGTGTGATAACGCACACCTGGCAAATCCTTAACACGACCACCGCGAATCAGCACCACACTGTGCTCTTGCAGGTTATGGCCTTCACCACCAATATACGAAGATACTTCGAAGCCACTGGTTAAACGCACACGGCAAACTTTACGCAGTGCCGAGTTTGGCTTTTTCGGTGTGGTGGTATAAACGCGAGTACAAACACCGCGACGTTGAGGACAGGCCTGCAGCGCAGGTACGTCTGTCTTCTTGATTTTTCTTTTTCTCGGCTTACGAACCAATTGGTTGATCGTTGCCATGTAAAAACACTCCAAAATTCAATAAGTTAACTTCACCCTTTTACTATCATACAGGCGCTTTGGGCGCGCCCGCAGGGTGAAAAACACGATCACGGAAATCCCACCAATCGTGCGGAGCGCGAATTCTATAGATACCGTCTGGGTGAGTCAACACTGACCTTTGCCAATTTATCGTGATATACCGGTGTTTATCAGCTGGCGAGCCGGGTGGGCTGCCCAGCATCGGTTGAAGTGGCGGCCGAGCAGTCGTTAACCCGGTTTTCAAGCAATCTGGCCACCGCTTCGCGCACGGCGTTATTGAGCCCTGGCTGGTTGTAATAAACGCCGCGAATATGCACCGCCGCGGCCAGCGCCCGAAAAAAGGCATCAACCAGTACCGAGTCGGGCCGCTGCGGATTTGACCAAAAACTATCCAACTCACCGCGCTGAACCAGACCCTCGACATTAAACACCGCCTGTCCTAGTACAAAGGTGGGCTTATTGAGCCGCAGCGACCAGATACCCACGGTGCTGTTGATGGTCACCACCCCTTCACAGGACTCGAGTAGCGTATCGAGATTGCCGCCATCAATAAACGTCACCCGCTCGGCCACGCCATATTGCCTGGCGACGCGCTGGCACAACCGTTGCCACGACATCAACCCGGGGTCTAAGGGGTGCAGCTTTATGACCAGCTGGGCATTTGACTTTGCCGCCTGCGCAAAAGAGCCAACCACCTCGTCGATGGCCTGCTCGAGATTATCGTAATCGGAGTAGGCGCGAATCTGAAAGTCATTTTGCATTTGTAGTGGAAACACCCAATAGGGTTTGCCGCGATCTAACAGCTGCGCAATGCTGCGATTGGCGCGGCTTGTCATAAAGGCTTTTAATTTCAGCAATCGCCAGCCGGTACCCAGATACACCCACAGCGGATGGTGCAGCTGGTGACTGCGGTAACCCGGGTACAGCACGCGTAGCAGCGACGACAATAAATGGTATTGCACATCCCAAAATACCTGGCGCACAAACGAGTCGTGATAGCGTTGCTGTAAATCGGGCTGGGGCACACCTTCGGCCAGCGCAAAGATTTCATCAGGCTGGTTGGGAAACGCAGAGTTGGCCGACATGCCGTTGTGCTCAAAGGTAATCCAGTCAGGCCGAATATAGCCAAAGTCAGTGGTGACCACTTGAATACCCCGCTGGTTGGCAATCGCAATAGCCACCTTGTGATAGTACCGTTGCTCGCCGAGCAGAACGATATCGGTGATCGCATGCTTATCAATATACTGCTCGATAAATGCCGGCCATTGTTGCTGGCCGCCGCGAAACTGGGTTGACGCCCAACCGCGCCAAAACAACCAGTCGCCAAAGCACAGGTTGATGCGAAAACAACGGCAACCCTGCGCCTCAAGCTGGTTCGCCATCAGTTTAAAAAACGGGGTTATGGGTCCTTGCAGAAATAATATATGCCGATGCACCTGTGGCTCCATGATTAAAAACGCATGCCAGTATTAGACATTAATGAAAAAAACCTTTGGCTGTGCACCCATAAACCCATGACGCTAAGAGGTTTTTCGCTTTTAACCATAAACGCTGGGGCTTGCTGGCATAAATCGATGGCACAGCAGCAATTTTTGCATCACGACTATTCTGTTTCGTATCGATAATCGCTGCCAGCGCCTGCTCCGCATCAATAAAGTAACCGCTGCGATAATCGACATAGCGGGCATAAACCAGCAGCAAGGCCGCGGTCAGTTGATAGGTAGTTAATGTACGCAGCCTGCGCGGGCAGTCCAAGTAGTCTTCAGTTAAACCCCAGCCGGCGTAAAACGGCAAACCATAAGTAAACACGTCAATATCACGAATCAGTGCTTCAAAGCCGGTAAGTGATGTTAAGGTATGCACTTCGTCGGCAATCGCCAGGCAGTCGGCAATGGACACCTCGGTTACGGTAAAATCGGCGAGGCTTTCAATACCCGAACCGGGCGTATCGCTGGTATTAACCGCATTACCACTGACCACATCGGGGTGCGGCTTATAAACCAGTATTGCATCGGGGCGCCGCTGCCGCACCTGTTTTAACAAATGGCGATTGGTATTGATATCGGCGCATGCCGCTTGTATCGATGCATCATTCTCAACCTGCCCCGGCACCAACACAATTTTTTTGCCACTGGTTGTTGCCGCCAACTTAGCATCTACTAAAGCCTTGGGCAAATCACTGCCGCCAACATTATATTTACTAATCCCCGCCGATGTAAGCTGCTGTATAAGCCGCTTAGCCGCGGCGAGTTGCTGCGCTGAAAAATCGCTACGCGCCAATATAGATTCAAGCTCACTGGGCGTGCGGGGGTCAAAGTAAATGCCCTGCGAATCGAACACCAACGATACCGGTGGAATATAGTATTTGCCCAGACCCACCGAACGAATAAAACCGTCTTCAATGCGCAGCAACTGACCATAGCGCTTTTGCAAGCGCTGCGGTAATTCACTATCGCTGGCAACCGTACTGCCAACCCCACCCCACAATACCGCGCGCACAGTTTGGTTTGGCTGTTGCTCAGCTGAGCGCAGCTTAATTGCTTGGGCATACTTATCCATAGCCTGCTCACTACGAAAAAAGTGCGTCTCACCCCAAGGACTGGCTAAAAACCGTTGTATATAGGCACGCTTCCAGGGCGGAAAACCCAAGCACAGATTAACGCCTGCATTAACGCGATAGATTGCGCGCTGGCGCTGAAAAAAATCCAGTAACAACTCAAGCTCACATGCCTTGCCAGTCACTGGGTGACAATAATGCGTATAGTGTAAATAGACGGCGGCAAAGACTTGCTCAACCGTTCGCTTGACGCGGCGGCGCGGTATAGGCTGGTAATCGTGAGTTAAACCCCAACCAGCATAGAAGGGTAAACCAAAACAACTGACCGGCTTACCTAGCATCAATGCTTCGAAACCCACCTGCGACGATACCACATAAACTTCATCGACCTGCTTAATTAACGAGATAACGTTATAATTCGCTGGCAATAGTTGAATGCTACCGTTAAATGCCGGATCGGCTTGAATCGCCGCATCGATAAGTGCCTGGTCAAAATGGCTCTCTGGTCCTGCCAGGTCGAGTTTAATAATAATATCGGCATCGGGAAAACGCGTCATGGCGGTGGATAACATCAACGCAAAAGTAGCCGTGTTGGCTGCTCCGCCATCGATCGATAAGTCATTGGCCAACTGGTCAATCAATAGCAGGCGATAGCGTTGACTTACGATGTTGTCGGGTAACTGAATATCTTGCGTGTCGTTGTATTTAGAAATATGCGCGCAACAGATTTGATCTATGCATGCGCGAGCACGCGCCAACAGGGCCGGGTCATCGAGGTCGATAGTATCGCTGATCGCCAAGGCCAGTTTAACCGATGGCTGTGCTGCTAATAGCGGCGTTGCATCGCCATTTAACCAGCACTCCAGCCGCGATGGCGCGCAGGCATCGTAATAAATGCCCAGGTCATCAAGTACCAGTGAAAAAGAAGCGCTGGCATAACCCTTACCCCTTTGGCCTGCGCTAATCGAACGAATAAAACCATCCTCCAGCCTTAGCACCGGTAGCGCTGCGGCCTGCGCATAGCGTCCGGCAATTGTCTGGCGCTTATTACCCCAATCGATCACCACTGTCGCTGCAAGCCGATGACTGAACCAGGGCAAATATCGGAGCAGCCAGGGCGGAATATAGCGCAAGGACTTCACCCCTAGCAATTGCTGCCACGCCAGCTGCCTGGCTTTAAACTCGGCAGACAGGCCAGGCGTAAAACAAATCGCTGCGGGGGCTTGATTCATATATTCAACATACCATAATGACGCTTACGGTGATGGCTTGTCATTGAGCAGCAAGCGGCCACGGTGCTGGTTCCTTTTTACTGACCGAATAATTGCTCCAGTAAAGACAATACTTAATAAAGACACGCGGATGATAACGTCTTGACCTCTATGCTTAATAGCTGCAAGCGCTGGATAGGCCATTTTTTTGCATTATTCACGCAAGCAAAGTCGTTTAGGGATAACCCACTGATTGGCAACCGCTTGCTTAACCGTATGGGCTTGCATGTTATCCGTATGGTTATCGCCCATGGCTTTTTTTGGCTGCGCCAACAACTGCTGTTTTATCTGGTGACCACTGAAGAGCGACAACAATTGCGCAGACAAGGTTTTCTGGTTGTGCCCAATTGCCTATCACCCGAGCAATTTGAATTACTTAATAAGGATTTTAAGCGCTGCATAGTTGATAACACCACGACTAATAACAACATAGCCGATACGGTCGGCCACAGTATAAAATCAACCCAGGGTGATACCAGCAGCTTATCGTGCTTATTAACACCGGCCGTGCAAAACCAGCTAGCCGCAACCGCCAGCACGGTTAATCAGGCCGCAATACTAAACCGGCTGCGCTATGCCTCTGGCACTTTTCTCAGCCCCTGGTTTTATTTTTTACGTATTGCCAGATCCGGTAAAATTAATAGTGCCGACCCACAAAAAACACCGCACGCCGATGCCTTTCACCCAACCATGAAAGCCTGGCTGTTTTTAAATGATGTTGATGCCGATAATGGGCCGTTTTGTTATTTCCCAGGCTCGCACCGGCTAACATTAAAACGCCTGCGCTGGGAATACCGGCAAAGCCTGAGTGCAAAAACATCGAGTAACTTTTATACCTCCAGAGGCTCGTTTCGACTGGCGAAGGCAGACCAAAGCGCGCTTGAATTGGCGCCTATCAAGTCATTTGCCGTACCGGCAAACACATTAATCATTGCCAACACTTATGGCTTTCATTGTCGTGGCCAAGCACAGGCCAATGCACAACGCGATTCGCTATGGGCCTCAGCCTGGCGCATGCCATTTATTCCAGTACCACTACCCGACGGTGCGGCCATACGGCAATTTTTCTATAGTAAAATGCAAAAGAAATTAGCACCTTAACATCGTTAATAGGATAACGCTTATAAATAACCCGCAAACGAGCTCACAAAGCAGCCCACAAACCAATAAGCATATTGTGATTACCGGCGCATCGCGCGGCCTGGGTGCCGCGCTGGCGCAAACTTATGCTAAACAACTGCAAGGCAATGTCACGCTTTCGCTGCTGGCACGCAGCCGGCAAAACCTGGCCGACTGCCAGCAACGCTGCGAGCACTTTGGCGCGCGCGTACACAGTTATGCTTGCGATATCGCCGATACCGATGCGGTACTTAAACTGCTTAGCGATATTTCCGGAACCCCTGTAGATATCGCCTTTATTAATGCCGGCACCACCGGCAATAGCGTCAATAGGCACGAACCCTGGCAACAGCAAGAGTCAATTGTGCTCACCAATCTGCTGGGCGCGATGGCAAGTTGCGAAGCTTTACTGCCGGCCATGCGCGCACAGCGCCGCGGCGCTATTGTATTCATCAGTTCTATTTCCGCCTACCGCGGCCTTGGCTTAACACCCAGTTATTGCGCCAGCAAAGCCGGAATTAAAATTTATGCCGAAAGTATTCGCGGCGATCTCGCACATGAAGGCATTGATATCAGTACCGTACTTCCGGGTTTTATCCAGACAGATATGTCGAATCAATTTCAGGGTGCTCGGCCGTTTATGATAACGGCCGAGCAAGCGGCTAATATTATTATTCGCGGTGTTAGCAAACAGCGTAGCATTATTAGCTTTCCGCGTGTGTTAAGTTATTCGCAACGGCTATTACACTGTTTGCCAGCGCGCTGGGCCGACCGACTATTGATTTCGTTGGGGTATGGTAGCATCGTAAACAATGAAGCTTCGCTAAAGAACATTAGCGTCATAAAAAACAATCATGCGGTAGAACAGAGTGACGAGCCGAAAAGCTAAAATGACCGATTGTTATTTTAGCTTTTTAACCCGTGAAAATAACTGCCAGCAATCGCTAAAACCCATTAGTTTACCCAGCGCTGGCATTGCGCTGCGGTCGGGCCAGCCATAGTAAGCCACCTCACCTTGTTGGGCTTGCCCAGGTAGCATGCCCGTATCGCCCGCTTGCTCACAGCACCGCCCTAACCATTGCGTCGCCATGGTGGCACCCAATTCAAATAAACGATACTGATGCCAAAATAGCGAACGATTCGTATCTACCGGCATCGCGCGAGTCGCTAAAATTTCACCGCTATCCAACTCTACTGCTGTTTTATGCAAAGTAATTTCACAGTCGCTAACTTGATCGCGCAACATCATTAATACCGGATCAACACCACGGTATTGTGGCAACTTTCCAGGATGCAGGTTAATACAACACAAATGCTCAATAGCCAGCAAGTCGACAGAAAGTTTTTGATTAAACATTGCCGTTAGCAAAAAATTTTTATGGTTGCTGTTGATATGCCTGCGGATAAATGCCTGTGCATTGCTATGGTTAATGTTATCAGTACTCAATACGGGCAAGCGGTGCGACTTGCATTGTCGCTGTAACGATGCCACACCCCAGCCACCACCGAACAGCCAGTAGATACCGGTAACCCAAGCCAAATACACCGCATAGCGAATGCCACTGTCACGCAAAATCGCCATAATATCAGCCAAAGCACTGCTATTGGCGCATTTAACCCTGGTCGATAACACCACCGCACGCACCGCAATGCGTTTATCATCGATTAACGCCGCCAACACCAGGCTGGCATAAATAGACGGGTGTGCACAAAAAATAATAGAGACAGGTTTAGCCGACATTCGCTAACACTTCTCGGCTAAGCTCAAGCAACAGCCGGTGCTACCGGTCCATTTGCGTAGCCTCGCGCGGTGAAATACCAAAAAGCTGAACGTCAAATTGATCGATATCCGTCGGTTGACCAGCGGCAAATACATAGCTCTTACCAAGGGAGGATAGATGGGTCGGGGGGATAAAAAAGCGATGTGTCCCAGCGGCCGGGACCCATTTCGGTAACCAGGTCTTGTTGCGTCAGCAACGCCTGCCAAAATGCAGCGCAGTTACTGATATTGCCCAAACGAGCACCCGGTGGGCGAAACGACATACCGACAACCGCGATTTTCTCTTTAGCTATTTTCAATCCCTAAATCCATCTTAAGCGTTGAGAAGATTTTTATCATGAGAAGCAACCTAAGGGGCCAAGCACGAGCTGATTCTCATACCAACAGTAACCCCGAAAGGGTGTCCTCAAGGCATGGCATACCCGGCTAATAGCAAATTCCCGCCACAGCGACTTCTTAAGCTGTTTATTATCCGGCACCTATTTACCGAACATATTTTCAGCACATGCTTCCAGTATCAGTACCAGAGCGCATCACTAGCGGCGCTTCAAAAGTCGAGTATAACGAATAACAATGACATTTTTGAATAAAAAAATCATTGGGCAAAAAATTTACAACTCGGTTATGGCACGCTCGCCAAGACCGCGCACCTTACCCTGCATGATTAACATGCGGAGCGCTAACAAGCTGACTGCACCCTATATGTGCTTCTCCTATACATGCCATATATGTCCCATTATGCCTAGTAATATGTCCCCAAATGCCATGGGAGTCACTAGGCTAACTCGTTATAATGCATTCGACCATCATACTAATATCTACGGAAGGATTTAATCATGAGTGCCATTTACTTACAGATCTACCAATCACCTTATGACCCAATGATTCTGGGCAGCTTTGATAACCAACTTTGCCTCTGCGACTGGCAATACCGCAAAGCGCGACGCAGTATCGACTACCGCTTGCAACAGGGCCTAAAGGCAAAGCCTATCCAGCTGGGGCCGGAACATAAAATCGCCGTACTGGAACAAACCCAACAGCAGTTGGGCGAGTATTTTTTTGGCACACGCAACGAATTTACCCTGCCGATACTCACAGTTGGCACGCCATTTCAAGAGTCGGTTTGGCAGTCCTTGCAACAAATTCGCTACGGAGAAACCTCCACTTACTCACGGCTGGCGGCAAGCATCGATAAACGCGCGGCCGTTCGCGCAGTAGCCAATGCCAATGCCGCCAACGCACTAAGCATTATTATTCCCTGCCACCGTATTATTGGCAGCGACGGCAATTTAACTGGCTATGCCGGCGGTATTGTCGTGAAAGAAAAACTGATAACACTGGAAAAACAATTGTTTAATGCCCATGTCAGCAACGGTTAACACAAAATATAAACGTTAACCGAGCTAGACAAATATAAGAGGAGCGCTTATCGATGACTTAATAAACGGTTATATCGATATAGCCGTTATCAAACCCATAAACGATCAATCCTCCAGTAAGCGCGCAGGGTCGCGACCATCAACAAAGCCGATAAATGGAAACAACATACTGTAACCCAGCATCGCCTGGATTTTTTTACTGCATAATTTGGCCCGCTCGCGAGAAATCGACAAGCTAAAGTTTTCCTGTTGCCGCGCCCAAGGCTGGCAATATTGCGCGGTAATGGCCATGCGGTTGTTATCAGTCGCATTAGCGCCGGCGCCATGCCATAGGGTCCCAATAAAAAACAATACTGAACCGGCCGGCATGACCGCTGGAATTAAATTATGCCCACTGCCATCACCCGGATGCTCATCGCCCCATAAATGGCTTTTGGGAATTAACGTGGTAGCACCGTTCTCAGCGGTAAAATCATCAATGGCCCAAATGGTTGCGGCACCAATTGGCGCTCTGGGTCTTGCCAGCGGATAAAAACTGTCGTCGGCATGCAGCGGCTGGTTAGTTTCACCCGGTAGAATATCAATCGCCTGTACTTGCGATAATAAATAATTCGGCAGCAACACCTGGTCGAGCAACGCAATAATCAGCGGATGCTCAATAAACGGATTTAACGCCAGGGTTTTTTCAATAACAGAATAAATGCGCCGAGTTTTATGCCCCTCAAACTCATTACGGCCGGTATGGTTAAGCAAGGGCTTAACCTCGGCTTTCATGGCCTCAATCACTTCGGGCGATATCGCATTTTCAATAATCACATAGCCGTGTTCATTGACCTGCGCCATTAACTCGGCAACGCGCTCGGGCTCAATACCATGGGCCTTGGCATTGGCAACTGCCTGGGCTTCTTGCTTGGCCAGCACATCAACCTTAACGCTGCCATCTTTATTAATAAATTTACGCTCTGACATAATTTAAACCTGTTGTGAAAACCGAAACCGTGGCACGGTAACTTCTTCACTCATTATTTCCCATACGACTTCGACACTGCGACCGATATCATTTTCAGTAACGGTATCGATCACAATATTTGACATCATTCTAACGCTGTTGGTACAGGCACCGGCCACATCCAGCTCGATAATCGCCAGCACAAATGGCAGCGTTTGGTTCATCGCCACCGCTTGATGCACATGCGAATAGGTATACAAACTACCCTTGCCACTTACCGGCTTAAGCTGCAATGCCGTTGAGCGGCACTCACTGCATATCGGCGCAGGCGGTAACTGACCATGACCGCACTCGTTGCAACATTGCACGGTAAGCTGCTGTTTTGCCGCCGCCTGCCACCAGGGCAAACTGGCAACATCGACCATCGGGTTGGGCATGCCATCGGGAAACCAGCGGTCAGTCATACTATGCTCCTCGCAAAATCAATGCACTGGACGGGACACCCGCCGCGCTGGTTACCAGACAGTTATTGGCATCTCGCACCTGACAAGTCGACTCACCCCACAACGAGCGCGCGCCTTCTAACACATGGCTTAAGCCGTGCATATAGGCCTCAGATAAACTGCCGCCAGAAGTGTTACACGGCAGCGAGCCGGTATCCCAGGCCAGCGCACCGCTTTCAACAAACGGGCCGCCTTCACCGCGTTCGCAAAAACCAAAATCTTCCAACTGCATTAACACACTACCGGTAAAGTGATCGTAAATTTGTGCAACATCAATATCGGCGGGGCCAATACCGGCTTTTTTCCACAAGCGATCGGCCATTAATGTGGTGCCGCCGGTGGCATACATTTCATCGGGAATATTGGCGTTGGTAAATGAACCAAAGCTATAGCCCTTGGGCGCGCCCTGGGCGGTGGCAACAATTTCAACCGGCCGCTTGCCCAACGCTTTGGCCCGATCGGCAGTGGTAACCACAACAGCGCAGGCGCCATCGTTTTCAAGACAGCAATCAAATAAATGCAGCGGCTCGGCAATCATTCGGGAGTTTTGATGCTGCTCCAGAGTTAAGGTTTTGTCGTGCATTACCGCACGCGGGTTACGATTAGCGTGTTGGCGAAAGGTCACGGCAATATTGCCCAACTGCTCACTGGTGGTGCCGTATAAATTCATATGCCTGCGAATCGGCAAGGCAAACGCCGCCGTTGCGGTGATCATGCCATAGGGCATGACAAAACCCATGGCAGCTAACAATAATGAATCAGCCTGTGCAAAGCTCGGTGGAGGCGGCTCAACCGCAGCGCCACCCTGCTGTTCCATTAATTCGGCGGCGCCCTGGCCAAAGCGCATAAACTGCCCCTGGCAAAGCGCGCGATAAACCACCACCACTTCGGCCTGCCCGGCTTCAACGGCCATTGCTGCGTTAGCCACAGCCGCGCATCCACCGCCGCCGCCAGGCATCCAAACCATATTGCCAAAGCGCAGTTCGGGTATGCCCAACTCGGCTGCCAGAAAAATGGCTTCGTTGCGATCTTCGGCAAAAGAAGCCAGGCCATCCACTTCGTCCATCGATAAACCGGCGTCTTCTACTGCGCGTTTAATTGCCTTTAATGCCAGTGCATGCTCAGTGGTTTCGCCCTCAACGGTCTGGTTGATTCTGCCCCACTTGGCATAGGCTGTCTCGCCCGCACCAACGATATGTGCTTTTCTATTTATAGCAACCACTATGAACGACTCGAATGAAAATCATTAAGGTCTGGTTTTGCCATTAACTCGCACCAGCGCTTCCAGCTATCGGGCCAGGAAAAAATATCGCCTTTGTCATCCTGGTACCAGCTACTGCAACCGGTCGCCCAAACGGTATTTTTTAAGCGACTGCCCAGCATGGCATTCCACTGCTGCACTGCTTCATCGCGTACTTCAATGGTATCCATTTCACCGCGCTGCCAGCTTTTTACCAAATCAATCGCATAGTCGGACTGAATTTCACTAATCGCAATAATTGAGTAATTGCCCACGGGTGAGTTAGGCCCAAGCATCAGGAAAAAGTTAGGGAAGTTAGGCACCAACAACGAGCGATAGGCCTGCATTTTTTGCTCCCATTGCTTATCAATGGTCATGCCGTTTTTGCCCAGAAAAGTCATCGGCCGCATATAGGCAAAGGGGTCGAAGCCCGTCGCGTAAACCAGCACATCGAGTTCGTGTAAAACATTATCATTGGTTCGCACACCGGCCGCTTCTATACATTGAATCGGCTGCGTCACCAGGCTGGCATTATTTTTTTGTATCGCCTCGTAAAAGGTTGCATTCATTACCACGCGATTACAACCAATCTCATGATCGGGGGTTAGCTGCTCACGCAACACCGGGTCTTTAATTGAGCGTTTAATATGACGCCGCGCATTCCACGCCATCACTTTTCTTAACCAGCGGTTTTTCCAGCCATTGCTGGTCAGCGAAGTCGTCCCTTTTTCAAACCACCATAGCGATTGCTCTTTGGTTTTTTGCATGAGCTCTGGCTTATCGCGAAACTGCTGTTTTTCTTTTTCGCTATAGGCTTTACTTTCAAAATTTACCAACCAATGCGCGCTGCGCTGAAACACACTAATCTGCGTACCTTCAGTGTTGATAAGCTCAGGAATCAACTGCGCTGCACTCGAACCGGTGCCAATAACGCCAATACGTTTATTGCGTAAATCGATATCGTGGTTCCAGCGCGCCGAATGAAACGACACACCATTAAAGCACTCTCTCCCTTTGATATCGGGCAGCACTGGTTGATGCAACATACCGGTTGCGCCAAACAAAATATCGGCGACATAGGTTTTACCCGCGGCCGTTGCCACTGTCCACTTCGACTCGCCCTGCTCATTCTCGCCGTAGATACTGCTAACCACCTGGTCATTGAAACGAGTGATCGAGGCCAGATCGTATTGCTCGAACACGCCAATAAAGTAACGATGAATTTCTGCACCGCAGGCTATCGATGCACTCCACTCGGGGTTAGGTGCAAACGAATAGGTATAGGCATGCGAAGGCACATCGCAGGCAACACCAGGGTAGGTATTGTCGCGCCAGGTGCCGCCGACGCTTGCAGCTTTTTCCAGCATCACCACATCGGTAATACCCGCTTCGCGCAATTTAATAGCCAGGCAAATACCGGTCATACCTGCACCGATGATTACCACTGAAGGATTATCTCGATTGCTTGTCATTGAAAAACCCTATTTTTTATACTGCTTCAAACGCATCGAGCGAGCATTGATTATGTAAATCATTATATTGTTTAAAACTGCCCGGAAACAAAAACGGCGCATGTCCGTCGTCGGTGCGATAGTAGCTATTACAGCTGCTGTTACCCCAGGAGAACTGGCTAAACTGCGTTGCCATCCAGTCGTTATAGTTTTGGTTAACATCACGCTTAACGGCAATTGCCGCCAGTTTGGCCTGCTGTTTGTCGCTGAGCAAATTAACAATGGTTTTAGCATTGCGCTCGACATTGGTAAAGTACGAAACATTAATCGCCAGGCCATTAGGGCCTGCGGCAAAAAAGTAATTGGGGAAATCCGGCGCTGCAATACCCACATAAGCCTGTGGTGCGCGCGCCATGACTTTCGCCAGCGATTCACCGCCCGCGCCAGTCACTGCAATACGGTCGTAGTCAAGAATGCGGTAACCGGTGCAGTAAACAATAATATCGACATCGATTTCTCTACCACTGACCAGCGTAATACCGTCTGGCCTAACCGCGACCAGACCTTCGGCCACCAGTTCGACGTTATCGCGCAGTAGCGCCGGGTAAAAATCGTCGGACATTAAGCCACGCTTGCAACCGTAGCGGCTATTAGGTGTCAGCGCTTCGCGTAAGCCAGGGTCTTCTACCACTTCATGCAAATAATCTCGCGCCATTTTTTCAAATTGGTCCATACGCTTATGGCCCAGCGTGACACCCTCAACGGTAAAGCTCATCATATAGGCTTGCATGCGTCGATACAGACGCAATAACAACGGCATGCGATGAAATAATTTCATTAAGCCTGGCGAATATAACTTATTGCCCCGACGCATAATCCAGTTGGGGGTTCGTTGTAACACCGTGAGATGACCCGCCTGCTTTGCCAGTTCGGGCACCACCTGAATGGCGCTGGCGGCAGAACCGACAACAGCAACTCGCTTTCCGCTGATATCGACATCGTGATTCCAGCGCGTACCATGCCAGCTATCGCCTTGAAAGCTTTGCATACCGGCGACATTAGGATACTGCGCGGTATGCTGGTTACCCATGGCATTAATCACCACATCAAAATCAAACTGCTCGCCGCTATCGCTGGTTAGTTGCCAGGTTTTATTGGTCTGAAATGTCGCACTCACGATTTGAGTATTCAGTTTAACGTAGGGGTCGAGCCCAAACTCGGTACAGCAGCGCTGCAGGTATTGCTCGATTTCGGGTTGCGCGACAAAGCTGGCGCTCCAATCGGGGTTGGGTCGATAAGAAAAAGTATAGGAGTGCGCCCAGAGGTCACAGGCAAGACCCGGGTAAGTATGCAAATGCCAGGTGCCGCCCACTGCATCGGATTTTTCAAACAGGGTGATATTGCTAAAGCCCTGCGACAACAATTCGTAACCTGCACAGATACCGGCAGGACCTGCGCCAATAACCGCTACACGTAAATCACTGTTTGTCATTCGCCACTCCACCACTGCCAGTTTCGATAACTTCCATTACGATAAAAGCGTTACCGGGTAGCCGCCCGGCCTGACCATAGCCGGAGCTAACAAATAATTGGCCGCTGTCGAGGTAAACACCGCCGAGGTCAATGGCGCCGCCATAAGCGGTTCCGCCATTTGCTGCGGGGTAGTCGCGTTTGGTATCGTAAGACCACAAAACTTCGCCGGTTGATGTGTGAAACGCGTAGATATAACCATCAAGCGATGGTGCAAAAACAATATCGTCGCTCGCCGTTACCGCCGATGATAAACCGACATGGCAGTTTTTAATGGCTTTATTGTTTGTATCGAGGCAATTGACCGGTGCGGCGACTGACCAGACTCGCTCACCGCTTGCAATATTAATTGCGTGCATCGATGGCCTTGGCTGGCCGGGTGGCTGGTCGCCTATTAAGCCAACATCGCGATCACTGATAGGTACAAACAAGGTACCCGTGGCGGGGTTAACTGCCATACCGAAATGAATGCCACCGGCCATACCGCCGTTACCGGCCTGGTAGGACCACAGCATTTCACCGTTATTATCGGGGTCTAACGCGTAGACCATGCCGCTTTTTTGTCCGGCGAGGATATAGTCTTTGCCGGCCACGTTAACCAAAATGGGGGGTGCGCCAAAATCCAGGTCGGGGCCATCTTCTTCGGGGCAATTGACATGAAATGGGGCTGCGCAGGCGGCGGTCCAAACATCGCCTTGCAAAAACTGCTGGTGCCAAAGGCGTTGGCCGGTTGCCAAGTCGAAGGCCAGTATTGCATCGCTGGTGTCGGTCGCGGGTCCAGAATAATTTTCGCCGGTACCGACATAAAGCCGTTGCCGCTGGATATCAATAGTAGGTTGCGACCACACCGGCGCACCTGAGGGACCTTTATGGTCGCCGAAGAGCAATCGTGATTTGACGACTTTGGCTTCTTCTTCGATCGTATAGGCGCGCCAGAGTAAGTCACCGGTTAATGCATCTAACGCCAATATTGAGCTGCGAAAAGTGCAGCAACTATAGAATGGGTTGAGGGCCCAGAACACTTCCCACGAAGAAACCGGTTGATAAATGATGCCGTTGTGGTCAATACCTGAGCCGGTAATCATCGCCTGAGGGTGTGGGTCGGCTTTTATGCGCCAACGTTGTTTACCGCTGAGCAGGTCAATGGCAAACACGTCGGCCTCAAGCGTGCCAAAACTAATAAGATGTTGATCTTCTACCTTGACATAGCGAAATGCGGTGCGGACGACAGAGCCTGCGTCAAAGCGCCAGCGTTCGCAGCCGCTGTTGCGGTCGAGGGCGTAAACGCCGCCTGCGCCATCACCAATAACAATGGTATTACTGGTAATCAATGGTTGGGTATGAGGGGCTTTGGTGTCGGCGACTTTGAATACCCACTTAACGGCTAGCCCGGCTACCGATTGTGGGGTGATCGCTGCTTGCGCGGCATCGACAAAGCGGTGATTTTCTTTGTTTAAACCCCAGCCGTTGACGAGGGGGGTTGGGTTAATGGGGTCGATGGATGACTCGCAGCGGTTGCCGGCATACGTTGCCTGGCTGGTGAGCGAGAAAATAAGTAACAGCCAAAGCAGTAGGTGTTTGGCAACCGAGTGGGTGGTGGTGTTTTTTAAGACCAACAGCATTTTTTTTGGGTTGGTGAGCAGCAGGGCTGTGCTGACCCGCCAGTGAGCCTCTGTAGGTGTGCGCGGCAGAATAGCCGCGTGGTGGGGAGTTTAATGGATTTTGGCAGGGGGGTGTTTAGCAAGTTGGTAAGGTTTTGTTTTTTGTCTGGTATCGTAGCATCAGTGATGAGGGGGGGGGTGCTGTTTTTCTTAGTGCATGACCGAATTTACAGGTTTTTTTGTGCTGGAGGGCTGTTATGTGGTGGAGCTTTGTTGTTAGTTTATCTTTTACCATGGCCGTGTTTTTGTCCTGCAGGCCAGTCACTTTCTTTTACTTGTGTAAAAGAAAGTAACCAAACCTCTTTATAAA
>CBFHXO010000053.1:0-19309 GCA_965659815.1 Pseudomonadales bacterium
CAACCGCGCTTTGATGCAGCCAAACACGTTAAAACACACTACCCACTATCGGCTGAAGAGGCCAATGGCGATAAGACCCATTTGCTAATGGCCTGGGTACTGGGCAATATTCGGGACCCGCTAGAGTTAATGGCTTCACATTTAATGACTGCAGCGCTGCTGGAAAACAGCGCAGCACCTTTGCAGCAAGCGCTGGAGACAACCGCGTTGGGTAGCGCCCCATCGCCACTGTGTGGCATGGATGATAGCGGCTTGGAAATGGTATTTGTTTGCGGCATTGAGGGCAGCAGCCCCGAGCGGCGCAACGACTTTGAAGCACTGGTGCTAAACACGCTGCAAAACGTAGCCGACAATGGCATCGAACACAAACAGATGACAGCATTGCTAGACCAACTGGAATTACAGCAGCGTGAAATTAGCGGCGATGGCTACCCTTATGGTTTGCAAATTATGTTATCGATGCTGCCAAATGCGATTCATCGCGGCGACTCCGCCGCTGCATTAAATATTGACCCTATTCTGGTTGAGCTACGCGAAGCCATTCAAAACCCCAACTATATTAAAGGCCTAGTTAAGCGTTTGCTGCTCGATAACGCACACCGTGCGACCGTGGTAATGGCGCCCGATACTGAGCTTAGCGAGCATAAGATACAGCGTGAAAAACAAAAGCTGGCGGCCATTAAAGCTGCGCTTAATGAAACCGAAACGCAACACATTATTGAAACTGCCGAGGCTCTTAAACAACGCCAGGCAGTAGAAGACGACCCGGAAATTTTACCCAAGGTCGATTTAACCGATATTCCACCCGTCGAAGAGTCGCCGGTAAGCGAACAGCGCAGCATAATCAACGGCCGCTATACTTTTTACCCGCAAGGTACTAACGGTATTAGCTACCAACAAGTCATTGCCCCGCTGCCGCGGCTTAGCGATACACAGCTGGGCTTAATTGGCCTTCACAATCGCGTCATTACCGACCTTGGTGTCGGTAAACGTGATTACCTGCAAACCCAGGACTGGCAAACCAGTGTTTGCGGCGGCATTAGCGCGTACAGTAGTATGCGCGGCGAGCTTGATAATGAACAATGTATTAGCGGTAACTTTACACTGTCAACCAAAGGTTTAAACAGCCACAACGAAGCCATTGCCGAGCTGTTGCAGCAAACCTGGCACAAGGTGCGCTTTGATGAACAGCAACGGATTCGCGAACTAATTGCACAATCGCGCGCCCGCGCCGAGCAATCGGTTTCGGGCAACGGTCATGGCCTGGCCATGTCGGTGGCCACACAAGGCTTTAGCCCCACGGCGAAATTGAGTCACGCTGGCAGTGGTATGCTGGGCATTCAAAAACTCAAGCAACTTGACGACTCATTGAATAATGCACAAGCGTTAGAAGCACTTTGCGTCAGTCTTGGCGATGTGCATCAACAGTTAATAAGCAACCCGAAGCAGTTTTTGGTGGTGGGCGAAGCACATGTGGCTGATCCACTCGCCAACCGGATTGCCGAACTTTGGCCCAACAACCCAACCACCGAGACAGTATTTTCGCTACCAAACTGTAGAGAAAACACGCGCCAATTGTGGCTGTGTAATACCCAGGTTAACTTTTGCGCTAAGGCCTATCAAACCGTTAGCGTTGGGCACCCCGACGCGCCAGCATTAACTGTATTGGCCGGTGTATTGCGCAATGGCTTTTTGCATACCGCAATTCGCGAACAAGGCGGTGCTTACGGCGGTGGCGCAAGCCAGGACTCAAGTATTGCTGCATTTCGCTTTTACTCTTATCGTGACCCGCGCCTGGGCGAAACGCTAGCCGATTTCGACGCAGCAATTCAATGGCTATTAAACAAAGATCACCCCTGGCGCGTGGTTGAAGAATCAATTTTAGGTGTGATTAGCTCGCTGGATAAACCCGCATCACCGGCCGGCACCGCCAAACGTCACTTTCATAACACGTTATTTGGTCGCACACCCGAGCAGCACAGTGCGTTTCGCGATGCCGTATTGCAGGTTAAACAAGCCGACTTAAAACGCGTTGCCGAACAATACCTGCAACCCGACAACGCCAGTGTGGGTGTTATTACTCATAAGGGCGAGCAGGATAATTATCAACCTATTTGCGATGCTTTGGAAATGGAAATCAAGCAGCTTTAGGCTTATTGTACCGCTGATGCGCAGCACGCATTAATTAAACTGCGCTTCGGCTTTAATGAAAAACCGTTGCAGCGCTAGACAAGCCAGCATTGAGCAGATAATTCTTTACCCATCAGAAGGTGTTTGTGCTATGCCAGGTTCGCCCTATGAAACCAATCACCGGCAGCAATAAAAAGCGTATTTTAATGCGAACAAACCCTGTTAACGCCCTACTCAAAAAGTCGCCAAAGCGATTACGGCTACTGTTGGCTGCAGCGTTGGCAGTCATTCAACTTAATTTCGCCTATGCCGAAACTACGGTTGAGCAAAGTAATAATGCAGATAGCCCCACTCAAGCCACCATCGCCGACAAGTCACATCGTTACATTGCCAATCGTTTTAATGGCTTAGCCGAGCGACTGGACAAGTATTTCATTTCGCCACGTTATGACCTGGAAACCGCCGACACACTTGTCCGTTCACGCACTTCCTATTATTGGGATGATGCACGCAGTGATATTAGTAAAGTGAATATTCGCGGCAAGTTGCGATTGCCCAATTTAGAGCAACGCTTTGCCATAATATTTTCAGGTGAGAGCGACGAAGCCATTGATGATATTCGGGATGTTAACAACTCGCTACCCAATAATGATAAGGGCGTTGACCTGCAATTTCTTGAAGAAACCCAAACCCGTCATAAAATTGCCTTAAGGGCGGGTATACGGTCGGGCGTAAAAGCCAGACTGTCGGCACGCTATCGCTATACATTAGCGATTAACGACCGCTGGCGATTTCGCTTTAGCGAAGAGCCCTTGTGGCAGGATACCGAGGGCTTTGGGCTTATTACCCGCTTTGACACCGGCTATGCACTTACCGAAAAGAGTCATCTTCGCTGGGAGAACCGCTTTGACTTTGGTGAAAAGACGAATGGCGTTGAGTGGCGCTCAAATATTTTGCTGAGACATTTTCTCGATGATAAAAAAGCACTCACCTTTTACCTGGCAAACGCTGGTCGCACACGACCCGAATACCTGACGCGCCAATATGCCATAGGTTCAATTTACCGGATTAACGTTTATCGAAAATGGCTGTTTCTTGAGTTTGAGCCTGCCTACCGTTGGCGTCGCGATAATGTCCTGGCATCACGCGATGGCGCGGCAACCTTCATTGCCCGCCTTGAAATATTATTTAGCAAAGATCATATTCATTAAACGCAGCTTATAGCAGCATTAGTCAGCTTTATCCCGAATCAATCAAACGTACAATGCTAAAAAACATTGAGACACCACCGTATTTACCGTTTATCCAGCAGCCGGATCTGGTCAATATTGGGGTGGCGCGCCTCGCCAAGCCCCGATGGATCGAACCTGACGCGGATTTTTCGCGCTATCACAACAACAAATTACAGCAGGCCAGTATTGATCAACAGCGAGTTTATGCCGCTGAACCTGAATCTATTGATGCGCAAGCAGAATTTTCGCAACGATTATTTACCCACCTTACCGTTGATCATCAGCAACATTTCAACCACGATGCGCAATCACTTTACCTGCCAGAGCAGCAGTTAAGCTGGCCAATTCACGCGCCTGGCGATGCAAGCGATAGCGATACAGGCGACAATGCGCCGCTAGAGCAACTGTGGCGAAGCAGCCTATGGATACAAGATGATATCTGCTTATTACAAGCTTACGGCGGCGCTGGGAACAGCGACTACCGGCTCACCGCAGCATCGGTATGCGCACCCAGTCATTGGTGTTTGCAAGAAAAAATAGGCCAAGATTTTTTTGCCATTCACCAACCAGTGCCCAGCTTTAAAAATAAACTCGAACGCCCTATTCGCAAGCTACTTGCTAAGCTTGGCACCCAGCCACTGGTGCGCGCTAACTGGGGCATTAGCGATACCGATACACTGATGCGCTTACCTGAACATCAACAAATCGAATGCAATGCCGACGCTGAACTCTATTTGCGCATCGAGCGACAAAGCCTAAGCAAGCTGCCCGCAACGGGTGCAATTGTATTTACCATTCGTGTTTATACCCACCCGCTGCAAAGCATTGCCGCCATTGATGGCGCGGTGACGGCACTTCAAAAAAGTATTTACGCAATGAATACACAAGAATATTACTATAAGTCGATGCATAGGCTGGAAAAACCACTGGCGCGCTTTTTTACCCGCCAGCGTGCCAACGCTGACAATGGGTCTCAATAATCAGTTCACAGCTTGGCTAAAACCCTACGATTAACCGGCAATTTCTCTTTGCATCGAGACGCTGTGAGTAATACCCTAAGACCTTTGCAACTGAGCAACAAAACCATCGTATGAAAACACTGGCACTCGATATCCAACTAACCACGGTTCAAACACTCGCGGCCATTGGCTTAACGCTGCTGCTATTTTTGCCTGCCTGCGGCGGTGGCTCATCCGGCGAGGCACCAGCGTCTGGTAATGATCCGTGCGACCCTAACCCCTTTGTCGCCGCCTGCACTCAAGACCGTGACAGCGATGGCGTCAGCGACTTTGACGAAGGCGAATCTACCGATACCGATGCCGATGGTTTATTTGATTACCAAGAATCTTCATTAATTGATAGTGATAACGACGGCGTTAACAACCAGCTAGACCCGGACAATATCGACCCCTGCATACCCAATAGCGGCAGCACCGCCTGCCTACCTGGTATTAGCAGCCGACCCACCAACAGTAGCTGCATAGCGCCAACAGTAAGCACCGTCGATAACAGCATTACACTGGCGCGGGTGCTACCCAATATCAGTTTCAACAATCCGGTAAAGGCATTGCAGGCCCCAGGCGATAGCAGTTTTTGGTATGTAGCGGAGTTAACCGGTAGTATCAAGCGGGTAGCTAACAATGCAGCCGCTAGTAGCGCGCCTAATTATGTATCACTGAGCGTTACTTACGGTGGCGAGCGCGGCCTACTGGGCCTGGCTATATCGCCCGACTGGCCCAGCCGTAAAGAGTTATACGTTTACTACACCATCGACGCCCCATCGCTCGAATCACGGGTATCACGACTGGTAATTAGCGACGATAGCAGCCTGCCCGCATCATTTACCGAACAAGTACTCATGACTATTGACCAACCGTTTGATAATCACAACGGTGGCGAAATTGCCTTTGGCCGCGATGGCTATCTCTATATTTCAACCGGCGATGGTGGTAGCGCTAACGACCCACAAAACCACTCGCAAAACACAACTGACCTGTTAGGCAATATGCTGCGAATTGACGTTAATGGCATCACTTACCCTAGCCCCGGTTACCAGATACCCGCCAGCAATCCGTTTAGCGGCAATACACTCTGCGGCCCAGGCAGCAACGCAGCAAGCTGCCCCGAAATTTATGCCTGGGGTTTGCGCAACCCATGGCGCTGGTCGTTTGATTCGCAAACCGACGCATTGTGGGTAGGTGATGTTGGCCAGGGTATTCTGGAAGAAATCGATATTGTTAATCTGGGTGATAACCTGGGCTGGCGCTGCAAAGAGGGTACCAATAATTTTGTTACCACGGGCTGCAACCTGGCTTCGCTGGTAGACCCCGTGCATGTTTATCCGCATCAAAATGGCGATGCGTCGGTAACCGGCGGCTTTGTCTACCGCGGCTCAACCATTACCGAGCTACAAGGTCACTTTATCTACGGCGATTTTAACTCCGGTCGCATATGGGGGTTGTCGGGCAACACCACAACGGGTTTTAACAACGATGAACTGCTCGATTCAAGCCACTTTATTTCAGGCTTTGCGCAGGATAACGACAATGAACTTTATGTACTGTCGTATTTTTCTGGCGAGATATATCAAATACAAGCCGGTACATCGTCGGGCGGCAGCGGTGTAGAAACCGCGCTTGCCGATACCGGTTGCGTGTCGGCTGGCAACCCAAGCCTGCCGGCGTCGGGGTTGATTCCCTACCAACCCAATGCGCGGTTCTGGTCCGATAATGCGGATAAACAGCGCTGGCTGGCTTTGCCCGACGGCACAACCATCGATGCCAGTGATGACCAGCGCTGGGAATTTCCCAACGGCACGGTAACAATGAAAAACTTTGTTGTTGAAAACAAGTTGGTCGAAACGCGTTTGTTTATGCGCCACCCCAGTGGCGACTGGGCAGGTTACAGTTATGAATGGGACGAAGCGGTTACCGCAGCCACGCGCGTAGTGGGCGGCAAACTCAGGACACTTACCCATACCGCAGCACCACAACAGTGGATTTACCCTTCTGAAGGCGAATGCCTGCAATGTCATACCGCTGCTGCTGGCTATGTATTGGGCGTTGATACGCCGCAACTGAACGGCAATTTTCTCTATCCCGATTCGGGTGTCACCGATAACCAGCTCGATACGTTTAATCATATCGACGTATTTACCACGGATGTGACTGAGCCGGTAACGGTATTGCCGCGTATTACCGACCCCGACAACCTGGCGGAACCCTTATTATTCAGGGCCAAAGCCTATCTCGATACCAACTGTGCCAGCTGTCACCAGCCCGGCGGTGGCACACCGGCCAATATCGATTTACGGTTTGAAACACCGCTGGCAACGATGGGCATTTGCAATGTTGATCCATTGCTCTCAGACCTGGGCATCGGAGGCGCAAAGATTATTGCCGCAGGGGCACCTGCCAGTTCGGTATTGCTGCAAAGAATGAATCGACGCGATGGCGACGGCATGCCGCCGATAGGTTCTAACCTAATCGATACGTCGGGCGTGCAATTGATTGAGCAGTGGATAACAAGCCTGTCAAACTGTAACTAGTTAAACGCGTACAAGACCTTCGAGCTCCTGCGGCGTGGTGAGTCGCATGGCTACCTGCGGCAATTCAAACCATAGCGTGGCTTCTTGCACATTGCGAATATAGTCGCCCACGCTGTCGATAGAGGCTATGCGCTGGATATATTCTTCGAGCCGCGGAAACTCAGCACAAAACACCTCGCGATCAAACGCCTTATACCAGTTGCATAAAACATTAAACGATGCCAGGTCGGCTGCGGATAAACGATTGCCCACCATAAAGCCGCTATTCGACGCATTGGCAGCAAGATAGTGATCGAAAGCCTGCAAGTGATTGCGGTAGCCGTTGGTAACTACACCCCATACGCCATTACCCATAAACGACTCGAGTCGCGCATTGGCTACATCATCGGGAATATTTAACCGGATATTAACGCCCAGCATTCCGTTCCAGTGAAACTGCGCGTCATAGCAATGCGCCAATAGCGCCTCAATCGCCAATGCTTCTGCTTCGCTCTCGCCCATCATTCCATTGCGCTGGGCCAGCGTTTTTAAAATTAAGTTACTCTGGTTAAGGCTGATATCCTTATCGACATACAGCGGCACATGGCCATTACTAAACGCCGTTTTTAATGGCTGGCTGCCATCTTCGGCACCATACGACCAGTCGCCAATGGTTAATGGCAGGTAGTGATAATCGATGTTGTGCAAATGCAGCAGGCAGCGTATTGGCCAGGCAATACCGATAATATCAAAGTAAACGAGTGTGGGTTTATCAACGACATCAGGTCGAATTGCAGCAATGGTTTTAACCAGCTGGTTAATATGCTGCTTTCTATCCTGGCTCATAATTATCTCGCTGCGTTAAACCGGTGTGTGGCAGCCGTTTAACTAAAGCTTAAATACCCGCTCGGCATTTTGATGCAGGAACTTTGGCCATACCTCATCCTTAAACGGTACGTTAACCATATCCGAGAAAATGCGCTCTAGCGATAATGCCATGGGGAAATAACCGGCGTACATAATTTTGTCACTGCCGCGGGTATTGGCGTAATCAATAATCGCTTTGGGATAATGCTTGGGCGCAAAGGCACTGGTCATATAGAAAAGGTTGGGATACTTGATCATTAGCTTAACTGCTAAATCGACCCAGGGCTCGGCACCGTGCTTCATCACAAATTTTAGCTCAGGGAAAAACCAGCACACTTCATCAATATATTCGACTTTTTGCGGGTCGGCAGGAATTCTTGGCCCCGGTATACCCGCGCAGGCGCAAAACGGAATATCCAGCTCAACGCACGTTGCATAAATCGGGTACCACCTTTTATCGTTGATCGGGACCTGCGGACATAAACCCGAGGGAAACGCCGTTACCGCCTTAATACCCTGCTCTGCATGCAGGCGCTTGATCTTACGCACCTCTTCCATACCGTTATTGGCATTGGCTTCGTACGAGGCGATAAAGCGATTAGGATTTTCTGATAAGGCTTTTAAATGCGTTGGGCTTTCATCATCAATACCCAGCATGGCCAGCTGAATATTGTATTTATCCATTTCACCCAGCGCATAGGCAATGGTATCGGTCTGATTGGATAAGTCCGGCACATCCTTAAACATATACTGTGCCGGCATACTAAACTGTTCGAGGCTTTGCTGGTCCATTAATAAGGTTTTGAACGACTCAAACCACTCCGAGCGATCATCGCTGCTGGGTATGCCCAGCATTAAATCAATGACCTTACAATCTTTAGGAAAACTCATTCGATCCACTTCCAAACTATTTTTGAAAATCGCTTATTTCTGCAACACTACCGAAGAACCATGACCAAACAGGCCCTGGTTACCCGTTACACCCACTTTAGCGTTAGCAACCTGCCTGCCCCCTGCCTCGCCTCTTAACTGGGTTGTTAATTCGCAGACCTGCGCCAATGCTTGGGCGGGCACGGCTTCGCCAAAACAGGCCAAACCGCCGCTGGGGTTAACCGGAATCCGCCCACCAATTTTAGTGTCGCCATCGCGCAATAATTTTTCGCCTTCACCCTGCGCGCATAAACCAATATATTCATACCAGTCCAACTCCATGGCCGACGACAAATCGTATACCTCGGCGCAGGAGACATCCTCAGGGCCGATGCCCGCTTCTTCATAAGCCTTTTGTGCAATCGATGCGCGAAATGAATAGGCATTGCTGGCGGCCGCAGAATCGGTGGCAATATCGGGCATTTCAACATCGGCGCTGGCAAATTTGGGCGATACGGTAGAGATGCCGCCAATTTTTACCTGGCGTTTGCAACCGATTTTGTCGGCGTATTCTTTACTGGCAATAACCAAGGCCGCACCGCCGTCGCTGGTTGCACAAATTTCAAATAAACGTAGCGGCGATGCCACCATGGCAGATCCCAACACTTCTTCCATGGTAAATTTCTTTTTATAGCGAGCGTATTCATTAGTAAAACCATGCTCGGCGTTTTTCACCTTAATCGCGGCAAAATCCTCGTCTGTCGCGCCGTATAAATCCTTGCGACGCTGCGCGTATAACGCAAAATATGTGGGGTTAGTAATACCTAAGCGAAAGCGAACCCAGTCCGGGTCATCGGGGCGCTCACCTTTTTGCGGTGCCAAAAATCCTTTGGGAGTGGTGTCGGCACCAACCACTAGCGCAACATCACACTCACCGGCTTTGATTTTGCTACGAGCCGTTGCTAATGCCTGCGAACCGGTTGCACAAGCGGCATAACAGGTAACTATTTCGTTGCCGTGCCAGCCCAGCGCCTGCGAAAAGGTCGCCCCGGCAACATAACCCGGGTAGCCATTACGCATGGTGGCACCACCGGCAACAAACTGGATATCCTGCCAATCGACCTCGGCATCCTTTAGCGCAGCTCTTGCCGCGTGCACACCGTACTCGACAAAGTTTCGACCCCACTTACCCCAGGGGTGCATACCTGAACCAATAATAACGACATCTCGACTCATAATTTTTTTCTCTTTAACACCGCGTAAGGATGAGTTGTTTTAGGCTTTTGGCTGCCAAACCCAACTCAGGTAATCCTGCCCGTCTTTACTGAATAGCGTTTGCAGTTGTAATTCAACATCCATACCGGTTTTAACATCATCCACAGTTACACCCTTGGCCAACTGGCCCAGCACAATCATTTGCTCTTTTTCCAGTTCTACTGCCGCAATTGCATAGGGCTCAAAAGGATCAGGCGATACATAAGGCTCGGGCGGCTGATATTGGGCATCGGTGTAAGACCAGATTTTTCCTTTGCGACTTAACGGCACCGATTCGAATTCATGGCTATCGCAATCGGGGTTGCGACAGTAGCTGACATTGCCCGGAAAAAAATAGGTTCCGCACTTTTTGCACCGGCTGCCAATTAAATGGGCATCGGCTTTATCCATGCTAAACCAGCCTTCGATAGCCGGCAGTTGATTGCTGCTCATACGCGCTCCAAACAAAGAAGAAAATACCAGGAAAGACAGCGAGTTATTGTGGTGGGCAGTCTACAATCTTGCCCCGCTTTGCACAACAATTGCCATAATCGGAACATATTAGAGTGAACTGTTTGACCAGTTTCGCTGTATTTATTAAAGTGCGGTGACCTGTTTCGACAAGTCCTTATGTAATTAACGCCTTCTGGATTCTCCATGACTGACTCCGGCGAAAAGCCCACTACGAACAAACCTGCCAGCGGTGCCAAGTTCCAAACCCCGCAGGGCTTTACCGCGATTAAGGATGGCATTAAGCAGCGCTCCGATACCGAAGTAATTGCCGGCAGAAAACCGCCCTGGCTAAAAATCTCTATGCAAACCAGCCCGGCGTTTCGCGAAGTCCGCAATACCGTTAACGAGCATCGCCTTGCCACCGTGTGTGAAGAAAGCCACTGCCCCAATATGAATGAATGCTGGAGCAATGGCACGGCCACCATTATGTTAATGGGCTCGGTATGCACCCGCGCCTGCCGGTTTTGTTCGGTTGATACCGGCAATCCGGGCGGCTGGATTGATCACGAAGAGCCCGCCAATGCGGCCCGCTCTGTGCAGCTAATGAACCTGGTGTACGTGGTTTTAACATCGGTCGATCGCGATGACCTTGCCGATGGCGGTGCACAGCATTATGCCGATTGCGTCAAAGCCATTCGCGAACTTAACCCCAGCACCGCAGTTGAAGCACTAACACCCGACTTTAGCGGCGTCATGCGCGACGTTGCAACCGTAGTGAATTCGGGCTTGCAGGTGTTTGCCCAAAATGTTGAAACGGTAAAACGCTTAACTGAAGAGGTACGCGACCCGCGTGCCGGCTACCAGCAAACGCTGGATGTACTGGCATTTGGCAAACAGGAGCAACCCAATATCCTGACCAAAACCAGTTTGATGTTGGGCCTTGGCGAACGCGACGATGAAATTACCCAGGCCATGGAGGATATGCGCGCGCACGATGTCGATATCCTGACGCTAGGCCAGTACCTGCAACCCACCAAAAACCACTTGCCAGTTAAGCGCTGGGTTCACCCCGACGAATTTTCTGCCTACCGCGAGCAGGGGTTGGCTATGGGCTTTACCGAGGTTGCCGCCGGCCCACTGGTGCGCTCCAGCTACCGGGCCGATAAAATCCTGGAAAAAAACAATCTAGGGCTTGAAGTCAACCCAGAAAAAATTCCGCTGGTTAACCTGAGCAAATAAAACCTTATTTTAAATCAGCAAACTTAACTACCGTTGCCTTGGGCGTTATCGGCGCATCGGTAGGATAAACAAAGCGCCAGTAAATATTGCCGCGCGCCCTGCCTTCGGTATCTAGCCAGTTGGGTAAGCCCGGATCTTTATGGGCAATAATAATTTTAACGCTGCCATCGTCTTCAAAGTGCATTTGCTTGCGATTTAACGAGATCTGTCGCTTACCATAATCGTAGCTTTGCATAAAGCGATTCCATAGCACCACATTAATAAACCGACTCGATGGCAAGCGCGTTTCTATTACCAGCGCCTCATCATCTGCCAACAGATAATCAGCGGCGTTGTAATATGCATGAGTATTACCGTAAGCCTGATCGTCGGCTGCGCTAATCCATTGGCCTGGCGGCGTAAACTGGTTGGGCACTAACGAGTACCAGGTAATACCACGTAAGGTTGCCTCGCTAGGCGAGGTTAATGACATCGCACCGTGTTCGCGGACAAAGTTGGCCACATAAGTTAAATGATCCGCAACTTGCTGATCACCGCCATAGTCACCCAGTGGCGATGGATCAAGTGCCTCGATATCAATATCCATTTGAAAATTAGGATTAGCGGCTACCGATACTTTGGTTTCGTGATAGTGGCGCGTTGAAATTTGCCCCGCCCCCTTTTTTAACTGCAACCAGTTACCGGAACGCGGTTGCTTGCGGCTGACAATAATTTCATAGCTGCCATCGGGTTCAATAATCATATCGGTATCACTAAGCGCGGCTATCGAGCTACGCGCCGCATGCCCTTCAAAACTACCGCCCTCTACAGTAAACGAAGTAAAAGTTGCCGCGCCAATATTGCCTGTGATTTTATAACTGCGATCATCACGAATGGGGGCAAAGTAATAAATCGAGTCGGGGTTATCGCCCAACAGCTTACGGGTTGACGTCACGTAGGGCTTAAATTCAGGGCGATCTGGGTCTGCCTCCAACCAGAAATACAAGGCGGTCTCTAGGATATGCGCCAATGCCCGTTGACCCTCGGCAACATCGTCGGCGCTATTGACCCGATTCGCTGGCGACAGGAATTTCGCTTGCACCGCGTCAATGGTTTCAAGCAATTCAAGCATCGCGGCACGCGCCTTGGAGGTTTCTTGCAAATCGGCTTGTGGTTGCTCTGCACGCAACGATACGCTAATTATGATGCAATAAATAAAGACTAATCGAATGGCGGCTTTCATAAATAAATCTCCTCAATATTCTGTGTATATTGATTTGGCGAGCGAAGCTTAACTATGCGGTAGCAATAGCCTGCTCAACCGGAGGCTTGGCAAGACGTAAAAATAAAAACAGTGCTAAAAAAAGCGCACTGGCAATCGCTATTAACACCCAATAATAATGACCCGAGATATCGTAGGCATAGCCCGCCATCGGCGCACCAATAAGCGCAAACGGCAAAAACAATGGCATTTGCGCGCCATTGACCTGCCCCACAATTGACCTGTCAAAATAACAGCTGTTAAGTATGGGGTGCATAGGTATAAACGCACCTCCACCAAAACCCAGAAACAAACCAACCAGCAATAGCGCGTAATAACTTGTAATACTCATTAAACCGATCAGGGCGACAATTTTAATCACGACAATCACGGCAACCACGTACTTGATTTGCTGACGAAACTTATCGATAACGCCGGCAATACACAGCTTGCCAATAATGCCGCCAACTCCACCCATGGCTATAACCGTAGCCGCCTGGTCGAGACTAAAGCCCAGGCCGAGTAAGTGCGGCGGATAACACACACCCAATACCAAAGCCGCATTCAAGGTCATTGCTACCGCAATACCAATTAACCAGAACGAGCCATCTTTAAAAAACGCCCGCGAATTTCCGGTAGGGGTCGCTTCAGACTGTTGTGAGCTCGCCGTCGCCAGTATCGAATCCTGCTCTGGCTCTGGCTCTGGCTGCGATTTTGTCTGCTGTCCTGGGCGCGACAAAGGCTTACTACTCGAGGGAATACCGACAAGAATAACAATAGCCAGCAAAATAAAAATACCAACGGATAAGGACGCCAGTGCGTCACGCCAAGTGCCGCTCACCAATAAAAAAGCCACCCATTTAGGTAGCGTAATACCGGCAAGGCTGGAACCCATAGCGCCAATCGCCAACGCCCTGCCCGAGTCCTGTTGGTAGATTTTAACCAGCAGCGCATTAATCACTATGGGGCCACACAACGACATACCCATCACAAACACCGCAAAAGCCAGCGCCGCATGCCATAGCGTGGGCGCCAGTGAAATACCGTAGAGCGAAGCGGTTGAAACACACAAACCAATCATCATCACAACACGGATGGGCAATCTATCGGCAAAGCGCCCCACCACCGGCCCCCAAAAAGCCGGAACCAAAATTAAAATAATGGGCGCCGAGGTAATCGTGGCCCGCGACACATTAAATGTCTCGGCCAGTGGGTCAATAAAAAAACCAAATACACTCATAATGCCCATACCTAAACCCAGGCATATGAGCGATGCAAGCGCAGGGACCCAGTAGCGGGCTACAGAGACGGGCTGTGAGGTCATAGTGATGAAAACTTTTAGAACTATTCTGGTTTATTGATATCGAGCAATTTTTTATTCATTGTCGTACAACTTGCGCCGCAGCATAACAGCTCTGTGCCCGACAATGCGTTGCTATACTGCAACAATTGCCGTTGTTGTTAAGTTCATAGACAACAAGGTTTAATCTGATACTTTGCTCGACATACTTAACGCTAAAATGGTTTTGCATTACGCTGACCGCCTAGTGTGCCAGCTACTCATATATTGCAAATAATTTAACTAAACGACTTAACCCAGCGGCAAATGAATGAGTTTGTTAGCATATGCGCCTAAATAGCAATCTCGGTTCGCGGCAGATTTTATGGCACACCCACATCTACTGGCAAAAATTATTTCACCACTGCCGCCAATACATACCGAAGAGTTACCCCATATCGGTAGCGGCTTAATGTTTTTAGATAACCCAACAGGGTATTTAAAGCAACTTCGGGCACAATACGGCGACACCTACGCGCTCGATGTGTTTGGCTTTAATCTGCTGATGACGTTCTCGCCACAAGGGCTTGAGGCTCTATACCATTACGATGAAAGCGAAGCCAGCTTTGCCATGGCTACCTTTGATATGATTGGTTTTAAAACTCCAATTGAGACGCTAATCGATACCGATTCGAAACTGTTTTATCACCTGTTAATGCATAAAAAAATGCCTGGCTATGTTGCAACGATCTCAAGTATTGTCGATCAGGTCTTTGACGACTGGGAAGATCAACCCACGCTGGATATCTTTGACGCCATTAGAACGCTGGAACAACGCGTAGGCTACGCCCTATGGATTGCAGAAGAAGCGGCCGATGCCGATTATTGGCCAACACTCAAAGCCTGTTTTGATGTGCTTGACCAGGAAAAATCGTTTGTTGACCCTTCGCTGACGTTAGAGACAATTAAATCGGACAAAGCCCGCGAGCGTGAAGCCGTCGATACGCTGTACAAAGTTATCCCGGACATTATTGCGCGGCATGACCAAAACCCTGAGCGACAGTTCGCCGGCGTTGATTTTTTTCGACAACATTTTAGCGACAATGGCACGCCAGAAGCACAACTGGAAAAGAAAGTTATTCATAATGTTATGAATGCCAACCAGGGTTTTTTATCAAATTTATACGCCGGTATTGCCTGGGTAATTGTTCGCATATTGCAATACCCGGACTGTATGGCAAAAGTAAGGTCAGAAATCGCTGATATACAAACTCGTTATGGCGATGATTTTTACTTTGATATCGATGCGCTCAACAGCATGCACTATTTAGAGCAGGTAACGATGGAATCCATTCGTCTGGCGCAACGCTCTTTGACGCTACGTAAAGTCATGAAACCCATTGAGTTTAACGATGGCAAGCAATGCTACCAGGTGGAGCCGGGCATTTATCTGGCAACCATGCTATCGGTATGCAATGTACAAACGCCCGAGCTTACACAATTTAACCCTGACAATTACCAGCAAAATCGGCTGCAATTTGACACCAGCACCCTGGGCAAAGAATCCATCAGTACCTTTGGCCATGGCAGACACGCCTGCCCTGCCCAGCGCTTTTCGCACCATATGACAAAAATTGTGGTCAGTAAATTGCTGGCGCGCTTTTCACTCACAGCCAACCTTAAACCCAAACCCGAACCTTCTAGGGTACAAATGGGCGGTGTATCGCGCCCGCAGCAGCCGATTTTCATGAGCCTTAGAGCCAAAAAAAACTAGCAGAAATAAATTTCCCAGTGTGAGCTGCACGCCATCAACCTAAGCGCCGCTAAAAGATCAATAGCGGCATAACTAAAGCGCAGCTGCCAGTCAGAATATTGGCAGAATATTCTAACTTCCAACCTAAAAAGTTATATGCCCTGCGAGCAACAGAACAAAACTTTCTAACGATCTAACAGTGTTTTATAGCGGAAAAACAAAGACCGTAGATTTGCTAACTATTGCCGTCCAGCGGGTACTTGCGAACCCGTTAATACTCACTAGACTAAAACTCATTGCTTCAACATGACGAAGTAATCAACCCCAACCTTATCACGGAGGACGCCATCATGGCCCTAGCCCAAGCTATTCGCAAAAATTCTCTATCTCTTGCCGTAAAACAAACCACTTACAAACAAAATGTTGTTGCAGTGAATACACTGATCAACAGCGTACTGTCGTCAAACCTCCCCACATTGCATCAAAACCCGCCCGATTGGGACGATTTTGTTAACGCTTATGAAAAGGCCAACTCGCAGTCCTTAGATTGGGTAAACAATGTGATGGCGCGTCTGCTCGATGTACCTGACAATGTGCGCAATTATAACGACGCCATTACTCAAACGTTGACCAATGCCAAAACACAGGCGCATACGTTGATCAGCGACCCCAGCAATAAGGCTGCGCTGTCCACGCTAGATGCCGACCTCAATAACCTAACCAGCCAACTGGGTTTGATCACCACATTTATTAGCGGTGCATTAACCTCGCTGCAAAACTTTAAAGATGTGCTGCCATCAATAGCCAGTGAGCTACAAACCATTGCCAATGACTCAACCAAGGCTGCGAAGGCAGATCAACAGCAAATTGATAAGCTCAATACCGATATCGATAATTTACACAGCGAGATAAAAAGCCTGACTAATGCGATTATTGGCTTGGGTATTGCCGATGGTGTTGCGTTAACACTGGGCGTGGTAGCCACCGTCGCTGCCTTCCCTGTCGGCGCGCTTACCTGGTTGGTGCTTGGCCCAGCTATTGCGGTTGCCACAACTTATATCGTTTTAGATGCCGAAAAAATCAAAGCTGATAAAGCCCTGATTGAACAGGATGAAGCCGAGATCAAAGGTTTGACTGCCGATGTTTCGACGCTACACATTTTGTCGAAGAACTTTGCCGCCATGTCTAGCGAGACAGTAGCTATTGAAGATAACCTGCAGGCAATTCTGAACGAGTGGCAAACGCTTGAAACCGACGTTAGCAATGCGGTGACCGATATCCGCACTGCTATCGCCGATAGTGGCTCAGCCGACTTTAATGGCGTAGTCAGTGAGCTTACCGATGCCGCCAAAGAGTGGGATGCCGCCTACCAGCAGGCCGGTGGTTTGCATCTGGATCTCAACGTGAATGATGCCGTGCTACAGGTGGGTATGACACAGGATGAAATCAAATCGGCAGTAGCAGCAGCGAACACCACCGATATCATTGCTTATTATAATAAAGTGCAAGGTCAGCGCAGCGTGAAAGCCGCCTGATACAAGCCTATAAAAAAACGGGGCTGCTCACAGCCCCGTTTTTTTGCCTTTGATTATTACCCGCCAGAAAATTTATCGTAGTCGCGACATTTAATTAAAAACGTATGTTCAATACTAAACACCACCACATCGTTTTGGTTGTACATTTCGTTGTACATCGTGGCAATACCACAGTGCGGGCGACTATTGGAACGACGCAGCGACTTACAGGTTGAGCGTGAACGCAGCTGATCACCACCGCGGATCGCATCGCGCATACGCATATTATCGAAGCCCAAGGCGCTTAACGCCGCCGATTTCACTTTTTTATTGGCTTTCATGCCCACGGCTACCCACATAGCAAACACATGCACTGAAGAGGCGACCAGACCACCGAATACCGAATTCTTTGCCGCCTCACGGTCTATATGAAACGGTTGTGGGTCCCAGCGGTTACCCATCTCCATGATTTCTTCGTCGGTTACATCGTACGGGTCGCTAAACTCGCGTACCTGCCCTACTTCAAGGTCTTCGAAATAATAAAGCTCTACATCTGACATCGTTAATTCCAGCTACTGGATAAATAAAGCCGTGCATTATACGCGTCAATCTAACGACCAATCTATTGGCTCCAAGCCCTGGGAGGTTAAATAATGATTAGCTTGAGAAAAATGCTTGCAGCCTAAAAAACCCCTGTGGGCCGATAGTGGTGAAGGGTGCACCGATTTAAGCACGCAGTGTTTTTGCGTATCAATGAGCTGGCCTTTTTTTTGCGCGTAACTACCCCAAAGCAAAAACACAATTTTTTCGCGCTGTTGGTTAAGCGCGGCGATTACGCTATCGGTAAACTGCTCCCAGCCTTTCCCGGCATGCGAACCTGCCTGTTTGTGCTCAACGGTAAGCACTGCATTAAGCAACAGCACACCGTGATCGGCCCACTTTTGCAAACAACCATGGGTGGGCACAGGCAAACCAAGGTCGCTATTGAGCTCTTTAAAAATATTCACCAAAGACGGAGGCGGATGGATTCCTCCCGGGACTGAAAAACACAATCCATGTGCCTGGCCCGGGCCGTGGTACGGATCCTGCCCCAGAATCACCACCCGCACATCATCAAACGGGGTGCTGTTAAGCGCATTAAAGATATTTTTACCCTCGGGGTAAATACGAATATGCTGCTGTTTGCGCTGCAGTAAAAACGCCTTAAGCTGTTGCATATAGTCTTTTTTAAACTCGTCGCCAATGTGCGCAAGCCATGAATCATCTAACGCGATAGAACCCGAACTCATTAAGCACCCTGCCAATAGAAAGAAATGGAATGATTGTCGAAATGAAAATAGCGTAACAAAACGCGGTGCGTGGTTAGCGACGGTTGTGATTCTGCCAGCAAAGCCTTTTAATGGTCAACTAGTTTAGGTTTCACGGAATATGCGTAAGCGTTAATTGGGGTCAACAATAGCGAATCAATAATGAAAACATCTCCGGTACAGCGATTTATTCGATGGTTTGGCAGCTCTGACGCTGGCCGTGTGTTTGATGTATTTTGTGTGCGATGGTTTTCGTTCTCGCCCATTATATGGATTTTCACTAAGGACGATAAATCTGGTTATAACAACCCCTGTATTTTTGTTTCAACCGGCGCTAAAAGCGGCTTGCGTCGTGAAACGGTATTGCCGGTGTTTCCCACCGGTGATGGGCAATTATTAATTGTTGGGTCGCGTGGTGGCACCAGCAAAGACCCTCACTGGGCGCATAACCTGCGCGCCGAACCAAATGCGGAAATGCGCTATAAGCGCAAACTGTATTCGGTAAAAACCCGTTTACTGGAGGGTGCAGAGCGCGATGATAAATTTGCCATTTGTTGCCAGCATGCACCGGTATATTCACGCTATCAGGAGTGGGCTAATCAGTACCCGCGCATTTTACCGGTGTTTGAGATTGAGGCACTCGAT
>CBFHXO010000054.1:0-19227 GCA_965659815.1 Pseudomonadales bacterium
TATCTGTTTATTGGTTAACAGAAGACCTGTCATTACCTAGCGTGGATCTTATTTAAACTAATCCCTGTTAATTTGAAGGCTAGGCTTCAAAAAAAGCTCCGATGTATGGGGTGGATATAACAATAACACTGAGGAGGCAAACTTGGGGGTGGGTGTCACTGCTAAGATCTAAAGAAGTGGAAATAATTTAGCCAAAATCATTCTTAGTTAATACAGCTGCAGGAACTGTGCAGGAACACACCCCGATAAATGAAAGATGAAACTGGAGTTAGCTAGAAATAATAAAAACCGTATATATATCAACATTATTTGGTACGACCGAGTGGATTCGAACCACCGACCCCCACCATGTCAAGGTGGTGCTCTAACCAACTGAGCTACGGTCGTACTGTAAACTGTTTGATCTTGTCAGCGGGCCGCCATTATACGTATCAACGCCCACAGCGCAAATGCCTTAACCCGCAAATACCTGTTTCTTTAATATCTCTAAACGGTCGCGGACCGCAGCGGCTTCTTCAAACTCCAAATCTCGCGAGTGTTGATACATCTGCCCTTCTAACTTATTGATTTTACTCGCCAAAGCAGCTGGCGATAAATCTTCTATCGCATCGGCATAACTGGCCACCGAAGGCTCAGCCGCCTTGCGACCCGAACCACGCTGCTTGCCCTTGCCCGGCGTAAAACGGGCACCCTCCATAATATCCGCAACATTCTTATAAATGCCCTTAGGCGTAATACCATGCTCTTCATTAAATGCCAGCTGAATCGCACGCCGTCGCTCAGTTTCATCCATCGCCCGCTGCATCGAACCGGTTACCTTGTCCGCATATAAAATGGCCTTGCCATTTAAATTTCGCGCAGCACGACCAATGGTCTGAATCAACGATGTCTCAGAGCGCAAAAATCCTTCCTTGTCAGCATCCAGTATCGCCACCAGCGATACCTCCGGCATATCCAAACCTTCACGCAATAAATTAATACCCACCAATACATCAAAATTGCCCAAACGCAAATCGCGAATAATTTCTACCCTTTCTACCGTATCAATATCCGAATGCAAATAACGCACCTTGACACCATGCTCATCAAGATATTCAGTTAAATCTTCGGCCATACGCTTGGTTAAGGTGGTGACCAACACACGCTCTCCCTTGGGAGTGCGCGTGTTGATTTCAGATAACAAATCATCAACCTGTGTCGATGCACCACGAATTTCTAACTCGGGATCAATCAAACCAGTGGGACGCACCAGCTGCTCGACCACCGCACCGGCATGCTCGTTTTCGTATTTACTGGGCGTGGCCGATACATAAATACACTGCCCTGCCAGCCGCTCCCATTCTTCAAAGCGTAACGGACGATTATCTAATGCCGAAGGTAAGCGAAAACCGTATTGCACCAACGTTTCTTTGCGCGATCGGTCACCTTTGTACATGGCGCCAATTTGTGGAATCGTGACATGCGATTCATCAATAACCACCAGGGCATTAGGCGGCAAATAATCAAATAAGGTTGGCGGCGGCTCGCCTTCTTTGCGACCGGATAAATGCCGCGAGTAGTTTTCTATACCGGTACAAAAACCCAGCTCACGAATCAGTTCTAAATCATATTTGGTGCGCTGCGATAAGCGCTGCTCTTCAACCAGCTTGTTGTTGTCTTTTAACTGCGCCAACCGCTCTATTAATTCTTCTTCAATCGCATCAACCGCTTTCAGCATATTGTCACGCGGCGTGACGTAGTGCGATTTGGGGTAAATGGTAAAACGCGGCAGCTTGGCATGAACTTCACCGGTTAACGGATCAAATAAACTAAGCGATTCCAGCTCGTCATCAAATAAGTCCACCCGAATCGCATCGCGCTCGGATTCGGCAGGAAAAATATCAATCACATCGCCGCGCACCCTAAAATTGCCACGGGAAAAATCAATATCGTTGCGGGTGTACTGCAGCTCTGCCAGGCGCTTGAGAATATCGGCTTGCTGGTAATGATCACCACGACGCAAATGCAGCACCATTTTCAGGTAGGCATCGGGGTCGCCCAGGCCATATATCGCCGATACCGTGGCAACCACCAACGCATCGGGACGCTCTAGCAGTGCCTTGGTGGCAGACAGCCGCATTTGCTCAATATGCTCGTTAACCGAGGAGTCCTTTTCTATAAAGGTATCGGAAGCAGCGACATAGGCCTCGGGCTGGTAGTAATCGTAGTAGGAGACAAAGTACTCAACCGCATTGTTCGGGAAAAACTCTTTAAATTCACCGTAAAGCTGGGCGGCCAGAGTTTTATTGTGCGCCATAATAATGGTGGGCCGCTGCAGCTCAGCCACCACATTAGCAATGGTGTAGGTCTTGCCCGAGCCTGTTACGCCCAGCAGGGTTTGGCCCGCCAAACCGGCCTGAACCCCTTCTACCAGCGCTTTAATCGCTTTGGGCTGGTCCCCGGCGGGCTGGTAGGGAGATACAACGGTAAACGGCTTGCTCATACAAATATCGCGGTTTTTCAGCGGGTAATAGGAGTAAAGCGGATTGCTGGTGGCCAAAAAGGCAGCCTTTTATGTTGCCATAAACCGGCACTATTGGATACGCCCGTGGCGGCCAAACAGACTTGTCGTGCTCATCAGCTAAGAATACCGCTTCAGCACTTGACGAGGCCCCGACAGGCCATTAATATGCCGGCCCTTAGCTTTGATCGGGGCAAAATTGGCCAAAATCAGGCACTTGTCGTAAGGCGTGCTAAGCTAAGCAAATAATTGATTGATTTGCGATAAATTAATCAAGATTGACCATTCCGCCTTAGCTCAGTTGGTAGAGCAAATGACTGTTAATCATTGGGTCGCTGGTTCGAGCCCAGCAGGCGGAGCCAAATATCTAAAAGCTGTCAGCAATGGCAGCTTTTTTTTGCTCCAATGATTAGCGCTTTATTCTGTTAATCATTGGCGAAAGTATGCTTTCGCCTAGTTCGAGTCCAACGGGCGGAGCCAAATTATTTTCTGTACATGAATGTTTAATTAGTTAAGTAAGAAGGATACGCTAACGTGTGACTCTTCTTGATGCGTTAAAAAGAGTACAGCCTTGAAAAACTGAGTTATGCGGGTGCCGCCTTAGCTTTAAGCATCCGCTGTATCAAAAATTCTAATTTCAGGACCACTTGAACACATATTTTTTATTGCGTAGACAGCACCATCATCTATTCTGAAATATTGATACTTCTGGCAGTGTTTCTTGCTCTACCATACTTTCAGTTAGAAAAAAGTTATTTTTATTCTCAACATTAAAGGTAAGATTTGTGCTGTGATAGTCGTCGAACGCGCTTGCTGTTTTAACGGTTTCAGAACACAGCTCTAGAAACAATGCGACCGACTCTGAATTCAAAGTATCCTCTGATAAAACACTAACAGCCAGGATTTCTACCTCTCATCAAACCTAAACCTGCTAGCCCCGATAAAAAGAGATACATACCTGCTGGAATCGGTACCGTTGCGACTTCGTAACCGATATCACTAAACGATGCCAACGTCGTTTCACTGATAAAATCAGGATTATTGAGCCAACCTGTCATCAGCTCATACGTTAAGTCATTACCATTATCATCGACTATACCACTCATCGAACCCCCGCCATAGGGCTCATCCCAATGTCCGTTGGCGGTACCCGCTCCACCACCTAATTCTACCGGAATGTATGTGGCATCATGTTGCCCAAACTCACGCTGCCAGACTGCCAGTGCATTTGGCCCAGTATATTGTCCGCTGTTAGGAACGTAGACGCCATTAAGCTCCCATAGCGTACCAAAGCCCAGGACATGCGCCATCTCATGCAGGATTACACTCTCCAAAGCGCCTGCAGCAAGTAGATCCGCCACGTCATTATTATCAAAAACCATTACGCCTTCAGCGGCAAGGAAGTAACCCCCTGTATTCACGCCCCAGGTCGGGCCGGCATAGCCAAGTATTTGGCCTGGACCATCGATATTTTCTACACTGGCGTTAATCACGACATCGCCAAGAATAGAAGCATCAATACTCGGCTGGTAACCAATCAGTGTCTCGCCCCAAAACTCGGCCACCCGCTCAAAAACGTCAATATAGGCAGGCGCTGTTGCGGCCGAATAGTTGAGATCGATATAAATTGCCTGCGCTGTTTTTGGTATAGCGAGTAACGTAAAAATATAAAAAATCAGACACAAAAAATGACGCGCAGCACGGCGCGGCAGAAAGCTCATACTTATTCTCCAGGGGCATGCCTAGAGCCATCAGGGGAGATGGATCTCTAAGATATTATTGTGCCATGATGGTACCAGATGGATGAAATTCATACCACTACAGCTCCGTGTCAAACCGTATCGGTTAAAATATCTTAGAATCAACGACTTACGATTCAATCACCCCTTCTGCCCAACGCCGGTCAAGCAACCTCCCGATGCATTATCCTTTTTACTGGTTTTATATATTGTTTAATGCTTATTGAATTGTTTATTCGTGTGTATCTGGGCCACTGTTTCAAGTCAAGCACGTTCACCGTTGAGGGTGTAATTGGCTAACAGTTTCCCTCGAACACCTTTATCAGGATATTTGATTTGCTAATGATTAACGTTTTTAAAATCACCTTTGGTTTGTTCATAAAAATCGCACCTCTGACTTAGTGTTAATATAGTGTCGAGCCAAAATGATATTCGTTGAAAAAATCGAAACTTACAACAACAGCATACGGTCTTTGAGGCAGCGATGAAGATAGCAAAGCAATCAAACGCGAAATATAGCCCGACATTTACCCTTCTTCTTTATTTAATAAGCGCCGGCCTTGACGCCGTGTGGGCTGATGAGCAGGCTGAGCCGCAAGACAACTGTGTTAGTCCGAATTTTTCGCATCACGGCACGCCAAATTGGCATAGCGTTGTTCTGTCATTGAAGAATGATTGTGAACACGCGATCGATTTGAATGGTGCAAAAATCAGTTGGAACGATAATCAGCGGATTGATAATGTTTGGTATACGGGTAATAACAATACGTCGTATCCTAATATTTTGCTTTCGTCAAACGCCGATAGGCACAGCGTAGTACTCGCCTTTGACTCCGGTACACGTCCAACTACCAGACTTAACCCTAAGGCAAGCGTTAATTTAAACTACGGCGGCCCATTACTAGCTTACGTTGAGCAATCGGTATCGATTGATTTGTCAGGCCAACCTCCCGCGGACCCAGCACACAAGCTAAAAGACAAGGTATTCACCGAAGCAAAAAATGGACCTGATCTAGCAGCAGATACTGTGGCGCACCTCGCTCGAATCAATCCTGAAGAGGCCTCCAACTTCACAACACTTGAAAAGCCTTTCATCCAACGAATGATCGGCTATCTACCGATTAACTGGAATAATTCGGGCAGTCATACAGGCACGCTGCCATCACCCGAGGAGTTGGCGGCGGCAAAGTATACTCACATCCTTATTGCGTTTGGCATATTCAGCACCGACCCGAACTGTGCCGTCGATAATAGCTGTATTTTATTATCCCCATCCGGTAACAGCGATGTTTACATTTCATCGGGAGATGGAAAACAAACCATCGACCTTAAGACTTACGTCACCGATTTACAGCGGCGAGGAATCAAAGTTTTGTTATCGCTTGGCGGTGCTTCTTCAAATTTTGGCACTGTTGATTTTCAACGCAGTTTTAACTTGGTACAAAACGGTGTACGCAGCTTCGAGAACACGGTCGATGTTTTAAGCCAATCGATTATCCAGTTAATGCGAGATTTTAAGTTTGATGGGATAGATATAGATGTTGAAGCAGGCTTGTCAGCACCGAAAAGCCGTGATCTTATTTTAGCGGGTAGCGTGACGCTCTGTGATGATCACTTCGATGTGGCTGTCGGTCTAACACCTACATCGGGCAGTGTTTGCGCCATGACCGCGATTATTCGAAGATTAGTGGCGCTTGACCCCAGCATTATGATCACACTGGCACCACAGACGCTGAATATAGCGGCCAATCGATTGATAGAGAACCAAACACTAAACTACTCTGCATTGATTGCGAATACTCGCAGTCATTTGAATTGGGTTGGTGTGCAAGTCTATAACTCCGGTGGCATGCATGGCCCCAATGGTCAAATTCAGCCAATCACTGCAAATAATCTAGAAAATGCATCTGTTGCCATGGCGCTCAATTTATTGGAACGCTGGACCGCGGAGATTCGCTTTACGTTTGTCAGTAATGAACAGGCTATCTTGCGACCGGATCAAGTTGTGCTGGGGTATCCCGCCACGAATGGCCTGTGGTCAGACGGAACGCCCAGTGGAAATTTGGATAAAGTACGTCAGGCCGTGTTTTGCTTAAATGAGAGCAGATACTGCGATGACATTGCACCGCAGGAAAAACTGCCGGCGCCAATAGGTGGCGTTTTTAATTGGAACGTGAATTTTGACCGTGCAAACCAATATCGGTTCGCGACAACGCTTAGTTCACAATAGCTTGTTGGGTTCTACGGATTTCCTCAATACGCTCGCGTAACGCAATATACTCAGGATGCTTGGGCATGTACCTTTTGCCAAGCATCTCCAGATCAGCTTCCAACCGTGACAGTGTCACCCCCATTAATCGAAATCCTACATCAGTGTCACATTTCTTGCCGGTACAGTTAACGGCATCCTCGACAAGATTCCAATTATCGTCCTTTAACGAAATATCGTACTGTCCTTTGAGCAATCCAAAGCGTTGCATCCCCGATTGATTGACGTACAGATCTACCAAAGCGCCACTCGAACCTTTTGCCCCGTCGTCTTTTCGCACCTCTACCGTTGCTGCGATATCACCAAAGTCAATGACGAGCTCCGATACAATATTCCCGGCTTCACAACTCACAAAGCGACAGTCAATATCATTGGCGATATAAGTTGAGGCTCCTTTCTTAAAAATAAGATCGTATTTTCCAAGCAAAACTGCATATGTTTTGGTGCCACTTTGGCTGGCATGCAGCTGAACCATTGCGCCCGAACTTTGAGATCTCCCATCGGCAACCCTGACTTCCATGACAATGCCTTCGAGGTTCTGGAAATCGACCACAAGCGTTGCAGCAATTTCGCCAGGATTACAATTAAGGTTATTGCAATCCACTGTATCAACTACAAAGCTTGACGACCCTGATTTGAAAATGATGTCATAACTATTACGGAGTACCGTATAAGTTTTTTGTCCGCTCTGAGCTGCGTACACATTGAGCATTTCCCCAGTCATGCCTTCAATACCATCAGCATGATGCAGCTCCATCGTTACGTTAGTTAAGCTACGATAGTCAACAGTAAGCGTTGAGGTGATTTCACCAGCGCTGCAAGCCCTACCACTACAATCTATATTCTCCAGCACCAGTTCGGATGCTCCAACGCTTAAAATAAGATCGTAGCTGTCCTGCAGTAGTTGATAGGTTTTTTGGCCGCTTTGACTAACATGCGTTTGAATGATTTTTCCCGACCCTGCGGTCCTATCGGGTTCATGCAAGCGAATCTCCAATTTGACATCTTTCAAACCGCCGTAATTGACCAACAAGTTGGCAGCTATACCGCTGTGCATGCAACTACGGTTCTCACAGTTTGCCGTGCCCAGATACTCCCAGGGATGGTCGAATGCTCTGTCTGGGCTACGCTCTGGGATAACGCCCTGAGTCCACCAGCGGGCCCGATAGATGACGTTGTTGTGCAGTACTTCGTCGTCGGCTAAAAAAACTTGCTCATTTTTCCACTGCGTTCTGCGCCCTGAAGTCACGGCGACCGATTCTACGGACTCACGATCGCTTTTTAGCACTGGCCCCAAATAAAGCCACGGACTGTCCCACGGAAAGGCTACTGCCTCATCGGGTTGGTCTCCCTTAGTCGACCATTTTGCTTTGTATACGCGACCCTGCCAGACGACCTTATCTGTTTCATCATAGTTGACTTGTTGATGCCACGACGGAAAGGGATTGTGATTGATCTTGCCATCCATAAGGCCAGAACTCAGGTCGGCCATTTTTAAAGATTGTAATCGCAGCGTTTGTTTCTCACTCCGTTCAGGGCCATCAATATGAGCCGGAAAGGCCTTTATGAATAGGTTGGCAAACTGGTTTTTATACTGTTCGACACCACTGCAGGTGCCTGACACCGGCTTGATGGCATCATTTATACCGCAGGACTGATCTCGATTAATGGTTAACATTGATAGTCGACCGATGTTTTTATCTTGAAGAAAATCAACCATCAAGTCGGCTGCTTCAGAATCAAAAATCTCACCGGTAAATTCATTTCGTCCTATCATCGGCGTCACGCCAATCAGGCGCCAAAGCTCGTAATCGGTCTTCGGCTGCTCTGCATTGAGATAGATGAGTTCTAAGTGATCTTTAGCTGCAAGGATTGATTGATGGATGACATCCGATAGCGCGCGTTCTACTAATTCCGCCTCGCCATAATCTTTAACTATAAGGTTAATGCCTGCCAGCTTAATGTCATCACGCAGTGCTGACTCAATCATATTAATACCGCCTGAGGTCAGGCCCGACGATGATACAGGCATTGATAGCCAAATTTCGATATCGGGATTATCACGCTGTAAGGTATTAAGTGCGCTAACACGTCGCTCAGTAGCTGCTAAATCGGTAAGCACAGAATCCAGCAGATAAAAGTCAAGCCGATAAATTTGATAACGGTTAATGACATTCTGATAAGCTAAGGCAAGTTCGGCATCGCTGATGTTCACGCTTGCCATTTCGTTGCTGAGGTCTCCGCCAAATGACACTATAATTTCGCCACCTTGCTCTTGAAAACGCACCAACCTTCTATCGAGATCGAGCGCGCGTGCTGCTGCGTCTAGGTCATAATACGAGCCCCAGGTGGGTTTAGTCGGATCTAGAGGACTTGCCACTATTGATCCTATCACGACATTTTTAACCTGTGATCCGAAATCGCTTTCGAAATAAATCGTGGGTTTCAGCGCAACGTCAACATACGGTGCAACCCACGTGGGGCTATCGCCTTTCGCATAGAGATAAAGATCTACAACGGATTGTGTAATATATTTCGCCGCGAAAAAAAGTAAACATCCAACTAAAGAAACCACGAATACTAACCGCGTTATCGATAAACGACGATTTTCAGTTGGCATGCTCATGATAAAAGCTAAACATGCTCCGTTTCTTTGCAGTCATTGACGAACTGATCCAAGCTTTGACCCTCAAAGGCTACGAAATCAGTTTCGACCTTCGCTTTTTGTTTGGTAGGTTCGTCATTATCGGCCTGGTTGGATATCCCTTCACGCAACAACAGATCACCCGCTAATGCGACGTTTTCAAGCGTTTTATAGGTTGGGTTCGGAATATTATTGGGGTCGCTTGCCGCTGCGCTGTGTCTTGCTAAAGGGAGCGAGCCCCCGTCATAAAGCACTGATGCCCAATCAGAAGTGACCTCTGCTTTTTTAGATACAGCACTCTCTGACTGGACATATACAAAATCACGTAGACTATAATAAAGGTCCATCCAGAAGTTTTTTATGCCAATAAACCCGACGGTAGCCAACAGTAGCATAGAGAGATTGGTGACTGTAAACGCTAAATGGATTAAATCATGATTGATAATGTCGTTCCTTAAAGTCCATATTGACCAGACGAGGAATACACCAATCACCAATAAAAACCCCATTGGCGCGGGCGTTCTGTCGCCGATCTTGGGTGTCCGAGCGAACGCCAGCTTATGACCACCAATTATTTGCACGATCGATTCAACGGTGCCTGCGATATTGACAGGCTGCAGCAACAGATTAAATCCATAAATCCAAAAAATGTCGGTCTTCCGGTAGCCTAACCAAATAAGGTCTATGGTCATTGTGATGAAATAAGGCGCGGCAATTAATATTGCTGTACTACTCAACAGACCATCGGCAAATGGGAAAAAGAAAAGTGTGCATAGGCAAATGCTGGTCCAGGCGATTGATGCCAGGTAGGAGGAGCGCAGCAATAGCTCTAAGATAGATATTTTGTTAGCGTTATTTTTTCGACTGAAAAGGCGGAGTAATTGCGGCAGTATTATTAATCCGCCATTTGCCCAACGTTTACGCTGAACTATCAGCGAGCCAAGGTCGGGCGGCGTTGCGCTATAACTGAGCCGTTCTGGGTAATTAAATATTTTCCAACCAAGCGACCTTAAACTAATGCTGGACTCTGTGTCTTCAATTACTGTCCGATCGTTGATATAACGCTTGACCCAAATACCGTCCTCGTAGTCACACTCTTCCAGCTCCATGATGGCAGACTTTCTGATTACAGCATTGGCGCCGACCCAAAAAGCGGCGTTGTGATGTTCCATTCCTTGATGGACGATGTGTTGAATGTCGGTGGTTGCGCCAGCGATACGCTCAATCGAAGCGGAAGCGGCAGGAAAGCTCGAATAAGGAGTTTGCGATACCGCAATTCGCTGATTCTCTTCTTGCTCCATATGGTAGACGAGTCGCAGACAGTATTCAGGTAATAGAACACTGTCCGCATCAAGCGTCAGCAGGTAATCGGCATCTGGCACATGGAGGTCTGCATCGATGGCAGTGCTTGGCACTAGCATTAAACCATCGCTCGAAGGTTTGCGTTCGTAACTTTCACCCATCAGCGATACGTAACTGTTCAGGTTCATCGCCTTATTTGGCTCATGTGATAAAGAACCGTATCGTTTACGCTCGAAGGAGGAGATCTCCGCTTGAAAGATATTAACCAAACGGCGGTAAAGCTGCCTAACTCTGGCAAGGGGAATAAACGCGTCAGGATCAAGTGCAACAGACCTTAAAGCCTGGGCGGTACTGGATAAATCCGTACCGAGACGAGTCAATACATCGATAGCAAAAAACGTGTCGACGTGATCTTCAATCGTAAGGGCTGCACTCTCGTTATAGAACCATTCGGCGGCTGCATCATAGTGCGTGGCAAGTTCTGTAAGTTGTTTTGTATCAGGCTGCTGCTTTGGATATTTGGCTGAAAGTTCCTCAAAACGATCGGCGGCTTTTATGCAACGTGCCAATGGTATGCTTAGCTGTTCCATTAAACGGTTCGCGACGTTGCGCGATACATCTAATGAAGCTTGATGTTCCGGGTCCGATGGGTAAGGAGGATCATCGATCAGCAAAACAACCCTCAGCTCGGGGTATTCCTGTAAGGCCGCCGAGAGCAAGGTATAGCGTATGGTTTTTTCTTCTTCCCGGTAGGAGGGTACGAGGATAGTAACGGTCGGAGCGCTTTCTTCAATCGCGGAGTCAATAATACTGCGTGGAATGCGCTCATGGGTTTTTACGCGCTCATAATGCGCTAGGCGGGCAATCATGAAAGCAAGACATGAAACCGTGAGAAGCGTGACAGTTGCTAAATAGAAGCCGGCTTCAAGGGCCATTGGTATCGTTATATCGAGGGCGTTCAGCCTCACGATCTGCTCAAACAAATAAACGATCCATGCCACGATGGTAAAGAAAATCGCAAAGCGTGCGCCTGGAACCACGAGTTTTCCCGCATGCCTTGGAAGTACATCCACAAAATGCCGCCGTCTGTTACCCTCCATGAGCATAATCTTGTGATGAAATTATTGACATTTTACACCCTTCCTTTTGCCACTATCGGCTAAAGCACGATATTTAAATGGAAATTAAACGAATAACCCCCTGAGCCACGGGATCAGTCGCTCGTTCTTACAATGAAACATAACGGCTTAATGCGTATGTTTTATGACTTGTAACGATTAATATTTGATTATTATTTATACGATCAATTATTGCTTTAGCTTGCCGCAGCAGAACAGTGCCCTTAGTGGCAATGGATACTTATCGATATTATTAAAAATAGTTCAAAATTCAACCTAATTGAGCATATCATAACCAATCAGTCGCTGACAAGTCTATACCTGGGGTTTTTTTGTGCCCAGTATTTTGATCATGAGGGTAACCCAGTCATAAGTTCATAGGCGTGTGCAAAAATTGCGGTGCTAATGCCAGATTTGGATGCGCGTGGCGTTTTAAATCCTCATATCATCGTATATCGTCAGGCAAGTGCTGGTGTTATTCGCCTAATCAGTGGCGAGTCCTAGCTATGCGACCTCAGCAAGTAAATCCTGGATCGATTCATTCAGGGCATACTCTAATGATGTGTAATCCATATTTAACGCCTGCTCGGCTTTAGTACCATCAAACAAGAGCGAACCTGAGGCTGTGGTTTTTAACACGTCCATCGGCAACATCGGCCTGTTGCCAGTAATGCGCGACGATAACTCCATCACCGACGACACAGGTTTAAGCAGACGTTCAGGAATATTCATTTTTGGTATGCGGACACCGGCAAGCTTACCAATAATATTAAAATACTCGCGGGTAGTCGCACGCTCTGTGCCAATAAGATAGCGTTCACCAATGGTTTTTTCTAGCAGCAATGCACGTTTAATCGCTTCTACGGCATCACCAATATAAACATAGGTATACGTTGTATCAGCGCCTACCAATGCAGGAAGCCGACCATCCATAGCACGCTTAACCTCCATGGTCGCTTTGTCATCACCCGCACCGATAACTGCAGCCAGATAAACAATACTTAGCGGCAACGCTCGTTCCTTATGCATTTGCCAAACCGCTTCATCGCCTTTGAATTTGCTACGGCCGTAGTGGCTGGGGTGATTTCTGGCATTGCTGCTTTCATTAAAGGGAAGATGCTTCGGGACACCAAACGCCAATGGCGTACTCACTTGCACTGCTTTCTCTACTTTGGCCTGGCAAGCCGCAAAAAAAACATTCTCGGCGCCCTTTTGATTAATGTTGTAGTAGTGCGAGTGATCCCGGCTCCAAAATTCGCGATAACCAGCGAGGTTAACCACACCCCACACATCCTCAAAAGCTTCGTGCAGTGTTTCCGGACGGGTAATATCCCCCTGAACCAGTTCAATTCGCTCGCGCAAGCACTCTAAGCTACCTAGCTGCTTCGAGTCACGAACCAAACACCGCAGCGTCAAGCCAGGCTCTTTTATTAAACGTTTAACAAAAGCACTGCCAACAAAGCCGGTAGCACCAGTGATCAATACTCGCCTTTTTATGTTTTTAACCATAGTTGGTTCTTCGGGCCATTAAACAAACGCTATACGCCTAAATAGCACTTTTTGGATCATAAATGCTTGTACTACACCTGTCAGCCATCACGGTATAACCACTCGCCAACCAGGCAAAAAGTTGAATAGAATGAATACCCTACCAGTACAAATCATCCACACTTCCTACAGCATGACAACCAGATTAGCCAAAAAAGGTGATCCAGCATTTATCCCGTCGCGTAACAACTTTTAAGACAACGCTGATATGAGGCTAACAACGATGAAGCAAAACAACCTAGTGTTACGAGGATACAATTTGTATAAATCGGTAATGGACGCTGACATAAATCCACTGCGCTATGTTCCTGACCCCGTGTCGCGGTTTTGGATCATGACGGTATTGGCCTGGATGTGGTGTATTGCCTTCGGTCTTTATATGGGCAGTGTGATATTTATGGGATTAAGTTTTATCGGACACCTTGCACTTTTGTTTATGGTATTTTTTACTGCCGCAATTTTTTACGATGCAGAGCAAAGGCAGGATTCCTGGCTAGTTCCCATTAAAGTCGAATCAACAGAGAAACGTTCGTAGAGACCATGATACTTTGCTCTGATGCTCTGTCCTGATACTTTGATTGCCCTACTACACATGGTTTACTAAACATGGTCTACTAGACTTGTTGCACTAAACGTTTAAGACATCGCCTATAAAAAAATTTTAAGCTTTACACTGCCTCGCGTTCTTCATCATCCGTGGTACGAGCGGAGAAAACCGAGGCATAACTTGATGTAGAACAAGTCCTCAGATTAATCAGCCGATAAGCTAACCGTCACATAACTTAACCTAGCAATGACCCAACTCATATTGTTGGGCAGCGCCTGGCGGCCGTTAGGCAAAGGGTGACTGTGATGGGTAATGATAAAGCGCAACTGGTTGAACAACATATCCGCGCATACCAGTCGCGTCTCAAACGTATCGACGAGCTATGGGAGCAAGCGCAAGAAAAAGCCACAACTCAACCCTATAATGCCAAGGACGACGCCGAGCTCTCAATCTATAAAAAACAGCGCGAGTTACTGCGACAGAAAACCGACGAGATTAAAACCATTCATATTGATAACTGGCGTGATGAAACCCTGCAAAGTGCCGGGCCCATGGCAGTGTGGGATATAGTTGCCCAGAGCTTAGAAGACTTTATTGAGCGCCGCGAATAACTTAAAACGGCCAAATTAATGGCACCAACACAACGGTGGTAATGCCTACCAGTACCGTTAACGGCCCACCCATTTTTAAAAAGTCGACCGAACGGTATTCGCCTGGGCCGTAAACCATTAAGTTGGTTTGATATCCAATAGGCGTAGCAAAACTGGCGGAGGCAGCAATCATTAGTGTAACCGCCATCGGTATAACACTTATATCAAGCTCAGTACTAATGGCCGCCGCAACAGGAAACAATAATACCGCCGCCGCAACATTCGATATCATCGCTGAAAAGCCCGCAGTTAAAACGAATAAGGTAATCAACGCTGCATTGGGAGACTGGCCAACTAAGCCGACAAAAGCCTGCGCTATGGTGTGCGCGGCACCGGTTTTTTCTAATGCGACACCTAATGCAATCGATGCACCAATAACTATGAGCACTTGCCAGTCAATACTGCGCCTCGCCTCTTCGGCGCGCGTACAACGAGTAAAGATCATTGCGCCTGCGGCAACCATCGCTGCCTCCAGCATCGATAAGACACCAGTTGCAGCTAGCACAACCATGGCAACAAAAATGGTTAATGCGATATTCATGCGCTCATGCGAAACCGGACTGTAGTCATCAATTTTACGCACTAGTAAAAAATCGCGAACATAACGTTGCTGCCGCTCAAACGAACGCCCCGCCTCAATTAATAAGGTATCTCCAGGCTTTACAATAATATCACCAATACGCCCTTTAATACGCTGGCCCTCTCGCGCAACCGCGATAATAGCCGCACCGTAAGTTGAGCGAAAACGTCCCTCTTTAATACTTTTACCCACCTGAGGAAAACTGTTAGAGATTACCACCTCAACCAAATGCCGCTGCGAACGCTCGGAGTCAAGTTTAAATATCTGGTCATCGGCCGGACGTAAGCCACGCATTTTTTGCAAATCAACCACCGATTCAACATTGCCGGCAAAAACCAGACGGTCATTTTCGTGCAGGACCTGCGCCGGTCCTACCGCAGTTATCAAATGGCCACTACGCTGAATTTCAATAAGGAACACACCAGGTAAGCTACGCAAGCCCGCCTCTTCAATCGTTTGCCCAATCAGTGGACTGCCGGGCTCCACCAGCATTTCAACCGTATATTGCCGGGTATCACCAAATTGTGGCGTGTCTTTTTGTTTGCCTTTAGGCAACAATAACGGGCTAAAGACAAACACATATAGCATAGTGACAATAACACAGGGCACACCAACCCAGGCCAGCTCAAAAATACCCAATCGATACACTTCTGCTGTTGAGTCAGAAGATTGATAGGTTCGCAACATACCATCAACCACTAAATTAGTGCTGGTGCCAATTAGTGTACAGGCGCCGCCAATAATGGCCGCGTAGCTTAATGGCATCATTAATTGCGACACTGCAAAGCGATTGCGCTTGGCCCAATCCATTACGGCGGGTATCATCATAGCAACCACGGGGGTGTTATTAACCACTGAACTTAACGTCGCTACAGGAAACATTAACCGCAACTGAGCCAGGCCAATGGTTGAGGGGCGCCCCAGCAAACTGCCCGCCAACCAGCTTGCACCACCGGTTTGCGATAAACCCTGTGCCACAATGAATAACAGTGCAACGGTAATCATACCTTCGTTGGCAAAACCCGATAGTGCTTCAGTAGGCGTAAGCACGCCAAGCACCAATAGAAAGGTGACTCCACCCATTAGAATAATATCGGGAGCGTATCGCGTAAAAATCAATGCGCTAAAACAAAACAAAACAGAACCTATAGCCAGATAAGCCTGTATATCCACATGAACTCCTACGTTGGCAGTGTTATCACGGATAAAAATACCGTCACCGATTGAGCTTAACGGTAGACCTCATCGAAACGATCGAGAAATTGATCGAGCATACTTGCAGGTAATTCATTAATACCTGCGGCGGCTTTGCGGCCACCACCGGTAGGAAATTCCATACACAAACTATCTGCACCGGTCTTATTACGCAATGGTGCGCGAACACTCACCAAATAAGTACCATCGGGTCGCGATGTTAACACCGCGTGCGCCCGATCGGGGCTTTCATTAGCCAAATCATTACCATAAACGCCACTCACCCGACGAGCCCACTTTTCATCGGGTAACAAAAACGCTGCCGAAGCAGCCGTTACGCGCAAAGTCTCGCCATTTTTTGCCTTAGCCATATCATCGTGATAACCCGCTTCTAACTGGCCAAAATGTTCGGCATCATCCTGGATAAAATCCAGCGGATCGGCATACTGGCTTACCAGCTTGAACAACTCGGCAGGCTCAAAGTGCAAGTCAGATAGATTAGAGCCGTAGCCATTGTAATTAATATAAATACCAAAATTTTCTAGCGTTGCAATTTGTGCTTCTGTCAGCGACGTGGTTTTTGCCAGAGCATTGGCACTGGCTTTTAAATTGTCACCAAAAGCACCGACAATTCCCCAATGAGCAAACGCTCCTTTTAGCCGGCCATTAACCAACAAGCTGGTACAGACATCGGCGGCTGGGTTAATTAATGCATCTAATCTGTCATGTTCGGGAATATCACCGGCAACATGATGGTCGCAGTAAAAAACGCTGGCACCGGTTTCAAGTATTCTCAGCAGGTCGGCCTTGTTTTTATCCATAGATATATCCAGCGCGTTGACGCGGTCGCCGCTGGTAGGCTGCACTTGCGCAAGCAATTTAATATCGCGCTTTACACCTGTAATCAACTGGCTATCTTGGGGCTCCGCATTACGTAACTGCGCTAAGGCACAAATACCATCTGCATCACCATTAAACACATCGTAAACTGCCATTTAAATATTCACCCCTGCTTTTTTTGGTTGCGACTGCTTACCCTTACTTAGCCACTCTTTATTTAGCCACCCTTATTTTGCGACCGACATGCACCCATGCCAATAATCGCAGAATAATAACTGAAGATAGCAGGCTTTTTAGCCCAGCGAAACCACCGTAGACGTCGGTTTAAAAGTGATTAACTAACGTTATGAACCGCTGTTTGTCCACGCGCAAAAAAGCGCCGAACCAAACAGTTGGCCCGGCGCTGTTGAGCTTAGCTATTTATGTAGTAGTTATTTTAGCGTGTTAACAACTATTGCTGATACTGTAACAATAGCTAAACGTAGTGCAACCAACGCTAAAAGCATAAAAGCAGGCAAGTGTTTACTTTAAGCGTATACTCCGCTGGTTGCGCTCTACCGTGCGCTTACCAATGCCTTTTACCGCCGCAAGATCTGCGGCGCGCTTAAATGGCCCATTTTTATCGCGATAGGCAACAACGGCCTTGGCCTTGGAAAGACCAATTCCTCTTAAACCATTGGCAATTTGCGCCGGCGATGCGGTATTGATATTCACCGTTTCTGCCGCCACCGCTTGCCCGGCGTCCGCTTTTTCAATAGCCGTTGCCGGTAAGGTGATGGCGTAAAGGCTAAATAACAGGAATAAAATACTAAAGAGGTGTTTCATGATGGTTTTCTCCTTGTCTCAGATTACTGGACGAAAAATAAAAAAATAATGCGCCGGTTATCCCACCGGCAAATACGAACGCACAACCGTATATCAACACTGCGACATTCGCGGCGCAATCCTAGCATATAAAAAAACCAGTTGTACAATTTTTATCATGTCGTTATAGTAGTCCTCGTTGATCATAGATGATTGACGTTGTTTATGAACTGCGGGCGCTTATGTAGGGTGAATAGAACCTATACCCTGTGATTCATAATTCACACCTTTCTTACGTCATACAAGGAGAGAAACATGACAAATATTTTTTCGCATCACGTCAGTAAATTTACCCTTCCCGTTACGGTGCAAGCAAAAGCCAATGGCGACTCGTATGAAAAATGCCGGCACAGCACACTAGGTTTAGATACAGGTAGCACTTTAGCAATAGCGTCTCGTAAACGAAAACGAAAATACCAGGTGGTTGATTCAGCTTTAATTGAAGTTAACGCACATCAGCGCGATATTAACCGGCGCAAACTGCAACGACCAATCACAGGAACCCAAACAGCAGGCATCAAGCTTGCACAGCTGTCGCTGGCAATCACACTGGGCGCCGCAACCATGGCCAACAATGCCAGTGCAGCCGCTGTTTTTATTAATGAATTTCACTACGATAACGCGAGTAGTGATATTAGTGAAGGGTTAGAAATTGCCGCCCCAGCTGGGACAGACTTAAATGGCTGGCAACTGCTGCTCTACAATGGCGGCACAGGAAAAGTCTATAAAAACACTGGATTAAGCGGAATTTTTCCCGATCAGCACAATGGTTATGGTGTGCTGGGCTTTAGCATTTCAGGTATTCAAAACGGGCCCGCCGATGGTTTTGCACTGATAGATGCCACCGGCCTTGTTAGTGACTTTATCAGTTACGAAGGTAGCTTACTTGCCACCGATGGCGCCGCGGTCGGTTTAAACAGTACCGATATCGGTATTGCTCAATTGCCCGAAACGCCACTGGGCATATCTATTCAACGCTTTGGCGAAGGCAGCGAGAGCGATGACTTTAGCTGGCAGCTAAATGCGGCAAGTTTCGGCCTGGTGAATGACGAACAGGGATTTAAAACGTTGCTACCCACGACAGAGGTGCCAATACCAGCATCGCTGTATTTATTTGCCAGCGCTTGCATTACAGTGATTGGTAAAAAACGATTGCGGCGTCTTAAACAACCGGCAGAGGTTTATCTTGGGCGCTTACCTTAGCGCGTTTACGCGTACTGGAAATTAATAGTGCGTTTACCCGCGCTTAAAATTCACACCGCGCTTTTAAGCCTATCAGTTTAAGTTTACTAGTTTACCCCTGCAAATTTAAACGTGTAAAGATGCTATTAATGCTTGCAGTGCAGCCCGTGGGTCGTCCGCTTGCGTTACCGGGCGGCCCACAACTAGGTAGTTACCGCCTGCAGCCAATGCCTGCTGCGGCGTTAACGTC